>CALMVY010000232.1 GCA_937873245.1 uncultured Arthrobacter sp. | reverse complement strand
GTTGTGCAGGTGCAGGCGCGCGGCGAGGCTGAGCGGGCCGCGGAGCTGGATCTTGCTGTCCGCGGCCGGGGTGTCTTCGGCGCCGATTACGTCGGCGAGGATGTTGATGTCGGTGGACAACGCCGAACGCGCCCGCCTGAAGTCCTTGCCGGGACGGTCCACGATCCGCCAGCCGTAGGGCTGGACGTCCACGGAGAGATCCACCAGCAAGGAGGCCGTCCTGCCGAGCGCGTCGGAACCGACGCCCCGGTCCGGAAGCTCGGCCAGGAACGGCAGGTGCGGGCTGCCGAGCTCGCCACGGATGATGCGAGCGGCCTCGAGGGGGTCCTCGCCGGGCCAGGTGCCCAGGGCGGTGGCGGTGACCTGATCCGGCTGCACTGCTTGGGGTCCGGCCACGGCTAGGCGGTGGCGGAGACGGCAGGGCCGGCAGCGCCGGGGACTTCGCCTGCGGTCGGCGGGCGCACGGTGTTGGTTGCCTGGGGGTCGGCGGCCCGTGCCGCTTCGTGGTCCTCGGCAATGGCCTCGTGGTGCCGGATGACCTCGCCGATGATGAAGTTGAGGAACTTCTCGGCGAAGGCCGGGTCCAGGTGGGCCTCCGCGGCTAGGCGTCGCAGCCGCGCGATCTGGGCCGTTTCCCGGCCGGGGTCGCCGGCGGGAAGTTTGTGGGTGGCTTTTAGGAACCCGACCTTCTGGGTGGCCTTGAAGCGCTCGGCGAGCAGGAAGACGAGAGTGGCATCGATGTTGTCGATGCTGGAGCGGATCGACAACAGCTCCGCCATCACCGCGGGATCCACCTGACCGGCCAGCGAGCTGGCCCCGGGGTCATAGGAATCGGCAGCGGGATGGGTCTGGTTCTGCTCGGTCATTGCTCCAGTCTAGGGGCACCGGCGCTAATGACTTCTGCTGTTAAGCGCAGCCTGCGCGCCGTGCGAGGCTCCCCCGGCGAGCCTTCCTGCGCTTCTTCCGTAGGTCCGAAAATGGACATGCCCACCGTTCGCTGCGAACGGTGGGCATGTCCCCTGCGTACCTGCCGGTACGGCTCAGCTGTGAAGGACGGCCCGGAATTCCTCCCGGCGCCTGGCCTGCTTTTCCGGATCCGGAACCGGCAAGGAGGCAATCAGCTTCTTCGTGTACTCGTGCTGCGGATTGCCCATCACCTGGTTCCCAAGCCCCTGCTCGACCATCTTGCCCTTGTAGAGGACACCCACCCAGTGGGACAGGATGTCGACGACGGCGAGGTCGTGGCTGACGAACAGGGCGGCGAAGCCGAATTCGGCCTGGATGTCCTTGAACAGTTCCAGCACGACGGCCTGGACCGACACGTCGAGGGCCGACGTCGGCTCATCGGCGATCAGCAGCTTGGGGTTCAGGATGAGCGCCCGCGCCAGCGAGGCACGCTGCCGCTGCCCGCCGGAGAGCTCATGCGGGAACCGGTCGGCGTAGGTGGCCGGGAGCTGCACGGCTTCCAGCAGTTCCCGGGTCCGCTGGCGTGCCTGGGCCGGGGTCGGGTTGCTGTGGATAATGAGCGGCTCAGCGATGCAGTCGCCGATGGTCAGCTGCGGGTTGAAGGACGCCGCGGGGTCCTGGAACACGAAGCCGATCTCCTTGCGCAGCGGCTTGAATGTGCGTTCCTTGAGATTGAGCATTTCGTAGCCCAGGACTTTCAGGCTGCCTCCGGTGGTCCGGTTCAGCCCGGCGATGGCCCGCCCGATCGTGGTCTTGCCCGATCCCGACTCGCCGACCAGCCCGAACACTTCACCCTCGGAAATTGTGAAGCTGACGCCGTCCACGGCCTTGAACGCGGGGCTTCGCAGCCGGCCCGGGTACTCGATGGTCAGGTTTTTGGCCTCGACGAGTACTTCGCCGCCCTGGTGGGCGCGCTGCGTCATGCCTTCGGACGCAGAGTTCCTGCCCAGGTGCGGGACGGCGGCCAGGAGCTTCTTCGTGTAGTCCTGCTTCGGTTCGGCGAACAGCACCCGCGAGGGCGCCTCTTCGACCACGTCACCCTGGTACATCACGACGACGCGGTCGGCGAGGTCCGCCACCACGCCCATGTTGTGCGTGATCAGCACGATCGAGGTGCCGTACTGGTCCCGGAGGTCCCGAAGGAGTTCCAGGATTTCGGCCTGCACAGTGACGTCCAGCGCGGTGGTCGGCTCATCCGCCACAATGAGCCCCGGGTTCAGGGCCAGCGCCGCGGCGATGACGACGCGCTGTTTCTGCCCGCCGGAGAACTGGTGCGGATAGTAGTTGACCCTAGTTTCAGGGTCCGGGATGCCCACCTTGCGCAGGGCCTCGATGGCACGTGCTTTGGCGTCCTTGGCGCTGACCCGGGCACCTCCCCCGTGGCCGGCGTGGGCGCGGATGCCTTCGGCGATCTGCCAGCCCACGGTGAAGACCGGGTTCAGCGCGGTGGACGGTTCCTGGAAGACCATGGCGACGTCCCTGCCCCGGATCTGCCGGAGCTTCGCCGGGCTGACGCTGATGACGTTGTTGCCGTTGATCAGCACCGCCCCGGAGCTGATGGCAGTTTCCGGCAGCAGTCCGAGGATGGTGTTTGCGGTGACTGTCTTGCCCGAGCCCGATTCGCCCACGATCGCCACAACTTCGCCGGGATTGACCTTCAGGCTGACGTCCTTGACGGCGTACACATCCCCGGCGTCGGTGGCGAAGGTGACCTTGAGGTGGTCGATGTCAAGGACCGGGCCTGCGCCGGTCGTGTCGATGTTGATGGTCATGCGCTGCTCACTTCTGCTCGGATTGCCGCCTGGGTGGCGGCACTGTTGTCCGGGCCGCCCTTGCCGGAGACAGCCTTCTTGCGGCCCCGCAAGCGGGGGTCGTTGAGGTCATTGATGCTCTCGCCGACCAGCGTCAGCCCGAGAACCGTCAGCACGATGGCAATACCGGGGTATACGCCGGTCCACCAGATGCCGGACGTCGTGTCCGCGAGGGCCTTGTTCAGGTCGAAGCCCCATTCCGCAGCCGAGCTGGGTTCGATGCCGAAGCCCAGGAAGCCCAGGCCCGCCAGCGTCAGGATGGCTTCGGAGGCGTTCAGGGTGAAGATCAACGGGAGCGTGCGGGTGGCGTTCTTGTAGATGTGCCGGGTGACGATGCGCACGTTTGACGCCCCGACGACCTTCGCCGACTCCACGAACGGTTCGGCTTTGAGCCTGATCGTCTCCGACCGGATGACGCGGAAGTACTGCGGGATAAAGACCAGTGTGATCGCGATACCGGCGGCGAAGATGCCGCCGACGAGGCTGGACTGGCCGCCGCTGATCACGATTGCCATGACGATCGCCACGAGCAGCGACGGGAAGGCGTAGACCGCATCGGCCAGGACCACAAGGATCCGGTCCAGCCATCCACCGATGTAGCCGCTCAGCAGGCCGAGTGCCACACCCACGACAATGGACATGGTGACGGCAACAATGACGACGAAAGCCGCGGTCTGTGCGCCCCAGATCACCCGTGACAGGACGTCGTAGCCGCCGACAGTGGTGCCCCAGGGGTGTTTGCCGCCGGGCGCCTCTTGCGCCGGGAAGCCGCCGTCGGCGTCGGAGAGCTGCGAGTAGCCGTAGGGGGCAAGGAGCGGGGCAAAGATGGCGGTCAGCAGGAAGATGGCGGTCAGGACGAGTCCGGCCACCAGCATGCCCCGCTGGAGGCCGACGCTTTTGTTGAAATGCGAAACGACGGGGAGACGCCGGAACCACGGTTCCCGGCGGTTCTCGGCTGCAATAGTGGGTTCCAGGCTCATGTCAGTACCTCACGCGGGGGTCGATCAGCGCGGCGAAGATGTCCACGATGAAGTTGGTCACGGCCACAATCACTGCCAGCAGAACCACGATGCCCTGGACGGCCACGAAGTCGCGGGCCGTCAGGTAGTTGGCGAGCTGGAAGCCGAGCCCTTTCCATTCGAAGGTCGTCTCGGTGAGCACTGCGCCGCCGAGCATGACGGCGATCTGGAGCCCCATTACGGTGATGATCGGGATCAGCGCCGGCTTGTAGGCGTGCTTTGTGACCAGGCGGAACTCGCTGACTCCGCGCGAACGGCCGGCTTGCAGATAGTCCTTGCCAAGCGTGCCGATGACGTTCGTGCGGACCAGCCGGAGGAAGATTCCGGCGGTCAGCAGGCCCAGCGCGGTGGCCGGGAGCACGGCGTGCGCGATCACGTCGGCCAGCGCGGCCATGTTGCCGCTGCGGATGGCGTCCAGCCAGTAAATGCCGGTCGGCGATTCAAGCGATGTCAGGGCGAGCTCGGTCGTTGTTGTGGCGCGCCCGGCGACGGGGAGCCAGCCCAGCCAGACCGAGAAGGTCAGCTTGAGGAGCATGCCGGAGAAGAACACCGGGGTGGCGTAGCAGAGGATGGCGAAGATCCGGAGCACGGCATCCGGGCCCTTGTCGCGGCGGTAGGCGGCGACCAGTCCCAGCGGGATGCCCAAGACCAGGGCTACGGCCAGCGCGTTGAGGGTCAGTTCCAGGGTGGCAGCACCGTAGGTCATGATCATCTCGGACACCTCGCGGTTGTCGGTCAGCGTCCGGCCGAAGTTTCCGGTGATCAGCTGCCCCAGGTACTCGAAGTACTGCACCAGAATCGGCCGGTCGTAGCCGGCGTTCTGGATGCGTTCCTGCAGCTGGTCTGCGGGAAGGCGCCCGCCCATGGCAGCCGTGATGGGATCGCCGGTGACCCGCATCATGAAGAAGACCATGGTGACGAGGATGAAGATGGTCGGGAAGATCAGCAGGAACCTGATCAGAATGTAGCGGCCCAGTCCCCCACCGGACGTTTTTCTCTTTATCGGCAGAAGGCCTTCGCCGTCGGTCGGCGGTGCCTCGATAAGTGTTGTCATTGGTACCTCAGTGTGTGTTTCCGGGAGGCCCTGAGGGGCTCCGGAAGCTGTTGTCCTGTACCACCAAGAAAGGCGGGACGCCGTGCTGGCGCCCCGCCTCCTCGGCTGGTCAGAACCGGATGGGGAAATTGACCTACTTGGACATCACGCCAAGGCGGGTCTTGAAGGAAGCATCCAGGGTCTTCTCGACACCCTTGATGTCCTTGCCGGCCACCATGACCTGGGCACCCTGCAGCAACGGCAGCGTGGAGAGGTCCTTGGCGACAGCTTCCTGCGCCTCGCCCAGCAGCTTCGCACGCTCGGTCTTGTCAACCGTGGTCAGCTGCTTGTTGATGACGTCCGTAACGGCCGGGTTCTCGTAGTGGTTACCCAGGAAGTTGCCGGGGATGAAGAACGGCGTCAGGTAGTTGTCGGCGTCGGAGTAGTCCGGGAACCAACCCAGCTGGTAGACCGGGTAGGCGTCGGCGCGGCGTTCCTTGGTGTAGGTGGTCCACTCCGTTGACTTCAGGTCAACCGTGAAAAGGCCCGACTTCTCAAGCTGCTCCTTGACGAGGGCGTACTCATCCGCAGCGGACTTGCCGTAGCGGTCGGTGTACTGGAGCTTGAGATCCACGACCGACGTGATGCCTGCATCCGCGAGGACCTTCTTGGCCTTCTCGAGGCTCGGCTTGCCGCTGCCGTCGCCGTAGAGGCTCTTCAGCGGCTCAGATGCCCCTTCGAAGCCCTGCGGAACGTAGGAGTACACCGGGGTGTAGGTGTTCTTGAATACCTGGGAAGCGATAACGTCGCGGTCCACGAGGTGGGCAACCGCCTGCCGGACGGCAAGCGCCTTCGCGGGATCGGCCTCGGGGGTCTTGGCACCAAACGGCATGGTGTCGAAGTTGAAGACCATGTAGCGCAGCTCGCCGCCCGGACCCTTGTGGACCTTGACCTTGGCATCCTTCTCCAGGTCAGCCACGTCGGTTGCGGTCAGGATGCGGCCGGCAACGTCGATGTTGCCCTGCTGGACATCCAGTTTGAGGTTGTTGGAGTCTGCGTAGTGCTTCAGGTTGGCGCCCTCGTTGGCAGGCTTGCCGAGCAGGCCCTTGTAGTCCGGGTTGGCCTTGAAGCTGACGAGTTCGTTCTTCTTGTAGCTTTCGATCGTGTACTGGCCGGCGAACGGTTTGCCCTTGATGATGGCGTCGTCGTCCATGATTTTGTCGGCCGGGAAAACCTGCTCATCGACGATCGGGCCCGGGTTGGAAGCAAGCACCCCGGGGAAGACCTGGTCGTTGCCGGCCTTCAGGGTGAACACCACAGTGGTGGCATCCTTTGCTTCGACCTTGCTCATGTTGGACAGCAGCGAGGCGGGACCGTTGGCATCGTTGATCGCGACGATCCGGTTGAAGGAGAACACGACGTCGGAAGAATCCAGGGTGTTTCCGTTGGCGAACTTCAGCCCGGACTTCAGCTTCACCGTGTACTCGGTGGGCGAGGTGAACGAGGCAGACTCGGCGACGTCGGGAGTGGCCTCCGCAGTGCCCGGGGCATAGTTGAGCAGGAACGGATAGATCTGGTTCATCACCATGAATGAACCGCCGTCATAGGAACCGGCGGGGTCGAGGGTAACGACCTTGTCGGTGGTGCCGTACGTAATGGTGCCTCCGCCGGCGGCGCTTCCGGTGGCCGTGCCGCCGCCGGCGGGGCCGGTGCAGGCGGTCAGTGCGAAGGCGGATACCCCGGCGAGCGCGATGGCGCTCTGCAGGGCTTTTTTGTTCATTGCCATCTGTGAACTTTCTGTTCGATGAGTACTGGTGCGCGGCCCCGACGTTCTTGGGACGGCTCGGAGGGCGGCACGCTGTCCTGATGCCTCGATTCAACCAGACGACCAGTAGGTGAATCGTTACATCTTGTGAGATGAGACACAAAATTTACACGAACGGGCAGAACTCGCCATTATCTTCAGGAATCAGGTCTGGATTCCGGCAGGGCGGTCAGGCGCCGCCGCGGTTGGGGCACTGCGGTTGGGGCACTGCGCGGTTCCGGCGCTGGGAACCAATGAAAGAGCCGCACACCAGCGGTGTGCGGCTCTTCTCGGCGTCGGGACGACCGCGGAATGTCGGGCTGTCTAGAGTGCGGCCCGCTGCAGCGACCGCGCCGCATCGATGGTGGCCTGGCCCAGCACCCGGCTGCCCTGGTAGAGCACGACGGTCTGTCCAGGGGCCACGCCGCGCAGCGGCTCCGTCAGTGTGACCACGAGGTTGCCGGCATCTGCCCCGCGCTCCATGCGCGCAGTGGCGGGCACAGGGTCGCCGTGGGCGCGGACCTGGGCGTAGCAGTCGAACTCCTCGCCGGTGGCGATCTCCGCGATCGGCAGGCCGGCCCAGGAAACCTTGATGCCGCGGATCTCGTCGATGGCGAGAAGCGCCTCGGGCCCCACCACCACCTTGTTTTCCTTCGGCCGGATCTCCAGCACGAAGCGCGGCTTGCCGTCGGCGGCCGGGGTGCCGAGCTTCAGCCCGCGGCGCTGGCCGACCGTGAACGCATTGGCCCCGGGGTGCTCGCCGACCTTCGCGCCGGACTCGTCCACGATGTCGCCGGTGGTCATCTCGATCTTCTCGGCCAGCCACCCGGCGGTGTCGCCGTCGGGGATGAAGCAGATGTCGTGGCTGTCCGGCTTGTTCGCCACGGACAGGCCGCGACGTTCCGCTTCGGCGCGGACCTCGGCCTTGGAGGGCGTGTCCGCGAGCGGGAACATGGAGTGCTTGAGCTGCTCGTGCGTGAGCACTCCGAGGACGTAGCTCTGGTCCTTGGCCCAGTCCGCGGCGCGGTGCAGCTCGGGGTTGCCGTCGGCGTCGTTGATCACCTTGGCGTAGTGGCCGGTGCAGACGGCGTCGAATCCCAGGGCGATGGCCTTTTCCAGCAGCGCGGCGAACTTGATCCGCTCGTTGCAGCGCATGCAGGGGTTTGGCGTGCGCCCGGCGGCGTATTCGTCGATGAAGTCCTGGACCACGTCTTCCTTGAAGCGCTCCGAGAAGTCCCACACGTAGTAAGGGATTCCAAGCACGTCGCAGGCCCGCCAGGCGTCGCGGGAGTCCTCAATGGTGCAGCAGCCCCGGCTGCCGGTGCGCAGGGTACCGGGCATCCTGGACAGCGCGAGGTGGACGCCGACGACGTCGTGTCCCGCCTCGACGGCGCGGGCTGCGGCAACGGCGGAATCGACGCCGCCGCTCATGGCTGCAAGAACTCGCATACTGACTTTCTTTGGGGTTCAGGGGTTGTTGCCGGCACCGGCGGCTGCGGGAAGCAGAAGTAGCACAATGCCTGCCGCACCAGTCTATCGCCACGCCGAATCCTCACCCAAAAGACCTTGACGGCAGTCGGTGGCGATTCTAAAGTCAAAAACAACGGTTTTAGATGCACTTTCCGCGACATGCGGCCCCGGTTGCGCCGGCGCCCGCAGGAATCGAGCACATCATGGCCTCCGAGAACATTGTGATCGTGGGCGGCGGACTCGCCGGCGCCACCGCTGCCAAGACGCTCCGCGCGGAGGGCTACCGCGGGCCGGTGATTCTGCTGGCTGAGGAGCGGCACCATCCCTACCTCCGTCCGCCGCTGTCCAAGGAGTACCTCCTGGCCATGGCCGACGACGGCGCCCTCCCCGTGGTTCCGGCGGACTGGTACGAAGCGAACGGAGTTGAACTGCGGCTGGGCACCACCGTCACCGGGATTGATCCGGCCGCCCGCAGCGTAAACCTTCGGGACGGCCAGAGTCTGGGCTACGCCTCCCTGCTCCTGGCCACCGGCGCCCGCCCCCGGCGCATTCCGCTGCCCGGAAGCGACGCGGAGGGGGTCAGCACCTTCCGCACAGTGGACGACTGCCGCCGCCTGCGCGCCGGACTGGCCGACGGCGGGCGGAACGTCGTGATGATCGGTTCGGGCTGGATCGGGATGGAGCTCGCTGCGGCGGCGAGCGCGTATGGAAACTCCGTCACCCTGCTGGGGCTCGAGGAGGTGCCGCTGGCCGCGGCGATCGGGCGGGAGCTGGGCGGGTTCTTCCGTTCGCTGCACGAGGCGAACGGCGTCCGGTTCCGGCTGCCCGCCTCGGCTGCGGAAATCAGGGAGCAGTCGGGCCGGGTCACCGGCGTGGTCACGGATGCCGGGGAGGTCCTGCCCGCGGATCTCGTGATCCTCGCCGTAGGAGTGATCCCCGAGGTCTCGCTTGCCGAAGCGGCGGGGATCGCCCTGCGGAACGGCATCCTCACGGACGCCTCGCTGCGGACCTCAGCGCCCGCCATCTTTGCCGCCGGGGACGTCGCCAACGCCCTGCATCCCTTCACCGGGGAACACCACCGCAGCGAGCACTGGTCCAATGCCATCAACGGCGGCAAGGTGGCGGCCAGGGCGATGCTCGGCCAGGCTGCCGTGCTGGACACGGTCCCCTACTTCTACACCGACCAGTTCGACGTCAGCATGGAGTACTCCGGTTTCCCGTCACTCGCCTCGGAGCCGCCCGCCATCCGGGGTTCACTCGAGGGCAAGGAGTTTCTCGCCTTCTGGCAGCGCGACGGCCGGGTGGTGGCTGGAATGAGCGTGAACTGGCCGCGTTCCGCCAAGCCGCAAAAGCTGATCAAGCAGCTCATCTCGGCGAAAACCCCCGTGAGCCCTGCGGCCCTGGCCGATCCGGACGTCCCGCTCGCCGGGCTCCTGCCGGAGACCTAGTCGGTGGCGGCGGACTGGCGGGCGACGGTTCCGGCGGTCTGGATGCTGGACTCGTGGCCGGCCATGCCGGCCTGGCGTGCGCGGGTATACGCGCCGGGCAAGGCGGCCAGCAGCGCATCGACGTCGGCCGCGGTGGAGGAATGCCCCAGGCTGAACCGCTGGGCGCCCCGGGCTGTGTCCTCGTCCAGTCCCATGGCCAGCAGCACGTGGGACGGCCGGGGTACACCCGCCGTGCAGGCTGATCCGGTGGAGGATTCGACCCCTGCCAGATCGAGCAGGAACAGCAGCGAGTCGCCCTCGCAGCCGGGGAAGGTGAAGTGGGCATTGCCCGGCAGCCGTCCGGAACCGGGAGCCCCGCGCAGCACGGCGTCCGGCACCGCCGCCTGGACGCCGTCGATCAGCCGGTCCCGGAGCGCTGCAATGCGTGCCCTCTCCGCCGGCAGACTGGTTGTGACCGCCTCGGCCGCCGCGGCAAAGGCGGCAATGGACGCGGTGTCCAGGGTCCCGGAGCGGACGTCGCGCTCCTGTCCCCCGCCGTGCTGGACGGGGGTCAGCTTTACGGCGCGGCCGAGCATCAGCGCCCCGACGCCGACCGGGCCGCCGATCTTGTGCCCGGAAATGGACATGGCGTCCAGCCCGGTGGCCCGGAAATCCACGGGAACGGAGCCGAAGGCCTGGACGGCATCGGAGTGGACCGGAACGCCGGCGCTGTGTGCCAGTTCGACGATCTCCGCCACGGGCTGGATGCTGCCGACTTCGTTGTTGGCCCACATCACTGTGACCAGGGCGATCGAGGCCGGGTCCCGGGATAGCTCGGCCTCCAGCACGGCAAGGTCCACGACGCCCTCCTCATCTACCGGAAGCCAGGACACCTCGGCGCCCTCGTGCCGCTCGAGCCATTCGACGGTGTCCAGCACGGCGTGGTGTTCGACGGCGGAGCACAGGATGCGCGTACGGGCTGGGTCCTCGGCCTGCCGGGCCCAGTACAGGCCCTTCACGGCAAGGTTGTCGGCTTCGGTTCCGCCCGAGGTGAAGATGACTTCGGAGGGGTGCGCCCCGGCCGCGGCCGCCAGCACCTCGCGGGCGTCCTCGACGGCGCGGCGGGCGCGGCGGCCCGATCCATGCAGCGAGGAGGGGTTGCCGGTCCGGGCCAGTTCACGGGTCAGCGCCGCGAGGGCCTCCGGGGCCAGGGTGGTGGTTGCGGCATGATCAAGGTATACGGGCACAGGCCAATTCTACCTGCGGACCGGCCGCCGCCCTGGTGTAGATTCGAGCGGTGAAAGCGTCCGTGTACCTCGTCCTGGCCACCCTCTTCTGGTCCGGGAACTTCATTGTGGCCCAGGCTGCCGTTGCCTCGATGACGCCCATGGACCTGACGTTCTGGCGCTGGGCACTGGCGGCCGTGCCGTTGCTGCTGCTGGCCCACTTCGTGGAGAAGCCGGACTGGCGCGCGGTGTTGCGCCGCTGGCCCGTACTGCTGCTTCTGAGCGTTCTGGGCATGAGCGGCTACACGCTCCTGCTGTACGGGGCCCTCGGCCACACGTCCGCCATGAACGCCTCGCTGATCACGGCGGCCAACCCGGCCCTGATCGTTGTGCTGGCGATGGTCCTGACCGGCGAGAGGACCACACGACTGGGCTGGTTCGGCATCTGCCTCGGCCTTCTTGGCGTCCTGCTGGTGCTGACCCGGGGCGAGCTGCAGCGTGTGATCAGCCTGTCCTTGAATATTGGTGAGCTCCTGATGATCGGCGCGATCCTGGTCTGGGGCTGCTATACGATCATCGCCCGCAGGCTGGAGCTCCCCGCCATCGCGGCCACGGCCGTGCAGGTGGCGATTGCGGCCGTGACGCTGGCGCCTTTCGCCCTCGCCATGAACGTGACGCTTCCGGAGACTACCGCCGAGGCCTGGTCGCTGGCCTACATCGTGGTCTTCCCGTCCCTGGGCGCCTACCTGCTGTGGAACCTTGCCCTGAAGACCACCCCGTCCGGCACAGCCGGAAACTACCTCAACCTCATTGTGGTCTTCACGGCGGTCATCACCGTGGCACTGGGGATGCCGGTCGCGCTGGTCCAGATCGTGGGTGGCGTGCTGGTGATCGCCGGGGTGCTGCTGACCGGAATGCGGGGGCAGGCCAAACCGCAGGCGGCCGCCGCGCCGAACGTCACCGCCGGCCCCGCCTCGACGGGCCTTGCCCCTAAGGCGTGATCCTGGCGCAGCACTGCGCCGGCCGGGCGGCGCCCTGGGCGCGAAGCTCGTCGATGGCAAGGGCCTGCACCCGGTCCGGGTCGATGCCGCAGCCCGCCGCGGCGCCGCCCAGGAAGGCGCCATTCATGGCGCAGACCACGCCGGTATGTCCCTCGGCGATCCTGTGGAACGGACAGTTGAGCAACACCAGGCCGCCGTCGCCGTCGTCCTCGGGGCGGTAGCCCTCCGCGGCGAGGAACCCGGCAAAGTCGGCTCCCGCTGCTCCCGTCTGGGCCTCCGCCTGCCCGGCCGGGGCAACCTTGGCCCGGGCTGCCGCGAGACCCCGCGCGCGGGCGGCGCTCAACAGCGCTTCGCGGGCGGAACCGCCGCCGGCCATTGACTCCTCGATGGCTGAGACCAGCAACTCCGCGGCCAAATCATAGTTCCGGTCCGGCACTGACGCAGCGACTTCTCCGACGGCGGCCCGGTACAGCTTGGCGGGGCGCCCCGATCCGGGCCCACCCCCGCCGCGAAGCTTCCGGAATTCCACCGCCAGCAGCCCGTCCCTGACCAGCCGGTCCAGCTGGAAGGAGGCCGTGCTCCGGGGCACGCCAAGGGCGCCGGCAGCGTCGTCGCGGCTGATGGCGCACCCGGCCGAGGCGACGAAATCGAACAGCTTCCGGCGGTTCTCGTCCCCCAGGGAGGCGACGGCCGCAAGCCTGCGGTTCCACGGGGCTCGGATCATGAAATCAGCGTAGCTCTAAAAACAAGATTCATTGCTTAACCACCTGATCGGCGGTCCAGGCGGACCCACGCAGACGGCGGCCCTATCCGGACGGAGGTACGACGGCGATCCGTGCCTCGACTTCTGACCGTGCCGCTGCCAGCGTCGTGGCGTCGGGGCACGAAACGGACAGGTACACCGAGGAGCCGGACTTGCTGAACAGACGTGCGTAGATCGCAGTGGCCCTGGTGCCGGACCGTTCTCCGCCCTTGAACACGAGCACCTCGACGGCGGGGGCGGGCCCGCCGGGTTCTCCACCCCAGTGCAGGGTCGCCGGTTCCAGGTACGCCGGAAGAATGCTGGCGTCAAGGTACTGGAAGAGGGCCTCCGTGGACGCCCTGTCGTCGCCGGGGACGGCAAGGGCTGACTGGTTGGTCCGCACCTTTGCCGAGACCACACAGCCGTCGTCCTTCACATACTCACTCGCGCCGGCCAGGTTCTCCTTGACGGGCTTCCACCCCGGCACGTCGCGCAGCCCGTCGGAAAGCTGGACGGGCACCCCGGCGGCCAGGGTCCCGCCGGCGGTGAAGGGCATGTCCTTCGCTGCGACGGCGGCGGCATCGTGACCGGGCGTGATGGTGGGGGTGGCGAGGGCCGGAGTCGACGGTGCCGCCTTGGGGGCGGAGGGGTCCGGTACGCCGACGCTGCAGCCGGCAAGCGTCCCCGCCACGGCGAGCGCCAGGAATGCGCGGCTCCTCCGGTGCACACGGCAAGCCTTGCGGGAACCGGTGCCAGTGCCCGCCGTTGCCGTGACCCCGGCTGCCAGTTTGCTTCCCATGCCCCCGCCCCAATATCGCCCTGCCCGTTCGCTTTCCGCCCGGGCCTCCGCACGATTCTAGACTCTCTTCACGACGGCGCCCGTCCCCGGCGCCGGGCCGCGTGACACGGCTGCGGGCTACGCCAGGACACGCACCGCCCCGGGAACCACCTCGATAGTCAGGGGCAAGGGACCGATCCTTTCCCCGTCGGCGTACGCAATCACGTTGTCCGCCGACAGTTCCACCTTGCGGACCCGCCGGATATGCACTGCCGGATGGCCGAGGTGGCCGCCGGAAAAGACCTTTGGAAAGACCTTCAGGAGGCCTGTCCGGGAGAGCTGGCTGACAATGAACAGGTCCAGTAAGCCGTCATCGAGCATGGCGTCGGGAGTCACTTTCATTCCGCCGCCGATCGATTGGCCGTTGGCAACGGAGATCAGCATCGCCCGCTGCCGCCAGGTTTCGCCGTCGGCCGTCACTGTGTAGTTGATGGCCCGGAAGGAGGCGAGTTCGCGGAGCATGGCCAGGTGGTAGCGGGCCTTGCCGCGGGGCCACCGCCAGGCGTTGGCCCGTTCGTTGACGGCCGCGTCGAACCCGGCGGACACCACACCGGCGAACCAACGGGACGTCCCGGCGGAGGAGGCCCGTCCGGCGTCGATCAGCCGCCCTCCGGATTCCAGGGCTGCGAGTACCGTCGCGCAGGCGGCGGGGATATCGTGTGCCGGCACGCCGAGCGCCCGCGCCATGTCGTTCCCGGTGCCGGTCGGGATGATCCCCAGCGGAACCGTCCCAAAGGGCATGCCCGATCCGGCGAGCGCATTGACGCCGAGGTGGACCATTCCGTCACCGCCCACCATCACGAGGGCATCCACGCCGGAGGCCAGCGCCTTGTCCACGGACTCCGCCAGCGCGTCGTAGCTGTCCTCACACAGGAGCAGGACGTCGGCCCCTGCGGCCCGGAAGTACGCGGCTGCCTCGTTGCCGGCGTGTAACCCGCGGCCAAAGGATGCCCGCGGGTTGACGGCAACGGCGATAAGCATGCGCTGAATTATGCCAGCCGTCGGGAACCTTCCGTGCCGGTACGCGCGTTCTTCCCCTAGCCGGTTAAACTGGCCAGACCGGACGTCCAGGATGGGCTGGCACCATCGAGGCAAAGGATTCTTGCTTGACGCAGGGCAACAGCTCGCATTACCAGGTCCTTCGGATCCCCGTGACGGCGACGGATAAGGAAATCAAGGTGGCCTACCGCAAGGCCGCCCGCACCGCGCACCCCGATCACGGCGGCGACCCGGCCGCCTTCCGGCGCGTCACGCTCGCCTACGAGACATTGATCGACGCCAAGAGCCGCGCCGACTACGACCGCTCCTACGGCAGCGGCCGCGGCGCCTTTGCACCCCCGCCCGCCGACGAGGGGGCCCACTTTGACGCTCCGGCGGCCGGCAGCCGCGCCTCGGCCAACGTCCGGCGCCCGAACACGCCCCGGAACACGGCCTCCGATGCGCCGGTCTACCTCCCGCCCTACGAGCAGTACGCCGGGACCGGTGAAGTCCCGCTGATCCCGAAAAACCTTGCCGAACAGCAGGTCCACGGGCTGCCCCGCAAACGGGGCATCTTCGGGGCAGAGGCAAGGATCCAGCGGGAAATGCGGACCGTGCAGCTCATCAGCCGGCAGGTCCTCCCCTCCATCCCGGCCGCCCGGCTCATCAACGGGCTGCAGTCGCCGGCGGATAACAGCCACATCGACCATGTGGTGCTCTCCGGCTACCGGATGGCGGTCATCGGCTCCATGCTGTTGCCGCCCGGCGCCTACGCCTGGAACGGCAGTGCCCTGACCCACGGCGGCCGGTCCATCGCCCCGCCCCAACTGGCCCACGTGGTGCGCCGGATGCAGGACATCTTTCCGGAGCTCAATGTCACCGGCTGGACCGTGGTCCACAGCACCGACGGAAACCTGCACGAACCGGTGATCGACCGGCACCGGCGCTCCGGCGCCCACGAGATCGTCCAGGTGGTCAACGCTGCCGGGCTGGCCCGCGGCCTCAAGCAGTTCCTGAGTTCCGGTCCGGCGCCCAACACGGTCATCGTTCCCGTGCTGGCCCGGCTGTTGCGCGGGATGCACTAGCAGGCTCGCTAGGATGGGACGGTGTTCCGCATCCTCTTCCACACCCCAGAAATCCCCGGCAATACGGGCAACGCGATCCGGCTGGCCGCCATCACCGGCGCGGAGCTGCACCTGGTCGAGCCCCTGGGCTTCGATTTCTCCGACGCGAAGCTGCGGCGGGCCGGCCTCGACTACCACGACCTCGCCGTCGTGACCGTCCATCAGGACATCGGCGCTGCCTGGGCCGCCCTCGCACCGGAGCGTGTCTTCGCCTTCACCTCCGACGGCGAGGCGTCCTACACGGACATCAGTTACCGTCCCGGTGACGTGCTCATGTTCGGCCGGGAATCCGTGGGGCTGTCCGAGGAACTTAAGCACGACCCCCGCGTCACGTCCCGCGTCCGGCTGCCGATGCTCCCCTCGTTACGTTCATTGAACCTTGCGAATGCGGCCTCGATCGCCGTGTACGAGGCCTGGCGCCAGAACGGATTCGCCGGCGCCAAGCTCTAGCTTCCGCAACTTTTCCCGGACCCGCCCATCCGGTTCCACCGCTGTTCCGAATCACCTGTGAAGCCCAATCACACGGCGGGCCACGGGAGCGGGGAAGGGAGCGAGGAGCGGCAGGTGACAGCATTGCAGGCGAACAGGCGACCGGTCCGGCGGTTTGCCGGCAGCCACACCCCGGGCGGAACCCCTCATGACCCGCGATCGGCGGCGGGCACCTTATGCTTGAAGGTGATGGACACTCCCAACGCCCCGAACCCCGAGGCCACCGCTCCCCCGGGCACGTCAGCCGATGTGAACCGCCGGCTCGGCGGATTACTGGAACAGATTGCCCGCGGCGACCAGGCGGCCTTCGCAGAGTTCTACGAACTCACGTCCCGGCGCGTCTTCGGCATGGCCCGGCGGGTACTGATCGACGTGGAACTCAGCGAGGACACCACCCAGGAGGTCTTCCTCCAGGTGTGGCAGAACGCCGCCAAGTTTAACCCCGAGGCCGGCAGCCCGCTCGCCTGGCTGATGACCATCTCCCACCGCAGGGCCGTGGACAAGGTCCGCTCCTCCCAGTCGTCCACCGACCGGGAAGCGAAATACGGTGCCAGCAGCCAGGACATCGACCACGATTCCGTCTCTGACGAGGTCGGCAGCCGGCTGGAAGCCGAGGCCGTGGTCCGCTGCCTGGAGACGCTGACCGACACACAACAGGAGTCCGTGCGGCTCGCCTACTACGGCGGCCTCACTTACCGGGAAGTCGCAGAGAAGCTCAATGCTGCGGTGCCCACCATCAAGTCCCGCATCCGCGACGGACTAATCCGGCTGAAGACCTGTCTGGGGGTGAGTTGAGATGACCGACATGAACGCACACAACAACGGCCGCGTCCCTGCCGGCTTTGCAGCCGATATCGCCACCGACCTCGCCTCAGGCCGCGCGGCTGACCTCGCCGAACTGTACGCCCTGAACGCACTGGACGAGGCCGAGCGTGCCGCCATCGAGGGGCACCTCGCCTCCGCCCCGGCCGCTGAACGCGCCGCCTTCGACGAGCGCGTCCGTCAGGCCCGCGAGACGCTCGCCACCAGCTTCACGGCCGAGGAAGAGCCGCCCGCCGGCCTGCTGGACCGGATCATGGCCTCCCTGCCCGCCCAGAACGCGGCCGGCGTGCCCGCCACGCACCCGGGACAGGAGCCGGCGGCGGTACCGCCCGTCGTGGCCCGGCCCGTCCGGGAGACGACGGAGCTCTCCGTCACCGACGAGCTCGGCGCCGCCCGCAAGCGCCGGGAGGAACGACGCCGGCCGCAGGGCATGCGCAACTGGCTCGTTGGCGTCGCCGCCGCCGCGCTCATCGCCTTGGGCGGAGTCGGCGTCGGCGCCTACGTGGCGAACCAGAACGATCCGCTGAACCAGGTGATGCAGGCAGGCGATGTGCGGCAGGCAACAGTCAATGTCACCGGCGGCGGCACGGCCACCGTGTCCGTCTCGCCTTCGAAGGACGCCGTCGTCGTCAAGATGAATGACGTCCCGGCACCTCCTCCCGGCAAGGTCTACCAGATGTGGTTGATCCCCAAGGACGGTTCGGCCCCGGTTTCCCAGGGCCTGATGGATGCGGAGGCGCTGTCCAAGCCGGCCGTCGTCCAGGGCATCGGCAGCGCAGCAGCCCTGGGCATCACGGTGGAACCATCCGGCGGCTCGGCGTCGCCGACCATGCCCACCGTCGCCGCCGCCCCGCTGGGCGCGTAGCGGGGCCCGCACGAACAAAGCCGCGCAGGCCTTGAACCCTCCGAGGGTTCAGGGCCTGCGCGGCTTCGTCGTTTGAGGGGACTAGTCGTTCGAAGCGGCTACGGGCTAACGGCGTCGAGCTGGAGCCTGTCGATGATCTCCTGTGCTTCCTCCGACGGTGCCGAGCTGACGCTCAGTGTGATGGAGTTTTCCTCTGGAGTGGGGGCTTCGAGCGCCTCGAACTGCGATTCGAGCAGGGCCGCGGGCATGAAGTGCCCGTGCCGGGACGCCAGCCGGTCCGAGATCCGGTCCCTGCTGCCGTCGAGGAAAACGAACACCACGCCATCGCCGCGCAGGACATCCCGGTAGCGCTTCTTGAGCGCCGAGCAGGTGACGACGCCGGGAGTACCAGTGTCAGTGTGCTGCCGGATCCACCCGGCGATGCTTTCCAGCCAGGGCCAGCGGTCCTCGTCGGTAAGGGGCTGGCCGGCGTGCATCTTCGCCACATTCGATGCGGGGTGCAGGTCATCGCCTTCGGCAAAATCCCAGCCCAGCCGGCTGGCCAGCAGGCCTGCCACCGTTGATTTTCCTGATCCCGAGACGCCCATGATGACCAGCACGGGGTGCTGCGCAGTCTTCGCCATTAAAGTCTGCCTTCCTCAATTAAATATGATTTAAACTGACTCCAGCTTATGGCAGAGGGCTGGCAGGGGGCAACACTAGAAACCGGCGATTGTCCCCTCGCCGTTGACCGATACGACGTGGAACGCCTCGGCGCTGCGGCCGGCCGGGAGCCCGGCGCGCTCCGCGGTCCGGACCATCAATCCGCGGACGGTGCGGTCCATGGCGTCGATGTCGGGATGTTGGCTGGTGTGGATGTGGATCGCGGCCAGTTTGCCCTCGACGTGGTCCGTGACGTCGACGAAGTGGTTTTCGCGCTCCTCCGGCCCGGCGAAGAGCCACAGCCACGGCAGCTTGTACGCCTCCAGCCCGGCTTCGGCCAGCTCCGGGTACGCAAACGGGTTCTCCAGGGCCGGATACACCGCCCGGGTCACGGCCTCCCCCACGGCGAGATGGTCCGGATGGCTCTTCTGGATCCGGTTCCAGTTCCGTTCAGGGTGCATCGACAGCACGACGTCGGGCCGGAGCCGACGGATAAGCCGCACGACTTCGCGGATCACTTCGTGCGAGGGTTCGAGGTAGCCGTCGCGTTCGTGGAGGTAGTGGATGTCCGTCACCCCGACGAGAGCCGCGGCACGTCGCTGTTCCTCGTTCCGCAGCCGGACGATCTCGTCCCGCTGCGCAGGGTCGAAGCCGCCTGCGTCGCCGTCGGTCATGATGCAGTAGCTGACCTCGACGCCGGCGGCGGTCCAGTCTGCGATCGTGCCGGCGGCGCCGAAGTCGACGTCGTCCGGGTGGGCGGTGAAACAAAGCACCCGTTCGATCCGGTGCTCCGTCGGATCGAACGGGCTTTGCGCCTGCGTGGCGAAGGTGTTCAAGGAATCAGCCCCGGCGCTTCTTGATTTCTTCGGTGGCCTGCGGCAGGACCTGGAAGAGGTCCCCCACGATGCCGAAATCGGCAATCTCGAAAACGGGCGACTCGGCATCCTTGTTCACGGCGACGATCACCTTGGCGGTCTGCATGCCGGCCTTCTGCTGAATGGCCCCCGAGATGCCCGCGGAGATGTACAGCTGGGGCGACACGGTTTTGCCGGTCTGCCCGATCTGGGCGTCGTGGCCGATCCAGCCGGCGTCCGTCGCGGCGCGGGAAGCGCCGATGGCTGCGCCGAGGGCGTCGGCAAGGTCTTCGACCGGGCCGAAGTTGCCGTCGACTCCGCGTCCGCCGGCCACGACGATCCGGGCCTCGGCGAGGTCCGGGCGGCCGCTGGCGGCCTTTTCGTTGCGGGCGGTGATCCGTGCCGACGCGGCGGTGGCTGTCTCCGGGACCGCCACCGTGACCGTCGCCGGCGCTGTGCCGGTGACCGCCGGTTCCGGAGTGATGCTGTTGGATTTGACGGTCAGGACCGCCACCGGGGTGGTGGCCTTTGCCGTGGTGGTGTAGGAACCGGCCAGGACGGACTTGTGCGCCGTTCCGTCCGGGTCCACGGCCACGACGTCGGTGATCACGCCCGCACCGAGTTTGATGCCCAGCCGCGCCGCGATTTCCTTGGCCTCCGCCGAGTTTTCAGTCAGGACGACGGTCGCATCCGCGGTCAGCACCGCGGCGGCAAGGTAGGACGCCTTGGGGCCCACGAGGTAGTCGTCGAGGTCCGCCGCGGAGGGCCGGTACAGCGTCTGGGCGCCGTAGGCGGCGAGGGCGGCCGCGACGTCGTCATGGAGCTCGCCGTTGAACGCGACGGCGGGCTCGCCCAGGGAGCGGGCAATGGTGAGCAGTTCCAGGCTGGCCTTCTTCAGGGCCTGGCCGGGGTTGTCAATGAATACCAGTACTTTTGCCATGTCTGAGAATCCCCTTAGAGCAGCTTCTGGGCGGCCAGGAACTCAACCAGCTTGATGCCGGCGTCGCCCTCGTCGGTAATGATGGTGCCGGCGGTGCGCGCCGGGCGCACCTCGGCGGAGTCGACGGACGTCCAGGAACCGGACCGTCCCACCTGCGCCGGGTCGACGCCGATGTCGGCAAGGGTCAGCGTGGTGATGGTCTTCTTCTTGGCCGCCATGATGCCCTTGAAGTTCGGGTAGCGGGGGTCATTGATCTGGTCTGTGACCGAGACGAGGGCGGGCAGCGTCGCCTCGACGGTATCGGAGTGGGTGCCGCCGTCGCGGCGGGCGGTGAGCCGGGCGCCGTCGAGCTCCACGGAGGACGCGAAAGTGACCTGCGGCAGGTCCAGGCGCTCGGCGAGCTGGGCGGGCACCAGGGAGGTCTCGCCGTCGGTGGAGGCCATGCCGGTGAGGATGAGGTCGGCGGGGGTGTCTGCGCCGAGGTGGCGGATGGCTGCGGCCAGCGCCAGCGAGGTGGCCGCGGCGTCGGATCCGGCCAGTGCGTCGTCGCTGAGGTGGACGCCTTCGCTGGCGCCAATCTGCAGGGACTTCTTCACGGCGTTGACAGCTCCGGCGGGGCCCATGCTCAGCGCGATGACCTTGTTGCCGGCGGCCTCCCCGCCGCGGGCCTCGATCAGCTGCAGTGCCGCCTCAAGCGCGTATTCGTCCAGTTCGGACAGGATGCTTTCGGAGCGGTCCGTGGTGTTGCCCTCGCCGGTGAGATGCCGGTCAAACTGAGCGTCAGGGACGTGCTTGACCAGCACGATGATCTTCAATGTCTCTTCCACTGTGTTTACAGCAGCCTTCCATGCGGGTGGACAGCCAGCCGGGTGGGGTCGTGGCCAAGGGAGCGCCCGGGAGTGCCGGGTGCTCCTAGCTAACCATATCGGGGGCTGCCGGCGCGGCTCAGGTTAAGGCCTGCGTCAGGGCGGGTACCGTACAGCACACCGAAGGCCGGACCGCTCCTGTTGGAGCGGCCCGGCCGTAGGATTCGAACGCTTCGCGCTGCTATTACTGCTGGCTGCTATTGTTCTGCGGCCGCGCCAAGGGTCACGCTCAGCTGCTGCTCCTTGCCGTCGCGGAGGACGGTGACCTTCACCGAGGCTCCGGCGGGCTGTTCGCGGACGGCGGCCGTCAGCTGGTTAGGATCGCTGATGGCGCGGTCCTGGAACTTCGTTACGACGTCGCCGACCTTGACGCCGGCCTTGTCCGCGGCGGAGCCTGGCTCGACCGTGGCGACCTCCGCCCCGACGGAGAACCCGGATGCCGAGGAACCCGCCGTCTTCTGCTTTACGCTCACGCCGAACTGGCCGTGGGTGGCCTTGCCGGTGCTGATGATCTCCTGGGCGACGCGTTTGGCATGGTTGATCGGGATGCTGAAGCCGACGCCGATGTTGCCGCTGCTGGTGGAGTCGCCGCCGGCCGAGGCGATGGCGACGTTTACGCCGATGATCTCACCCTTGGTGTTGACGAGGGCGCCGCCGGAGTTGCCGGGGTTGATGGCTGCGTCCGTCTGGATCACGTTGATGGAGATGCTTCCCTGATTGGCGGTGCTCTGGCCCGGCCCACCGTCCGGCGGGGCGAACTGGAAGCCCTGGTCTCCACCCTGTGGGTTGTCTGCGCCCTCCTTGGGAGCGGCCGAGGACGCGACGCTGATGGTGCGATTCAGGGTCGACACGATGCCGTCGGTGACGGTCCCGGTGAGGCCGAGCGGCGAGCCGATCGCGACGGCGGTGTCCCCGACGTTCAGCTTGCCGGAATCGCCCAAAACTGCCGGAACCAGCCCGGAGCCGTTCTGGATCTTCACCACAGCGAGGTCGGACAGGGGGTCCGTGCCGACGATGTCGGCGGCGTAGACCTTGCCGTCACTCATGCGGACTTCAATCGTGGCGTTGGCCGCCGTGCCATCGAGGGTGACGACGTGGGTGTTGGTGAGGACATAGCCCTCACCATCCAGAATGATGCCTGAACCGGTGCCGCCCTCACTGCCGCTTGCTGCCTTGATGGTCACGACGCTGGGCGTGGCCTTCACAGCGGCCGCGGTGATGGCGTTCACGTCTTCCCTGTTGTTCACGATGACGGGGCCGGCCTGGCTGCTGTTGCTGGATCCCGTGGACGTGACCGCCTGGTCCCCCAGCAGTTGCGTGGTCCCGGCGACGACTCCGCCGCCGACGAGGCCGGCGGCAAGAATGCTGGCCACGAGGGTGGGGACACCGAAGGCGGCCTTGCGCTTCGGGGCGTGGGCCGGGTTGGTGGCGTAGGGGGAACCGGGCTGCTGGCCGCCGAAGCCCCCGTGCTGCGGCTGGCCGAAGGAACCCTGGTTGTGCTGGCCGTTCGTGTGCTGGCCGTTCGCGTACTGGCTGTGCGGCTGCTGGGGCTGGCCGAAGGCGGAACTCCCGGCCGTCTGGCCGTAACGGGGGGTGGCGCCCCGCTGGTCGTATGCCTGCGGTGCGCCGAACTGCTGGGTTTCCGGTGCCGGAGGGCGGCCGTAGGACGGCTGGTGCTGCGGGTAGACCGGCTGCGGGGGGTTGTCCGCGCCCCGGTCCAGCCGGAGGGTCGGATTCTCGTGCGCTGAGTCCGGCGCAGGCGCAGCCTGCGGGTGCCCTGAAGGGCCCTCGTTCGGCGTGGCCGGCTCCCGGTTCTCTGGTGAAGCGCCCTGCGCTGGGTTCTCAGTCATGAGACTTCCTTTCATCCTCGTCTTCATTAACTATGGACGATTTCACTGAGACTAGGGCACACGTTTGCTGGGAGGTTGCTGTACATCCGGACGGGGTTCCTTCGCGGGACTTCCCGGAAGTGCCGTCACACGTTCAGCGCTTTTCGCTGGTGGCATATTCCCGCCGGTGGACGGCCTATTGGGTGCACCATAGAATCAAATGGAATTGCCACAGCGACCTGCGGCTTTACATCTGCGCGGGGGCGCTGCTGCATTCTGTGACGACCGGTTCGGCCCGAACTGGTCGCAGAAGTGCTGAAGGGTTGCACATGCGGTCTACCTATAAACGTCTCCTCGCCGTTCTTGGCGTCGTCGGACTGCTGGCGCTTCCCGCCGCTCCGGCCCTTGCCGAGGATCCGGTGACCATACCGTCCGGTCAAAACATCGTTGACAGCGGCAACGTTCTCGGAAGCCGTACGGGCGAAGTCCAGGACGCCATCCAGAAGCTTCTCAAGGACCACAAGTACAACCTCTATGTGATCACGGCAAAGACATTTGAGAATCCTACGGACCCGAAAGCTTGGGCCCAGGCCGTAGCCACCAACAAAGGCATGGGCAAGGCCGACGTGATCCTCACTATGTCCGACGACGGCAAATACTACTTCTCGCCCAACTCGGCCAGCGCCATCTATCCCAAGACCAGCAACATAACCCAGAACGCCATCGTGCCTAACCTCGCCGGCGGGAAGCGGGACTTCGCCCAGGCGGCCATCGACACTGCCACTGCCGTCGGCGACGCCGCCGGGGGCGGAAGCGGCTCGGTTTCCTCGGGCGACGGCGCAGGCAGCGCCGTGCTCGTCGGCGTGGGCGTCGTTGCGGCAGGCGGGGCGGGCGCTTACCTCTACCTCCGCAACCGCCGCAAGAAAGCCGCAGCGGGGGCGGTAGCCGGCTCCGGCGCGCAGGGCGCCGAGCTGGATCCGCTCGCAGGACTCACGGTCGAAGAATTGCGCCGCAAGAGCGGCTCACTGCTGATCGAGGCCGACGACGCCATCAAGTCCAGCGAGCAGGAACTTGGCTTCGCGCAGGCACAGTACGGCGACGCCGCCGTCGGGAACTTCACGAAGGCTTTGGAGGACGCCAAGGGCCACATGTCCGAGTCCTTCAAACTGCAGCAGCAGCTCGACGACCACATCCCCGATACTGAGGAGCAGCAGCGGACTTGGCTCGGCGAGATCATCCGGCGTTCCGAGGCGGCGCTCACCTCCCTTCAGGAGCAGAAGGCGGACTTCGACTCACTCCGCGAGCTCGAGAAGAACGCCCCGCAGGCTCTTGCCGCGGTCAGCGCCGGCGCGAGCGAGGCAGAAGCCAAGATCGCCAGCGCCGAACAGTCGCTCACCGACTTGCGGGCCAAGTATGCCGAAAGCGCCTTGGTGCAGGTTGGCGACAACATCAACCAGGCCAAGGAACGGCTGGCCTTCGTGCAGAACGCCTCCCTCACGGCCCAGGAGAAGCTCAACGCCGGTGAGGGCAGCCTCGCCGCCGTCGCCGTCCGGGCAGCGGAAGAAAGCCTGCACCAGACGAACGTGCTGATCGGCGCCATCACCAAGGTCGCCGGAAACCTCGATGAGGCCCGTAACGGACTGGAGTCCGCCGTCGTCGACACCTCCCAGGATCTGGCACAGGCCAAGGCCCTGATCCAGTCCGGGGCGCACCCTGGACTCGCCGGCCCGGTGGCCGCCGTTGAAGCCTCGCTCACACGGGTCAAGGCAGACATCCAAGGCGGCAAGATCGATCCGATCGCCACGCTGGAACGCGTCGAGACGGCGCATCAGTCGCTGGATGCGGCCCTCTCCGGCATCCGCGACCAGCAGGACCAGGCCCGCCGCGCACAGGCCTCGCTGCAGCAGAGCATCATGTCCGCGCAGGCGCAGATCAGTGCGACGTCGGACTACATCACCGCCCGCCGCGGCGGCGTGGGTACCGAGGCCCGGACCCGCCTGGCTGAGGCCCAGCGGAATCTGGACTACGCACTGTCAATTTCGCGTACCGACCCTGTCACCGCCCTGCAGTACGCCCAACAGGCGCACGCGCTGGCGGCACAGGCAGCGCAGCTGGCCCAGTCTGACGTCGACCACTTCGGCGGCTACGCCAACCAGGGCTACGGGCGCGGCGGGATGTTCGGCGGCGGCGGAGGCGGGGGTCTTGGTGGCGCGATCCTGGGCGGCATCCTGATCAACTCCATCCTGAATGGCGGTGGGGGCGGCGGCTGGGGCGGCGGAGGTGACTCCGGCGGCGGCTGGGGTGGCGGCGACTTTGGCGGAGGCGGCGGAGGGGACTTCGGCGGAGGAGACGCAGGGAGCTTCTAGCCCTACCCGCCGCACACGAAGCGGAAACAGACTAGGCGCCGGCGGGAGCTCCCGCGGGCGGATGGAAGAAGTACATTTTCACTGTTCACCGAATTCAGTGGGAACCACTGAGCAGGACGAAAGGTATCACCATGAAGCAGTCCATTTTCGGCCGCATGGCGCAGCTGGCGAAGGCCAACATCAACTCCCTGCTGGACCAGGCCGAGGACCCGCAGAAGATGCTGGACCAGATGGTCCGGGACTACACCAACAACATTGCCGAGGCCGAGTCCGCAGTGGCGCAGACCATCGGCAACCTGCGCATGCTTCAGGACGACTACAACGAAGACGTCAAGAACGCCCAGGATTGGGGCCGCAAGGCCCTCGCCGCGTCCCGCAAGGCCGATGAGTACCGCGCCAAGGGCGACACCGCCGACGCCGAGAAGTTCGACAACCTTGCCAAGGTGGCCCTGCAGCGCCAGATGTCCGCGGAGAACGATGCCAAGGCCGCCGAGCCGAGCATCGCCTCGCAGTCCGAGGTCGTGGACAAGCTCAAGCACGGCCTGGACCAGATGAAGGGCAAGCTCAACGAGCTCACCAGCAAGCGCAACCAGCTGGTGGCGCGCTCCAAGACCGCTGCAGCCCAGTCGCAGGTGCACGACGCCCTCAAGAGCATCGACTTCATGGACCCCACCTCCGAGGTGGGCCGCTTCGAAGAGAAGATCCGCCGCGAAGAAGCGAAGGTTCGCGGCCAGCAGGAGCTTGCCGCGTCCAGCCTGGACGCACAGTTCAACTCGCTGGAGGACCTCGGCGAGCAGACCGAAATCGAGGCACGGCTCGCCGCGCTGAAGTCCGGCGGCGCGCCGGCGGCAATCGGCGCCGGCGAGGGACAGAAGGCCGGCTCGACCGTCGACGAAGCCGACTTCGACAAGCTCTAGCACTCCCCCGGCGGGCTTCCGCCGGACTCCTGCACCGGACCTTTAGAGGCCGGGCCCGGATCGTCGACCGACGGTCACCGGGCCCGGCCTCTGTTGTGTCCTGGCGTACGGGCCAGTCTGCGCCGTGCCAGCCCGTCCCGTGCTCGGAGCTTGCGCGTGTACCGTGGACCCATGTCTTCGGGATCCCTGTCTTCGACCCTTGTCTGGCTCCGCGACGACCTCCGGCTGGACGACAACCCGGCCCTGAGCGAAGCGGCCTCACTGGGTCAGCCACTGACCGTGGTGTATGTCCTCGACGAAAACTCTCCCGGCGTGCGCCCCCTCGGCGGCGCCACGAAATGGTGGCTCCACCATTCCCTGGCGGACCTTGCTGCCAGTCTGGAGGCGAGGGGCTCGCGCCTGCTGCTGCGCCGCGGGGCGGCCGCGGGCATCATCCGGGACCTTGGCCAGGAAACCGGAGCCTCGACCCTGCTGTGGAACCGCCGCTACGGGGGCCCGGAACGCGAGGTGGACGCCGGCGTCAAGGCGTGGGCCGCTGAACAGGGCCTCACTGCTGCCAGCTTCCAGGCGAACCTCATGTTCGAGCCGTGGACGGTGCGGACCGGAGCGGGCGGGCCGTACAAGGTCTTCACGCCCTTCTGGCGGGCGTGCCTGGATGCTCCGGAGCCCCGGTTCCCCCTGGACGCTCCGGAGCGCCTCCCTGCCCCGCCGGCGGACTCGGCGGGACGGCTCCCGGCCGGCGATGCCCTGGAGGACTGGGGGCTGCTCCCCCGCACGCCGGACTGGAGCGCCGGCCTCGCGAATACCTGGCAGCCGGGGGAAGCCGGGGCCCACGAACGGCTTGAGGATTTCCTCGACGGCCCGGCAGAGGAATACGGCACCGGCCGGGACACCCCCGGAGTCGAGGGGACCAGCCGGCTTTCCGCCCATCTGCGATTCGGCGAAATCAGCCCCTTCCGGATCTGGCACGCCCTGCGCGAACGCTTTGGGCCCGCGGCGCCGGCCGACGTCGGCGTCTTCCGCTCCGAACTCGGCTGGCGGGAGTTCTGCTGGCAACTGCTGTACGAGAACCCGGAACTGGCCACCCGCAACTACCGTCCCGAGTTTGACCGCTTCGCCTGGCAGACGCCGTCGGACGCCGAACTCGAGTCCTGGCAGCAGGGCCGCACCGGCTATCCCCTGGTGGACGCCGGCATGCGCCAGCTCTGGCAGACCGGCTGGATGCACAACCGGGTCCGGATGGCCGCCGCGAGTTTCCTGGTGAAGAACCTCCTGGCCGACTGGCGGATCGGCGAGGCCTGGTTCTGGGACACCCTGGTGGACGCCGACGCCGCGAGCAACCCGGCGAACTGGCAGTGGGTGGCCGGATCCGGCGCCGACGCCTCGCCCTACTTCCGGATCTTCAACCCTGTCACCCAAAGCAAAAAGTTCGACGCCGGTGCCCGCTATCTGCGCGAGTATCTGCCGGAGCTGTCGGGGCTGGACGACAAAACCATCCACGAACCGTGGAAGGCCGCCGGTTTGGCTGCCGACTACCCGGGCCCTGTGGTCGAGCTGCCGGAGTCCCGTGCCCGGGCGCTGGAGACGTACCAGCGGCTCAAGGACGGCTGAGGCGGGCCAGGGCCTGCCCGGCCGCACGGCACGGGTTTGCAGCCACCCGGTTGCGGTTCCTGTGGCAACGAGAAAGGCCCGGATCAACAGATCCGGGCCTTATCTTTTTCTTCTTCAGTTGCGGGGACAGGATTTGAACCTGTGACCTCTGGGTTATGAGCCCAGCGA
>CALMVY010000231.1 GCA_937873245.1 uncultured Arthrobacter sp. | reverse complement strand
CAGGTGCCGCGGGTGTCTCGGTGTGGGTGGTGCGGGGGTTGGTGGCGGTGTTCATGACGGTGAGGAGGTGTTCGCATTGTTCGGCGGTCGCGAAGATCTCGAGGTGTTGGAGTCCGTGGCGGGGTTTGCGGATGAAGGCGCCCTGGAGTTGGCGCAGGAGTTCTTCGGAGGGCTCGGGCCCGTCCTGGTCCAGCGCGTCGGTCCAGCTCCGGGCCACCCGGGACAGGAGGTCGGGATCGTTCTCGGCAGCGGTGCGGGTCAGGGCGTGCTCCATCCCGGCAGCGGCCTCGGGGTCGCAGGTGTGCCGGACGCGGTCCAGAGCCAGGGTGATGATGCTCGCGGCCCGGGACGAGACCTGGCCTTCGGCGACGGCGGCACCGAGTTCCTCCCGCACCGCGGGCAAGGGGTCCCCGGAGAATCCCTGCCGCGGCAGCAGATCCGCGGCGAGGGCGAGCCGGCGGCGCGCCTCGGCGGCGCCGATCCGCAGCCGCGCCATCAGGAACGCCGTGGTGTTCCGGTACCCGTCGTCCGCGGCCAGGCGGGCATCCGCGGCGCCTCCCGATCCGGCGGCCTCGAGTTCACCCACGGCATCCGTGACACCTCCCGATCCGGCGGCAGCCACCGCACCGGACGCGTCATCGGGCCCGGTGCTGCCTTGGCCGGAGTCGTCCCGCCATCCCGTGGTCCACGCCGTCTCGCCGTCCGCCGCCACGGCACCGGACGCGTCATCGGGCCCGGCGGTGCCGTAGAGGGAGTCGTCCCGCCATCCCGTGGTCCACGCCGTGCTCGCTTTCGGGGCGGCGGCGGCCTGTTTCCGGGTCCGGTCCACGGCGCCGGCCGCCACCAGCTGCAGGTAGTCCAGGGCCCGCGAAAGCTCCTCCACCGTGCCGGCGAAATCCGCCGCCTCCCGGAAGTCCCACAAGGCGGCGTCCCCGGCCGCCGTCGACGCCACCTCCCGGACCAGCGCCAGGGCGGTGTCCACACCCTGAACACCGGCCACACCGGAAGGCCCCGCCGGAGCGATGCCCCGGCCCGAGTCCTCAACGGCGATGAAATCCCTGGCGGCTTTCATGGAACCATTCCATCAGGGAGCACCGACAATTTTCGGGTCCCTGGAAACCAGGCGCGGAGGCCGTCCGGATCGCACGTGCCGCCCAGATCGTCAGCGGAGTACAAACCCTCAACAGGGCCCGCACTGGAGTCCACGGCCGGTGCGTTGCGCGGGCCCGGGCCCTCGACGGTGATGAAATCCCTGGCGGCTTTCATAGAACCATTCCATCAGGGAGCACCGACAATTTTCGCGACCCCGGAAACCAGCCGCGGGAGCCGTCCGGATCGCCCACCACGCCGGCATTCGTCCGCCGTCTGGGAAGCCTCGGCAGGTCAGATTGGGTTCGCCCGCCGGGGGAAGAGCATACGGGCGGGCGCTCCGTGGCTAGGATGCCAGCGCCGCACTCAGTTGGTCCTCCAGCGCATCAGCTGCGCCCGATGCAACGGCCCGCTGACCCCGATCTCGAGCTCAAGGTCTTAGGGAAGGGCCGGCCTACCACCCGGCACGCTCCCCGCCCGGCTCTTACCGCCCGGCACTCCGTGCCCCCCACCCACCCCGTTCAACAGCTGCCGTCCCGGCCCAGGCCTGGAGTGCAACTAAACTGGACTGGATCCCGCTGCCGCCCACCGTAAGGACAGATTGCACATGGCCATTTTGAATATCCGCATCATCGGGGATCCTGTGCTGCGCACAGTTGCCGATCCCGTGACGGAATTCGGGCCTGAGCTGGCGAAGCTTGTTGCCGACATGACCGAAACCATGGAGGACGTGGACGGGGCGGGCCTCGCCGCACCCCAGGTCGGCGTCAGCCAGCGCGTCTTCACCTACCGGATCGGCGGCGTCGAAGGACACGTGATCAACCCCGTGCTGGAAAACAGCGATGACTTCCAGCCCGATGAGATCGAAGGCTGCCTCTCCATTCCCGGCCTCGGCTTCCCGGTCCGCCGGCACCGGCACACCCGCGTCACCGGCGTGGACATCCACGGCAATCCCGTCACGGTCGAGGGCGAGGGCATGCTGGCCCGTGCCTTCCAGCACGAAACCGACCACCTCGACGGCATCCTCTTCACCGACCGGCTGGAAGGCGACGACCGCAAGGCGGCGCTGCGCGCCATCCGGAACGCCAACTACGACTCCATTACCGAACAGACGACGGCGAAACGGGCCAAGACGGTGGGCACCAGTTTTGGCTCCGGCTCCGCAGGTGCGGGAAGCTTCGGCTCCTTCGGAAACGCCCAGTGAGGGTTCTCTTCGCAGGTACGCCGGCTGTGGCAGTGCCGTCCCTGGACGCCCTCGTCGCGGCAGGATTCGACGTCGTCGCCGTCCTCACCCGCCCGGACGCGCCGCTGGGACGCAAACGCGTGCTGACGCCGTCGCCCGTTGCCGCCCGCGCCGCAGAACTCGGCATCAAAATCATCCCCGCCGCCAAAGTCGACGCCGCGGTGACGGAGCAGATCGCGGCCGCGGCGCCGGACGTCGCCGCCATCGTGGCCTACGGCGGGCTCATTCCGCGGCCGGCCCTGGACATTCCCCGGCATGGCTGGATCAACCTGCACTTCTCCCTGCTGCCGGCCTGGCGCGGCGCTGCCCCGGTACAGCGGTCCCTGATCGCCGGCGACGACGTCACCGGCGCCGTCACTTTCCTGCTGGAGGAAGGGCTGGACACCGGACCGGTATTCGGCACCCTGACCGAAGCGGTCCGGCCCGACGACACTGCCGGGGCGCTGCTCGACCGGTTGTCCCAGGGCGGCGCCGTGCTGCTGACCCAAACGCTGTCAGCCGTCGACGCCGGCCAGGCCGCCGCGGTGCCGCAGCAGGGCGAGGTCAGCCTGGCCCCCAAACTCACCCTCGAGGACGGCCGGCTCGACTGGAAGCAGCCAGCCCTGGCGATCGGACGGCGTGCGCGCGGAGTCACGCCTGAACCCGGTGCCTGGACCACCTTCGACGGCCAGCGGATCAAGCTGGAACCGGTAACACTTCGGCCCGGGGGACCGGCCCTGAAACCCGGACAGCTGGCCCTGGAGGGCAAGAGCGTGCTCGTGGGAACCGGCTCGCACCCGGTGGAACTCACCCGGATCCAGCCTTCGGGCAAGAAAATGATGACCGCCGCCGACTGGGCGCGCGGGCAAGCAACACTTGAAAGCGTGGTATTCGAATGAGCCAGTCCGGGAGCGGCAGCGGCCGCGGCAACGGCCCCCAGCGCGGCGGATCAGGCGGCCAAGGCGGCCAGTCAGGCAGGGGCCGGGATGGCAGCCACCGGAACGCGCAGGGCCGGGAACGCAACCGCGGTCCGCAACGCGGCTTCACCGAGAACGCGCCCTCCCAGCGCACCCGCCGCGCCGATCCTGCCCGGCTCGTGGCTTTCGAAGTGCTGCGCGCCGTCGCCTCCGAGGACGCCTACGCCAACCTAGTGCTGCCCGCCAGGATCCGCCACCACAACCTGGACAAGCGCGACGCCGGCTTCGCCACGGAACTGAGCTACGGGGCACTGCGCGGCCAGGGCACCTATGACGCGATCCTGGCCCGCTGCGTGGACCGTCCGCTGGACCAGCTGGACCCGGCCATCCTCGACGCGCTCCGGATCGGCGCCCACCAGCTGCTGGCCATGCGCGTCCCCGCGCACGCCGCCCTGGACCAGACGGTTGGCCTGGCCCGAGCCGTCATTGGCGCCGGTCCGTCGGCCCTCATCAACGCCGTGCTGCGCAAAGTGTCAGCCCGCACCCTCGAGGAGTGGCTGGACCTGCTGCTCAGCGACGAGACGGACGAAACGAAAAAGGCCGCCATCCGCTACGCCCACCCGGAGTGGATTGTCCGGGCGCTCCGGCAGTCCCTCGTGGCCCACGGGCGTCCCGTCAGTGAAATCAGTAACCTCCTCGAGGCGGACAACGCCGCACCGGTGGTCAACCTCGTGGCACTCCCCGGGCTCGGCAGCCTGGACGAGGCCCTCGAAGGCGGGGCCACGCCCGGCGAACTCGTCGAAGGATCGGCGCTTTCCAGCGGCGGCGATCTCGGCCGGCTCGCGTCCGTCCGCGAAGGCACCACCCGGGTCCAAGACGTCGGCTCGCAGCTCGTGGCCCGCGCCATGGCCGCCGTCGATCTTGGCAGCGGAACCGGCGGAACCGGCGGAACCAGCGGAACCAGCGAAAACAGCGCCGAATCGTCCGGCGACGGCAGCCCCTCAGCCGAACGCTGGCTGGACATGTGCGCCGGCCCCGGCGGCAAGGCGGCCCTCCTGGGCGCCCTCGCCCGGGAACAAGGCGCCACGCTGCTGGCCAACGAACCGGCACCACACCGCGCCAAGCTGGTCCGGCAGGCCCTCGCCGCCGTGCCGCATGAGGTCTGGCATGTGCGCACCGGCGACGGCCGCGAGGTCGGCACGGAGATGCCGGAGAGCTTCGACCGCGTGCTTGTCGACGCGCCCTGCACCGGACTCGGCGCCCTGCGACGCCGCCCGGAATCGCGCTGGCGCCGGACCCCTAAGGACCTGACGGACCTCGGCCCGCTGCAGCGGGAGCTGCTCAAGTCCGCGCTGGCAGCCGTGAAGCCCGGCGGCGTCGTGGCCTACGTGACGTGCTCCCCGCACCCGGCGGAGACCACCGCCGTCGTCAGCGACGTGCTGCGCAAACGTGACGATCTCGAACTGCTGGACGCCGGTGCGGTGCTGGACAGCGTCAGCCTCACGGGCCACCTCGACGCCGGACACGAGCTCACAGCCCAGCTCTGGCCGCATGTGCACCAAACGGATGCCATGTTCCTGGCGCTCATCCACAAAAAGGCCTGACCAACAGGCAATACTTGGGGTACCGGAGCCCGAGCCCTCCGCCGGACATCTCAGCTGAACGACAAGGAATTCCACATGGCCAAGAGCTGTATCCACCCGAGCATTCTCTCCGCCGACTTCGCCAACCTCGAAGCCGAGCTGCAGCGGATCGGCAACGCCGATGCGGTCCACGTGGACGTGATGGACAACCACTTCGTGCCGAACCTGTCGCTGGGGCTGCCGGTGGTCGCGCGGCTGCAGGAGATCAGCCCGGTGCCGCTGGATGCACACCTGATGATCGAGCATGCGGACCGCTGGGCTCCGGCCTACGCCGACGCCGGGGTCGCCTCTGTGACGTTCCACGCCGAGGCCTCGATTGCGCCGATCAAACTCGCACGCGAGCTGCGGGCCCGCGGGGCCAAGGCTGGGCTGGCGCTCCGGCCGGGCAGCGGCGTGGAACCCTTCCTGGACCTGCTCGGTGAGATCGACATGCTGCTGATCATGACGGTGGAGCCGGGCTTTGGCGGCCAGGAATTCCTGGACCTCACGCTGCCCAAGATCCGCCGGGCCCGCGCGGCCATCGATGCGTCCGGCCTGGACGTGGCACTGCAGGTCGACGGCGGCATCACCGCGGACACCATCTGGCGTGCCGCCGACGCCGGTGCCAACGTTTTCGTGGCCGGCTCCGCCGTCTACGGTGCCGACGATCCTGCCGAGGCGATCGACCGGCTCCGCGCCGCCGGCCAGCGCTAGCTGGTTCGCCGGCAGCCGGGGCCGGGCGGCCCGCACAACACGGAGAAAATGACGCACTCCGTAACATCACGCCGTCGGGAATAGCCAAAGCTGCCCGGCAGTTGTGCCAGAATAGCAAGACACATACGTGCTCCGGGGTCGGTGTAAGTCCGAACCGGCGGTTATAGTCCGCGACCCGCGAGCCGGCGCTTTCCTTGGGAAGGATGCCGGCAGACGGTTGAACCGGTGGAACTCCGGTACCGACAGTTAAAGTCTGGATGAGAGAAGCACGTACAGCTGTTACTGCGGAGCCCTGTGGCGCCGCGGAAGTTCGCTGTCGTATACCCCCGGAGCCATCGCGGCTTTGAGGGAAGGAACGACACAGACATGTACTCTCTGCGATGGCTCTTCACCACCACTCCGGTCCTGGAAGGCCCGGTGGCAGGTTGATGAGCGTCAAGCACCCCACAAACGAAGTGACGGACGACGCCGCGGCGCCGGCTGTTGCCACCCTCGCGGGTTTCAGCGCGGCCGAGGCGGCCGCCATGGAGGCCGCCCTCGCGGCGGCCCTTCTGGGTCCGCGGGGCGCTAACCCGCTGGTCGGCGCCGTCGTGATCGCCCCCGACGGAACCCAGCTGGTCACGGGCTACCACCGCGGGGCCGGCACCGCCCATGCGGAAGCCGACGCGATTGACCAGGCCAAAGCCGCCGGCCATGACCTCAGCGGCACCACCATGGTGGTGACACTGGAGCCCTGCAACCACTGCGGACGCACGGGTCCCTGCGCCCAGGCGATCATCGAGGCCGGCGTCGCCGACGTCGTGTACGCGATCGATGACCCGCACGATCCCGCTGCCGGCGGCGCGGCCACACTGCGCGCCGCGGGGGTCCGGGTCCGCTCCGGGCTCGGCGCCGAGGCCGCGCTGGAGCTGAACCGGCGCTGGTTCGACGCCGTCGCCGCCCGACGCCCGTTCGTCACCCTGCATATCGCACAGACCCTCGACAGCCGCATCGCCGCCAGCGACGGCACCAGCCAGTGGATCTCCAGCCCGGAATCGCTCGCCGACAACCACGCCCTGCGCGGACGGATCGACGCGATCCTCGTCGGGACCCAGACGGTGCTGGTCGACAACCCGCGCCTTACCGCACGCGGCTCCGACGGCGCACCCGCCGGCAAGCAGCCGCTGCGCGTCGTGATGGGCTACAGGGCCATCCCCGAGGGCGCTGCGATCAACGGCGACGACGGCAAAGTCCTCCACCTGCCCACCCGAGACCCGAAGGAAGCGCTGGGCGGGCTCTTCTCCGCCGGCGTCCGGCACCTGATGGTCGAAGGCGGCTCCCGGATCCTCAGCGCCTTCCTCGCCGCCGGGCTCGTCGACGAACTCATCGTCTACCTCGCCCCGACACTCCTCGGCTCCGGAACCCCGGCACTGGAGGACCTCGGCATCACCACCCTGGCCGACGCCCAGCGCTGGGAATGGGACGCCGCGTCGGGCGGGGCGGTCCAGCAGCTCGGCCGCGACCTGCGGCTGCATTTGCAGCCCGCCACCAATACTTCATCCGCTTCAACCCCGCTCCGCGCCAGCGCGGACACTGCCGCAGGAGGCAACTGATGTTCACCGGAATAATCGCCGAGCAGGGGAAGGTGTTGTCCGTTGAGCGCAACGGCGACACCAGCGCCACCGTCCGGCTCCACGCGCCGTCCAGCACCGACGGACTGGCCCTCGGCGGCTCCATCGCGGTCAACGGCGTCTGCCTCACGGCCACGGAGATCGACGGCAAGGACTTCGGCGTCGACGTCATGGGCGAGACCCTCACACGCAGCACCATCGGCGAACTCGCCGCGGGGGACCCGGTCAACCTGGAGCGCTGCGTTCCGGCCGGCGGCCGGCTCGACGGCCACGTCGTCCAGGGCCACGTCGACGGCGTCGGGCAGCTGCTTGAGCGTGAGGCGCTGGGCAACTGGGACCGGCTCCGCTTCGGTGTCCCCGCCGGGCTGGCCCGCTACATCGCGGAGAAAGGCTCCATTGCGGTCGACGGCGTTTCGCTGACAGTGACCGCAGTGAGCCCGGCCAATGACCCTGCGCCCTGGTTCGAAGTGGGGCTGATCCCCACCACTTTGGCCGACACCGGCCTGGGCGCGAAGGCACTCGGCAGCTATGTGAACCTCGAAGTTGACGTCCTGGCGAAGTACACTGAGCGCCTGCTCGCGTTTTCCGGTTCAGCCGCCGGCGCGGCAAACGGGGGAGCGGCACGCGCAGAGGGGGCAACAGCGTGAACAACGTCAAGGACATCAACGTCAAGGACATCACGGCCCGGCCCCTCCTCACCGCCGCCGCCGACGCCGCCCTGCCCGCGGAGCTTGCCGCCGCAGTCATCCCGCCCGCCGGTCTTGACTCGATCGAAGACGCCATCCGCGCCATCGCCGCCGGCCGCCCCGTCCTGGTGGTCGACAACGAGGACCGCGAAAACGAAGGCGACATCATCTTCGCCGCGCAGCACGCCACCCCGGCCCTGATGGGCTGGACCATCCGGTACAGCTCCGGGGTCATCTGCGTACCGCTCGACGGCGGCCGGGCCGACGCCCTGGCGCTGCCGCCGATGGTTGAAATCAACGAGGACGCCAAGGGCACCGCCTACACGGTGTCCTGCGACGCCGCGGTGGGCGTCAGCACCGGAATCTCCGCCACGGACCGCGCGCTGACGGCCCGGATCCTGGCCGATCCCGGGAGCGAGCCGGCGGCGCTGACCCGTCCCGGGCATGTTTTCCCCCTTCGCGCCGTTAAGGGGGGAGTGCGGGAACGCCCCGGCCACACCGAAGCGGCCGTGGAACTGTGCCAGCTGGCCGGGCTGGAGCCCGTGGGTGTGATCGCAGAAGTGGTGTACGACAACGGAGAGATGATGCGGCTGGACGGACTTCGCGGCTTTGCGCTGGAGCACGGCTGCCCGCTGGTCTCGATTGCCGACCTGGTGGCTTACCTTGAGGCCGGGCAGCCTGCCGGCAACGCAGCAGATCCCGCGTGATGGAGGAGAAACGATGACGATGTCTGAAGCACAAGAACAGCTGGCGGGCGGCCGCCAGCCGCATCCGGTCGACGCCGGCCCGATCGTGCAGCTGCCCACCGCCTTCGGCGACTTTGTGGCGCAGGCCTGGACCGATCTGGCCACCGGTGCCGAGCACCTGGCGGTCAGCTCCCCGCTGCCGCCGGTGGACGGGACGGCGCCGCTGGTCCGCCTGCACTCGGAGTGCCTCACCGGAGATGTGTTCGGCTCCTACCGCTGCGACTGCGGTGAGCAGCTGGCGTACGCCCTCGAACAGATCAACGAGTTCGGCGGGACGCTGCTGTACCTGCGCGGCCAGGAGGGCCGGGGCATCGGCCTGGCGAACAAGATGAAGGCCTACGCCCTGCAGGAGGCCGGCTTCGACACCGTGGAGGCCAACGAACAGCTGGGCCTTCCCGTGGACGCCCGCTGCTACAAGGCCGCGGCGCAGATCCTTGCGGACATGGGACTCCACGAGATCCGCCTGCTGAGCAACAACCCGGACAAGCAGGACCGGCTCGCCCAAGCCGGGGTCCGCGTCGTGGAGATGGTGCCCACTGAGGTGCCCTCCCGCGAGCAGAACCTCCGCTACCTGCAGACCAAAAAGGACCGGATGGACCACCGGCTGGTCCTGGACATGGAGCCGGCCGCCCCGGTTGCCGGCCCGCGCGGATTCGACCACGAACAAGACTGAAAGACTTTCGGCCAGCCCGCACAGGCCGCCTGACGTCGCACCACACCACAACACGACTTAACAGAACAAGGAATCCCACATGAGCGGACACGGCGCACCACAGATTGACCTCAGCACCTTCAAGCCGGAGGAAACCTCCCGGCTGAAACTGGCCATCGTGGCCGCCAGCTGGCACACCCAGATCATGGACGGGCTCCTGGACGGCGCCCTGCGGGCGGCGAAGGACGCCGGCATCAGCGAACCGACAGTGCTCCGCGTCCCCGGGACGTTCGAGCTCCCCGTGGCCGCCGCCCGGCTGGCACCGCACTTCGACGCCGTCGTGGCGCTCGGCGTCGTGATCCGCGGCGGGACCCCGCACTTCGAGTATGTCTGCGAGGCGGCCACCCTTGGCCTGACCGAGGTCTCGGTGCGCACCGGCATCCCCGTCGGCTTCGGCGTCTTGACCTGTGACACCGAACAGCAGGGCATCGACCGTGCCGGGTTGCCGGGCTCCACGGAAGACAAGGGCCACGAGGCCGTCACCGCCGCCCTCGCCACCGCGGTGACGCTTCAGCAGTTCAGCTAGCCAGGGGTACGGCCGGGCGCCGAGGGAGGGACCGGCCGTGCCGCACAGTGTGTAATCACTCACATCCCCGCCGTCATGCAGGCCCCCGGCAGGCGCCCCCCGCCCGCGAGCAAGTAGGCTGGAGGGTGTGAAGAATTTCGAATCGCTGTTCGCAGAACTGAGTGAGAAGGCAGCCGTCCGCCCGGAGGGCTCCCGCACCGTCGCCGAACTGGATTCCGGAGTCCACGGCATCGGCAAGAAAGTCGTGGAGGAAGCAGCCGAGGTCTGGATGGCTGCAGAGTACGAATCCGATGAAGCCGCCGCTGAAGAAATCTCGCAGCTGCTCTATCACCTGCAGGTTCTGATGCTCGCCAAAGGACTCAGCCTGGAAGACGTCTACAAGCATCTCTAGCCACGTCCGCGCCGGAACCCGCGCAGGCCCTGCCCTGCGGATCCGGTGCATAGCGTGGCCCGCTGTGCCTGAACCGACTACTTCCTAACAAGAAAGACCTCCCCAATGCTGAGAGTTGCCGTCCCGAACAAGGGCTCCCTGTCCGAAGCCGCCTCCGCCATGCTCGCCGAGGCCGGCTACCGCCAGCGCCGCGATACCCGCGAGCTGGTCATGGTGGACCCGGACAACGACATTGAATTCTTCTTCCTCCGCCCCCGCGACATCGCCGTTTACGTCGGCCAGGGCACGCTCGACGTCGGCATCACCGGCCGCGACCTGCTCCTCGACGCCGAAGTTGAAGCCGAGGAGCTGCTTCCGCTGGGCTTCGCCGCCTCCACGTTCCGCTTCGCCGGACCGGTGGGCGACTTCACCACGGTCGAAGAGCTCGAGGGCAAGCGCCTCGCCACCAGCTACGACGGACTGCTCCGCGGCTACCTCGCTGACCGCGGCATCAAAGCCAAGGTGGTCCGCCTCGACGGCGCCGTGGAATCCTCCGTGCGCCTCGGCGTCGCGGACGCGATCGCCGACGTCGTCGAAACCGGCAACACGCTCAAGGCAGCCGGCATGGAGATCTTCGGCCAGCCCATCCTGAACTCCGAAGCCGTCCTGATCGGCCGCAAGGGCGAGCAGAACCCGGCCGCCGAGGTCCTGATCCGCCGTCTGCAGGGCGTCCTCGTGGCGCGGCAGTACGTCATGATGGACTACGACATCCGCAAGGAGCTTGTGGAAGAGGCCGCGGCGCTCACGCCCGGCCTGGAATCGCCCACGGTCTCCCCGCTGCGCGACTCGGACTGGGTTGCCGTCCGTTCGATGGTGCCGAAGCGGCAGACCAACCGGATCATGGACGAGCTGTACGACCTCGGCGCCCGCGCCATCCTGGTCAGCACCATCCACGCCTGCCGCATCTGACCCGGCGCGCGTAAAACCTTCCGCAAGCGAATACCAGGAGAAGTCATGGCTGTAGCCGTCCGCGTTATCCCGTGCCTGGACGTTGACGCCGGCCGCGTGGTCAAGGGCATCAATTTCGAAGGCCTCCGCGACGCCGGCGACCCCGTCGAGCTGGCGCACCGCTACGACAACGGCGGCGCCGACGAACTGACCTTCCTCGACGTCACGGCGTCCTCGGGCAACCGGGAAACCACGTTCGACGTCGTCCGGCGCACCGCCGAGGAAGTCTTCATCCCGCTGACCGTCGGTGGCGGCGTCCGCGGCGTGGCCGAGGTGGACCGGCTCCTGCGCTGCGGCGCGGACAAGGCGGCGATCAACACCGCCGCCGTCGCCCGTCCCGACGTGATCGATGAGATCACCCGGCACTTCGGCTCCCAGGTCCTCGTGCTGTCCCTCGACGCGCGCCGCACCCGTCCCGGTTCGCAGCCCACGCCCTCCGGCTTCGAGGTCACCACGCACGGCGGTCGGAAGGGCACCGGGATCGACGCCATCGCCTGGGCCCGTGAGGCGGCCGACCGCGGCGTGGGCGAAATCCTGCTCAACTCGATCGACGCCGACGGCACCAAGGACGGCTTCGACCTGGAACTGATCCGGCTCGCGCGGGCCGGCGTCAAGGTCCCGCTCATCGCCTCGGGCGGAGCCGGCAAGCCGGAGCACTTCCCGCCGGCCGTGGCGGCAGGGGCTGACGCGGTGCTTGCCGCGTCGGTGTTCCACTTCGGCCCGCTGGACATGATCGCCCAAGTTAAGGCCGCGATCCGTGAAGCAGGCTTCGAAGTCCGCTAGTCGGAATTCCGCAAACCAACGTCGGTTGTGCTTGGGCCCACGCCCGCAGGGTTCCCTGGCCGTGGAGCCGCTCCGGCGAGGGCCCCAGCCCGAGCTTGCGAGGGCAGGGAGCCGGTGCGGACTTGCGAGGTTAGGGAGCGGGTGGGGACTAGAGTCCGACTTCGGCGGACTGCAGGAGTGCGACGGCGTCCGGCTGGCCTTCGAAGGTCACCAGCGCGTGGCGGGTGCGGCCGTGGGCGTGCATCAGGAGTTCGCCCGGCTCGCCGACGATCGCCACGGACACGGGAGCGCGCTTGGCGACGTGCCGGGGTCCGGAGGGTCGGACCAGCACGATGCCGAGGTCCACGCCGCGGTAGAGGATGGCTGCCCGCTTGACCAGTTCATCCCAGAGGGCGTCGGAATATTCCTCGTCCAGAGCGCGCGGTGCCCAGCGGTCGACGGCGCGCCGGACGTCCTCGGTGTGGACAAAGTATTCGATCAGGTTGGCGCTTTCGTCCAGGGCCTTGATCTTCATCGGGGAGAACGCGGACGGGCCGGCGCGGAAGGAATTGACCAGCTTGTTGTAGTCCTCCGGCGTCTTGAGCGTGGCCGCCAGTTCGGCCGTGGCCTGGTCCGACGCCTTGGACAGACGCTTGATCAGCAGTCCGAGTCCGACGGCGGCTTTTCGCTCGCGGAGGTACAGGTGGGCAGCAAGGTCCCTGGTCAGCCAGCCCTTACAGAGCGTGGGGGAGTCAGGACCGGCCGCCAGTAAGGTTTCGGCCAGAACTTCTCGGGACGGATCGACGAAATGCATCACTTGTGAAACTAGCACGAGACGACGGCGGGTGTGCACCTGAACCGCCGTCGCTTTGGCACCAGGGAGCCGATTCAGCCCTGGCGACGCCGATGTTAAGCAGCGCGCAGGGGAACTGGGCGGCGCCCCGCCGCAAGGCACTAGACTTGAGAGGATGTCTGAGCAGCCCGCCCCCGCCCCTATTGACGGCAACCGCATTGATCGAGACGCCCCCAGTGGAAACGCCGCCGATGGAACCGCAGTTGATGGCACCGTCACCGGTACCACCGCGACCTCCACTTCAACTGCGCCTGCGCACCCGGCCGCGCCCGCAAGCCCGCTCCCCGCGGGCCTCGCTGAAGCCCTGAAGCGGGACAGCGCCGGCCTGGTCGCCGCCATCGTGCAGCAGTACGACACCAATGAGGTGCTCATGCTGGGCTGGATGGACGACGAGGCCCTGCACCGCACCATGACCAGCGGGCGGGTGACGTTCTATTCCCGCTCCCGCCAGGAGTACTGGCGCAAGGGGGACACCTCCGGCCACGTGCAGTGGGTCAAGTCGCTCGCGATGGACTGCGACGGCGACGCGCTGCTGGTCCGCGTGGACCAGGTCGGCGCGGCCTGCCACACCGGAACCCGGACCTGCTTCGACGGCCGGGACCTCGACGTCGTCGTCAGCTGAACTGCCGGCCGGAACAGCACGCACAGCATTTGAGGCTTCGGGACCGAAGCCTCCGGAACCACTGAAAGAACAGGCGGAAACCACAGCCATGCAGGACCTTGGAATCATCAGCCCGGGCCTGGAGGAGTTCCGTGAACTCGCAGGCCACAGCCGTGTCATCCCCGTCCGGCTGAAGGTGCTCGCTGACGCCGAAACCCCGATCGGGCTGTACCGCAAACTCGCGCAGGGCCAGCCCGGCACGTTCCTGATGGAATCCGCGGCCGTCGGCGGCTCCTGGTCCCGCTACTCCTTCATCGGTGCACGCTCGCGGGCCACCCTGACCACCAAGGACGGCCAGGCACACTGGCTCGGCGAACCGCCGGTGGGCGTGCCGGTGGGCGGCAGCCCGGTGGACGCCATCCGCGACACCGTCGAGGCGCTCCGCACCGACCGCTTCGAGGACCTCCCGCCGTTCACCTCCGGCCTGGTCGGATTCCTCGGCTGGGAAACCGTCCGGCACTGGGAGAAGCTCACCAGCCCGCCCGAGGATGACCTGGAACTGCCCGAGATGGCGCTGAACCTCGTCACCGACATGGCGGTGCACGACAACATGGACGGCACCGTGCTGCTGATTGCCAACGCGATCAACTTTGACAACAGCTCCGACCGGGTCGACGAGGCGTGGCACGACGCCGTCGCGCGGGTCAAGGCCCTGCTGGCCCAGGTCAGCACCCCGGTAAAGCAGCCGGTCTCCGTGCTGGACCCGGCGGCGCTGGACTTCGCCTCCAGCGTGCAGGAACGCTGGGACGAGACGGACTATCTCGCCGCCCTGGACCGTGGCAAGGAAGCGATCGTCGACGGCGAAGTGTTCCAGGTGGTCATCTCGCGCCGCTTCGAAATGGAATGCGGCGCGGACCCGCTGGACGTCTACCGGGTGCTCCGGAACACCAACCCCAGCCCCTACATGTACATCTTCAGCCTCGAGGACGCCAACGGCCGGCAGTACTCGATCGTCGGTTCCTCCCCGGAGGCGCTCGTGACCGTGACGGGCGAGGAAGTCATCACCCACCCCATTGCCGGTTCCCGCCCGCGCGGCAAGACCGTCGAGGCGGACAAGGCCCTCGCCGAGGAACTCCTCGCCGACGAGAAGGAACGCGCCGAGCACCTGATGCTGGTGGATCTCTCCCGCAACGACCTGTCCAAGGTCTGCGTGGCCGGCTCCGTCGACGTCACGCAGTTCATGGAAGTCGAGCGCTTCAGCCACATCATGCACCTCGTCTCCACCGTGGTCGGCAAGCTGGCGCCCACCGCCAAGGCCTACGACGTGCTGAAGGCGACCTTCCCGGCCGGAACGCTGTCCGGCGCGCCCAAGCCGCGGGCGCTGCGGCTGCTCGACGAACTGGAGCCCCACCGCCGCGGGATCTACGGCGGAGTGGTGGGCTACCTCGACTTCGCCGGTGACATGGACATGGCGATCGCCATCCGCTCGGCCCTGCTGCGGGAAGGACGCGCTTACGTCCAGGCCGGCGGCGGCATCGTGGCTGACTCCGTCAACGCCACCGAGGCACTGGAAACCGTCAACAAGGCCGCCGCCCCGATGCGGGCCGTCCACACCGCCCGGTCACTGCGCAACATCACAGCCGAGACCATTACCGACGCCGGGACACAGTCATGAGCGGCACGACCGTCAAGAGCACCAGCCCCGCCGTTCCCCGCTGGGCCCGGAAATCCACCCTGGTCCTGGCCATCGCCGCCCTCGCACTGGCCGTCTTCGGCACCACGACGCAGACCTGGCTCGTAGTCCACCTGGACCCGGCCCAGCTCGGCCAGGCCGTCAACAGCCAGGACGGCCTGCAGGTGCAGGGCAGCAAAGCCGCCACCACCGTGACAGCCCTGGCCCTGGTGGCCCTCGCGGGCGGGCTGGCCGCGTCCATTGCCGGCCGGGTGGCCCGCTGGATCATCACAGCACTCATCCTGCTGGCCGCCGCCGGCATCGTCAGCGCTGCCGCTGTCGTGATTGCGGACCCGCTGGCCGCGGCCCAGGGCTCGATCGCCGCCGCCACCGGGATCACGGGCAGTGACGTAAAAGTGGACGTCACAGTCTTCCCGGCCCTCGCCGTCGTGGCCGGCACCCTGCTGGGGCTCAGCGCGCTGCTGATCATCCCGGCGGGCCGCTACTGGAAGTCGCGCACGAAATATGACACGGCGTCGGCAGGCAGTGCAGCAGGGACGCCGGCCGGCGGGTCCGCGGCGCCGGCCGGGCCGGCGGACGAGATCGAGAGCTGGGACCGGTTGTCACGCGGTGACGATCCCACCTGAGCCGATGCCGCGGGCGCAGCCACTAACGCAGCCAGTAACGCGGCCAGTGCCGATGCCTGAGGCGCGGCCAATAAATGGCAGAATGTAAGCAGTATTCACCCTGAGGAGATTTCAATGAGCAACGCACCTGTTTCCGCCCCCAAGCCCGCTGCCGGAAGCGGCTACTCCTACGACGACATCGATCACAGCGAACCGACCGGCCACGGCAACAGCCCGGCCGCCTGGACCACCGTTTTCGTTATGCTCGTCGGCGCCCTCATCATGTCCATCGCCTTCGTCATCGCCAACACCCCGGTCTTCATCGCGGGCGGCGTCGTGATGCTGATTGGCCTGGTCATCGGCTTCATCATGCGCAAGGCCGGTTACGGTGTGGGCGGCAGCAAGCTGAAGAACTCCGGCCACTAGGCGTGACTGTTCTCGATGACATCAATGCCGGTGTCAGGGAGGATATGGAGGCCCGTCAGCGCCTCGTCACGCTCGCGGAACTGAAGGAACGCGCCGCCGCGGCTGCGCCGGCGCGTGACGCCTGGGCCGCCCTGGGCGGTCCCTCTGCCACGCGCGGCCAGCTGAAGGTCATCGCCGAAATCAAGCGCCGCAGCCCCTCCAAGGGCGACCTCGCGAACATCGCGGATCCCGCCTCGCTCGCCGTGCAGTACGCCGACGGCGGCGCGGCGGCGATCAGCGTCCTGACCGAACAGCGCCGCTTCAACGGCTCCCTCGCCGATCTCGACGCCGTCCGCGCAGCCGTGGACATCCCGCTGCTGCGCAAGGACTTCATGATCGACGAGTACCAGATCTGGGAAGCCCGGGCACACGGGGCGGACCTGATCCTCCTGATCGTGGCGTCCCTGTCCGACGCGCAACTGCGCGAGTACAGCGCGCTCAGCCGCGAACTCGGCATGAACGTGCTCGTCGAGACGCACACCGCCGAGGAAATCGAACGGGCCATTGCCGCCGAAGCGCGGATCATCGGCGTCAACGTGCGCAACCTCAAGACGCTCGACGTCGACCGTTCCGTGTTCGCCGAACTCGCCGGAGGCATTCCCGCGGGCACGCTCGTCATCGCGGAGTCCGGCGTGCGCGGCGTCGACGACGTCCGGCATTTCGCCGCGAACGGCGCCGACGCGGTCCTCGTCGGCGAAGCACTGGTCAGCGACGCTACCCCGCGGGAGCGGATCGCGGAATTCATGGCCGCCGGAGCCGAAGAAATCGCCGCACGTTCCTGACCCGCGCACCGGCCGGGCAATGCCCGGGCCGGACGCCGGCAGCGCCTCCGTGCGGCACCGAAGATCTAGTTAGCAGTGGAACAGGATGGTGAGACTGATGGTCGATGCGCCAGCAGCCGGCTCAGACGAAAGCGCCGTGGACGCGTTCCTGCAGGGTGGGGAATCCCTGCGGCACGCCCCCGGGCCCTACTTCGGCTCCTACGGCGGCCGGTGGATGCCCGAGTCACTCATCGCCGCCCTGGATGAACTCGAGGACACTTTCGAGAAGGCCAAGGCTGATCCCGAGTTCACCGCGCAGATCGCGGAACTGAACCGGAACTACTCCGGCCGGCCCTCGCTGCTGACCGAGGCCAAGCGCTTCGCCGAGCACGCCGGGGGAGTGCGGATCTTCCTCAAGCGCGAGGACCTCAACCACACCGGCTCGCACAAGATCAACAACGTGCTGGGCCAGGCGCTCCTGGCCAAGCGCATGGGCAAGACCCGTGTCATCGCCGAGACCGGCGCCGGGCAGCACGGAGTCGCCAGCGCCACCGCCGCCGCCCTGATGGGCCTGGAATGCGTCGTCTACATGGGCGCCGAGGACTGCCGCCGGCAGGCACTCAACGTGGCCCGGATGGAGCTCCTCGGAGCCACCGTCATTCCGGTGACCAACGGCTCCCAGACGCTCAAGGACGCCATCAACGAGGCGCTCCGCGACTGGGTCGCCAACGTGGGCAACACCCACTACCTGCTGGGCACCGCCGCCGGGGCGCACCCGTTCCCGGCCATGGTCCGCTACTTCCACGAGGTCATCGGCGAGGAGGCCCGCGCCCAGATCCTGGAGCAGACCGGCCGCCTGCCCGACGCCGTCTGCGCCTGCATCGGCGGCGGCTCCAACGCAATCGGCATCTTCCACGGCTTCCTGGACGACCCCTCGGTCAAGATCTACGGCTTCGAGGCCGGCGGCGAGGGCGTCGAGACCGGACGCCATGCCGCCACCATCACACTCGGCAAGCCCGGCGTGCTGCACGGCGCCCGCTCCTACCTGATGCAGGACGACGACGGCCAGACCATCGAATCGCACTCCATCTCGGCGGGCCTGGACTACCCCGGCGTCGGCCCGGAGCACTCCTACCTCGCCGACATCGGACGCGTCAGCTACGAGCCCATCACGGACAGCGAGGCGATGGACGCGTTCCGGCTGCTCTGCCGCACCGAGGGCATCATCCCTGCCATTGAATCCGCCCACGCCCTGGCCGGCGCCATCAAGGTCGGCCAGCGGCTCTCGGCGGAAGCCGGAGAATCAGGTGACGCAGCCGACAAGATCGTGATCGTGAACCTCTCCGGCCGCGGCGACAAGGACGTGGCCACCGCCGCGGAATGGTTCGACCTGCTGGACAAGGATTCACCCGAGCACGAAATCGCCAAAGAGGGGGAGCAGCTGTGAACCACGGCGAACCGACCACCGGCCAGGGCGCACACGGCGCCAGCAAAGCCGCAGCGGCCATTGACCGGGCCAAGGCCCAGGGCCGCGCGGCTCTCATCGGCTACCTTCCCGCCGGCTACCCCAGCGTGGAGGACTCCATCGCGGCCGGCATCGCCCTCGCGGAGAACGGTGCCGACCTGATTGAGATCGGCATCCCGTACTCCGATCCGGTCATGGACGGCCACGTCATCCAGGCCGCCACCACCGAGGCCCTCGCCAAGGGCTTCCACGTCAAGCAGGTCTTCGACGTCGTCCGCGGCATCACCAGCAAGACCGACGCCGCCGTGCTGGTCATGACCTACTGGAACCCCGTGGTCCGGATGGGCGTGGACGAATTTTCGCGCCAGCTGGCCGACGCCGGGGGAGCCGGGCTCATCACCCCCGACCTGATCCCCGACGAAGCCGCAGAATGGATGGCAGCCTCGGACAAGTACGGGCTGGACCGGGTGTTCCTGGTGGCGCCGTCGTCCTCACCGGAGCGCATGAAGCGCACCGTTGAAGCGAGCCGCGGCTTTGTCTACGCCGTCTCGATCATGGGCGTCACCGGCGCCCGCACCTCGGTCAGCACCGCGGCCAAGGACGTGGTGGCCGCCGCGCACGCCGCCGGCGCCGAACGCGTCTGTGTCGGTCTCGGCGTGTCCAACGCGGACCAGGTCCGCGAGATCGCCGCCTACGCGGATGGCGTGATTGTTGGCACCGCCCTCGTCGTGGCCGTCCGCGACGGCGGCGTGGATGCGGTAGCGTCCTTGACGAAAGACCTCAGCACCGGCCTTACCAAGGAAGAAGCCTAAGCATATGCAGTCAGTCCTCCACGCGGCAGCGATGATCCCCGCGAGCATTCCGAGCCCGGACTGGTCCGGATTCGACATCCCGCTGCCGTGGGGGTCACTGCGCATCCACGCCTACGCGCTGTGCATCCTGCTCGGCATCATCGCCGGCCTGTGGCTCACGTCGGTCCGCTGGACCAAGCGCGGGGCTCCGGAGGGAAGCGTCTGGGACATCGCCATCTGGGCCATCCCCTTCGGCATCATCGGCGGCAGGCTCTACCACGTGGTGTCCTCCCCGGACGCGTACTTCGGCCCCGGCTTCGACGGCACCGGTGACCTGTCCCTGATCCCGCAGCTCCAGCGCGGCGGACTGGGCATCTGGGGCGCCGTGCTGCTGGGTGCAGTGGGTGCGTGGATCGGCTGCCGCAAGGCGGGCGTCAAGCTCAGTGCCTTCCTCGACGCCGCAGCGCCCGGCCTGCTGCTGGCCCAGGCGATCGGCCGCTGGGGCAACTACTTCAACCAGGAGCTCTTCGGCGGCCCCACCACCCTGCCCTGGGGACTGCAGATCGACGCCGACAACCCGAACTTCC
>CALMVY010000230.1 GCA_937873245.1 uncultured Arthrobacter sp. | reverse complement strand
ACTCGAGGTGCCGCGGTCCACCACCGACCACTCGCGCGGGGCGCCGACTTGCGATCGGCAGCAGCTGCCTGCTGCCGCGCAGCCGCTGGATGCGGTAGGCCATCACCCGACGTGACGGCGAGAGCGCACCCCAGAGGGCAACGGTTGCGGTGGCGCCGTACCACTCCGCCCACCCGCGCCAGCTCTTGTGACCGCCAGAGAGAGTGGCGTAGTGGCCGAACAGGACCAGCCGTCCGCCGCGCCGCAACGCTCGGAAGGACCGGATTGATGTCGCACCCCCAAGCCCATCCAGCGCTACATCGACCCCGTCGACAGTGATCTGGTGGACCCGCGCCAAGAAGTCCTCGGTGCGGTAGTCGATGAAGTGGGCGCCCAGCCGCTCGACCACGGCACGGTCGGGCGTCGACGCAGTGCCATACATGCGCAGACCGGCGATGCCGCCGAGCTCGAGGATGGCACTGCCAACGCGGCCTGCCGCACCGTGGACCAGCACCGACTCACCGCTCTTGGCTTGTGCCAACCGGTGCAACACCTGGTATGCAGTCATGTAGGTCAGGACAAGCGAAATGACTTGGGCCGGATCGAGATCCGCGGGCACAAGGACCGCTTCCTCCTCCGGTACGCACACCTGCTCGGCGTAGGCTCCGTAAGCGGTCAGTGCGGCGACACGATCCCCGACATGCAACCTTGAACAGCCCGGACCAACCCCGTCCACGACACCGACGAGCTCATAACCGGGGGTGAAGGGCGGCCTCGGCACGCCCAAGTAGGTGCCAGCCCGCAACTGCGCGTCCGTGAACGACACTCCAGCGACCAGTAGCCGGATGCGCACCTCGCCCTGCGCCGGTCGAGGAGTCCCGTCCTCCACAACCCGCAACACCTCGGGACCGCCGAAACGGTCAATGACGACACGCTTCATCTCTCGGGCCTAACTCAGTTCGCTTGCTCCACCACCGAGACTACCTCTCGAGGTGACGCGCTACTCCCTGAGTCTTGCGCCGGCGAATCATCACCGCTAGGGGCGAAGGTCACTCAATTTCGACGGCCCATAACAGAGCGCACAGCACATGCTAAATGTTAGCGTTCCGTCACGGAGCTACGGTGCGGAACGCGTGCCTGCGTCCGTGCCCGACCCCGGTTACGTCCCGTGGAGTGGTGTAGTTTCCGGCTTCTGAGCATCGGATTTCCGACGTGAAGAGCCACCGTGCGATGGTCAGTGAGTACCGATCAAAGAACTCACAAAGGACACAACACACGATGGCTCTAGACCAGTCTGCCCTGCTCGACCTCCTTGGACAACTGAAACTCACCGATGTCTCCGACCGGATCCGTACCGCGACCGAAACCCTGTACCAGCAGCTGATCGAGGCGGAGGCGACAGCGTTCATCGGTGCCGCCCCGTTCGAACGCTCCGAGGCACGCACCACCCAGCGCAACGGGTCCCGGCCCAGGACGTTGACGACCACCGCCGGGGACCTGAACCTGAAGATCCCTAAGCTGCGGAACGGGTCCTTCTTCCCGGCCCTGCTGGAGCGCCGCCGCCGCGTGGACCAGGCCCTCTACGCAGTCGTGATGGAGGCCTACCTGCACGGGGTCTCCACCCGCAAGGTCGATGATCTGGTCAAGGCGCTCGGGGCCGACACCGGGATCTCCAAGTCCGAAGTTTCGCGGATCTGCGAGGACCTGGACCACGAAGTCGGCGCGTTCCGGGACCGCGACCTCTCGGCCATGGACTACCCGTACGTGTTCCTCGACGCGACCTACTGCAAGGCCCGTGTCGGGCACCGCGTCGTGTCCCAGGCAGTCGTGGTCGCCTTCGGCGTCGCCGCGGACGGGCGCCGGGAAGTCCTGGGCTTTGACGTCGGCGACAGCGAGAACGAGGGCTTCTGGACGGCGTTCCTGCGGTCGTTGAAGGCACGCGGACTGGACGGGGTGAAGCTGGTCATCTCCGACGCCCACAGCGGCCTGAAGAAGGCCATCGGAACGGTGTTCCAGGGCGCGGCGTGGCAGCGCTGCCGCGTCCATTTCATGCGCAATGTGCTCTCGACTGTGCCGAAGGGATCCCAGGACATGGTCGCCTCGATCATCCGCACAGCCTTCGCCCAGCCCGATGCCGGGCACGTGAACACCCAGTTCGACGAGGTGACCCGGATGCTGCAGAAATCGCATCCCAAGGTCGCCGCGATGCTCGGCGACGCCCGGGACGACGTCCTCGCGTTCACCGGGTTCCCGGCGAAACATTGGCGCCAGGTCTGGTCCACGAATCCCATGGAGCGGGTCAATAAAGAGATCAAGAGACGGACCGACGTCGTCGGGGTCTTCCCCAACCCGGCGGCCCTTCTCCGGCTCGCCGGCGCGGTCCTCGTCGAGCAACACGACGAATGGGAAGCCGGTGACCGCCGCTACCTTTCCGAGGCCTCCATGGCCGAACTCAAGGCCATGGACACGACACCCGACGCGCCGGTAGAGGAGGCGATTTTGCTCCCCGAACTCACGGCAGCATAATCAGAGAACTGACGCGCACGGTGTCGAGGGAAACTCCACCACTCAGCGGGACGTAACCTGGCGAAACCAAAGCAGAAGACAATGAGCACCACTTTAAGGGCCACCCAGCCAGGCTTAGAGGCAGGGTTGAAAAGTGCACTAGCGCCCAAGGCAGTTCCGAATACTGCATACCAGACGCGCGGGAAATCGTTCTTGAAGAAGGTCCGCGGTGACATGTTCGGAGCCTACAGCCAGGTACCGGTACGTGGCAGGCCTGCTGCGCCGCTGGGAAGAATATGCCCGCTGACCGATCGGTCAACGGGCAATCGCCGTTGTGTTGGATGTGCCACTGCTTGAATAGGGCTTACGGACTGAACGATCAACTTAGAGGATCTGACGTGACACAAGTGATAAAGGAAGCACACGATTCCTGGGACCGGGGAAGGTGGCGCAACCCGCCCGTGCGTGTCGTCGCGGATGGTCGGACTCTGCGGGTAACCGCAGCCGAGAACAGTGACGCGTGGAGGCACACCTCGTACGGCTTCGTCCATGACAGCGCGCATGCCTTGTTGGCACCGCTGCCCGCTGAGGGGGCGGTGGAGGTTTCATTCCTTCTGAATTACACCGAGCAGTTCGACCAGGCGGGGATCTATCTTCACGTTTCGGAAACTTTCTTGGATTAAGGCCGGTGTGGAGGTTTCCGACGGAGTCCCACCGGTTGGGGCCGTCGTAACACATGGGGTCTCCGACTGGTCGGTGGCACCTGTCCCTGAGTGGATCAATCGTGAAATCACAGTGCGGCTGAGCAGGGCCGGTAACGCCGTCACCATCAGGGCCCGCGCCGGGGATGAGCCTTTCCGGCTCATCCGCGTTGCTCCTCTGGATGAAACAGTAAGTGCCGAGGTCGGCCCATTTTGTGCCTCGCCCACTCGGGCTAACCTCACGACCACCTTCACCCGATGGGTT
>CALMVY010000229.1 GCA_937873245.1 uncultured Arthrobacter sp. | reverse complement strand
CATCCGTCCCGGGTGGCCTGCACGTAGGCGCGCTTGTCATCGCGTTCGGCGGCAACGAGTTGGTCCCGCAGCTCGGTGATTCGCTGGCGGCTCTTTACCAGGGCAGTGACGGATTCGATGCGGGAGTCCAGCAGCGCGCGGGCTTGGTTTCGTGTCAGTTCAATGTCGAGGTTCGGCATGGGTCCAGCCTAACGATCATCCCGACGCCGGCTCCGCCGGACGCGCCCATCCTGGCATGACATGTCCGAGGTAACCGGAAGATCATGCCCCAGAAGATGGGCGTTACGCGGATCGTTGAACCAGTCCCGCAGATAGTCGTCAGAGTAGCTGACAGTTCGTGCTGTGAACTGGAAGTATTCGGGCCCGACGCCTTGCTGCCGCCACCGCCGCAGCTGCGTCGAGGACACTCCGTATTGCCTGGCCACCTTCGTGGGTGAGATGAGAGCCAAAACTGTACCTTTCGCTTGCCCTATGCCGCGTTCCTTTCGGCACGCTTGCCGAAACTTGGCCGGTGAAGGAATTGGCCAGTTGGAGCGGCCGGACCGTGGAATACCGGAGCGGAGCGAGGATATGCCGCGAAAGCCGGCTGCGGAGACTTGCCAAGGAAGGACCGGGCAGTAGCCTCAACCAGCCGAAACGGAACGACGCAGTCGTTTTGAACAAGTCAGACGCGCAGCGTCCTGCAGGGCAGTACCCAGGAACCCACCCAACGCGCCAAAAACGTGCGCAGGTGATTTCCCGGAGCAAGCTATGTGGTTATGTGCCATAACCAGCGTGTTGATCCACGGCCTGCGGTCCTGGATGCGGCACACTCGTGAGTGTGGCCCGGAGGTTCCGGGGCGCTGCGCTGGGCATTTGGGGGAGGGGACCGGAATGACTGAAGAGCCGAAGTCGCCGCGCCGGATCTCCCGCCGGCGCCGCGCGAACATTGACGGTGACACCCAGTACGTGCGGGTGTCGATGTCCGAATTTGAGCGCGCGCAGTTGAAGGTGCTGGAGGAACGGACCGGGCGCAGTCCGTCGGAGATTCTGGTCAGTGCTGCCCTGTACGCGGAGAACTCCGAGTCGCTGGCTGAACGGCGGGCGATGGCCGTGGAATTCATCGCAGCGCGCCGGTACCTTGCTGCCCTGTCGAACAACGTCAACCAGCTCGCCCGGCACGCGAACGCTACGGATGAATTCCCGGAGGCTGCCCGGACCGTGTTGACCCGGGTGCGGGCGGTCGCCGACCGGATCAATACGATGCTGGATTCGATGGCGCGCTGATGATTCCCAACATCACCAAGGGCACCCGCATGCACGGACTCATCGCGTACCTTGCCGGTCCCGGCCGGGCGAACGAACACACCGACCCGCACCTGGTCGCGGGCTCACCGTCGATCATGGCCTGGCACAACGACGACGAACTAAACGCCGACGCAGCCCAGGCCATTGCCAAGGAATTAGACCGGGCCAGAGCCGTCCTGGGCGTCGAGATTCCCGGCGGCCATGTCTGGCACTGCTCGCTGTCGCTGAGCGCCGAGGAAGGCGACCTGACCGACCAGAAGTGGGCTGAGATCGCGCAGGACTTCATGGACGAGATGGGCTTCACCGAAGCCAGCGGACGCGTACCGGCGCAGTGGGTGGCGATCCGTCACGGCCACAGCAAAGCCGGGAACGACCACATCCACATCGCCGCGTCCATGGTCCGCGAAGACGGCACGAAGTGGAGCAGCTGGCGCGACTTCCCCCGCGCCCAACAAGCCGCCCGCGGGCTTGAGAAAAAGTACGGCCTGGAAGAACTTTCACCCACGCATTCCACCCGTGGCCTCCGGCCGGGTGAACGGGAAGCATCCGAACGGCGGGGAGCCCCAGAACCTGAACGCCGGTCCCTGGAACGCAAGGTCCGCGCCTGCGCCACCTCCGCCCAGGACGAGGCCGAATTCATTCGCCGCCTCCGCCGAACCGGTGCACTCGTTCGGCCGCGGTACGCGTCCGGCCGCGACGATATTGTGGTCGGCTACAGCGTGGCAGAAAGGCCCCCGAAAGGCGGCCGACCTGTCTGGTTCGGCGGCGGTCACCTCGCCAAAGACCTCGCCCTGCCCAAGCTCCGTGCCGACTGGCCTGACAGCCCGGGCGGTGCCGCCGAGGCGGTCGCTGAATGGCAGGCAGCTGCACGTGGGCGCCGCCCGGTCACGATCGGCCGCGAAGCCCACGAACCGGACCCGCAAATGTGGGAGCAATACAGCGACGAAGTGGCCCGCCTCCGCGAAACGCTGCGCTCCGTCCCGCTGGACGATCACGGGACCTGGGCGCACGTTGCACGCGAGACATCCGGCGCCTTCGCAGCCTGGTCCACGGCGACCGAGGCAACGCCTGGCCCGCTCGCGGCAGCAGCAGACGAGCTGTGCAAGACGGCACAGCTGCGGCGCTACCCGGTCCGGCCCATCCGCAGCGTGGGACCGTCTGCCCGGGGAGCTTCCCTGATGCTCATGGCAGCCTCGATGGGCGGCACCGGAACCGCCGCGCAGGCAGTCATGCTGCGCCAGCTGCTCAACGTCGCAAAGGCCGTCCACGACATGCACAAGGCATCAAATGATCTGCGCAGAGCACGCCAGATCAGCCACATGGTCAAGCACCACCTGAGCCAGGTCGCAGCATCACTGCCCAGCGTCCCTGCGACCACGCCAACCGCGGATAGCGAAGCGGCCGCCGCGGTACGCGCAAGTACAGCCGGCCAGGTCGCCGGTCGGTCCGCAGGATCCGTGCTGCCACCGAAATACGAGCAGGCACGCACCCACACCACCACCCGCAGCGGGACCACCCGCCCGGACATCGAGAGATAACACAACGAGGGGGAACCATGAACGACTCTGACGGCATCGAAGAAGCAATCGAGGGAATGTCCCGCGTAGGGCTGACCGTCGCAGGCCGGCTCGGGGAGCAGCTTGCCAGAACACGCGAACAGGAACTGCGCCGAGCCCAGGCGGCCGAGGAGCAACACGCCCGCGAGCTGCAGGCCCGCTTCGACGCGGAGCGGGCAGCAGCCCGTGCGCAACTCGCCCCGGTCCTGGACAACCGGTGGTGGGACACCGCCAACGGCCGCGACATCGAAAGGGTCCACGAAACGGCCACCGCGTGGAAGGACCACGACCCGGCAGCGCGCGACGCCGCAGAGATAATCCGCGACCAGATGCAGCGACGCTACGGCTTGGACGTGAACAACCTCGGCGCCGATGAAGCATCCGTGGCAGAGGCCCTGGCTAGAGCTGAACGGGACCGCGAACAGGCAGAAAAGGAACACCGTGCCGGCCATGATGAGAACGGCCAGGCTGTGCAGCTACTCGCCGAGGCCGACCGGGAAGACAGGAAACGGGCGGAGGCTGTTGACGCGCCCTCAAAGGAGGACCTGGACGAAGCGGTGGCCTGGCTCCAAGAGACTAAACCCATCGAGGCGCACAACTGGGAGCAACGGCACAAATTTCCAGACAGCGTAGCCGAGGAGAAGGACATGGAGAGGCGGCTGATACAAGACTGG
>CALMVY010000228.1 GCA_937873245.1 uncultured Arthrobacter sp. | reverse complement strand
TACCTTGACGCGGTGTTGGGCGCGTTCCAGGCGCTTATTGGTGCGTACGATGCCGACGTAGTCCCACATGAACCGGCGCAGCTCATCCCAGTTGTGAGAGATCACCACCAATTCGTCGGGATCGGAAACGCGACTCTCGTCCCAGGCCGGTAAATCCATGGCGGCGGCAGGCGCCTGCGCCACTTGCGCTCGAATATCGTCCGCGGCGGCGGCGGCGAAAACGGCACATTCCAACAAGGAATTGCTGGCCAAGCGGTTGGCGCCGTGCAGTCCGGTGAACGCACACTCGCCGGCGGCATACAGGCCGGCCAAATCGGTACGCGCACGCAAGTCGGTCATGACGCCGCCGCAGGTGTAATGCGCGGCCGGCACCACCGGGATCGCTTGGCGAGTCATGTCGATGCCGTATTCTTTGCAGCGTGCATAGATCGTCGGAAAATGTGTGCGCACGAAGTCGGCCGGTTTGTGGCTGATGTCGAGATACACACAGTCGAGGCCGCGGCGCTTCAGCAGCGGTTCGAGTTCGGCGTCGCGGCCGCGGAAGGCGCGGAAGGAATCCAGCGGGTCGCGGCTGTTGCCCCGGGAGAGCAGTTCGGCACGGAAGAAGTCACCGTTGGCCCGGGTGAGGCCGCCGTTGTCCTTAAACCACTCCACCGTCTCGGCGTCCAGCACTTCGCTCCAGATGTAGGAGTAGTAGCCCGCGGCATAGCCGGCGCCGGCAAAGATGTGCTGGAAGTACCCGGTGCGGTAGCGCGGCGGGATCAGGTGGTGCGCCACACCGGCCGCCGCGAGTGCCTTGGCCTCGAACTCCAGGACATCGTCGGGGACCTCGGAACCGTCCAGCACATGCCAGGCGAGGTCCAGCAGCGCCGCACCCAAGTACTCGGTGGTGCCGAAGCCCTCGCCCCACAGCTGCGCGGCGTCGAGCTTGTCCACCACTTCCTGCGGCAGCGCCTCGCCGGTGGCGTGGTGGCGTGCGTAGTTGGCAAGCACCTCCGGCCACATGATCCACATTTCATTCACCTGCGAGGGGTACTCCACGAAGTCCCGCGGCACGGAGGTCCCGGAGAACCGCGGGTACGTGACCGAGGAGAACAGGCCGTGCAGGGCGTGGCCGAACTCGTGGAACGTGGTGCGCAGCTCGTCGAGCGTCAGGAGCGTTGGTTCCCCGGCCGGCGGCTTGGAGATGTTGAGGTTGTTGATCACCACGGGCCGGGTGTTGAGCAGCCCGGACTGTTCCACGAGCGAGTTCATCCAGGCGCCGCCGCGCTTGGTCTCGCGGGTGTAGTAGTCGCCCAGGAACAGGCCAAGCTCGGTCCCGTCCGAGTTGCGGACCTCCCAGACCCGCACGTCCGGGTGGTAGCCGGCGAGGTCGCCGCGTTCGTGGAAGGTGATGCCGTACAGCGCGTTGGCCGCGAAGAACACACCGTCGTTGAGGACGCGGTCCAGCTCGAAGTAGGGGCGCAGGGCCTGCTCGTCCACGGCATACCGTTCACGCTTCACCTTGGCGGAGTAGTAGGCCCAGTCCCAGGCTTCGAGGGGGTGGCCGGCGACTTCAGCCAGCGCCTCGGCCTCGGCGTCGGCGTTTCGGACAGCGGCCGGTGCGAGCCGGTTCATCATGGTCTGCACGGCGGCGAAGTCCGGGGCGGTCTGCTGGTCCACGACGAGTTCGGCATAGTTGGCGAAGCCCAGCAGGGCGGCTTTCTCGGCGCGGAGCCGGACCATGTCCTTGACCAGGTCCCGGACGTCGAAGGAGCTGCCGTCGCTGCCGCGGCCGATCGAGGCCTCGTACAGGCGGCGGCGGACGTCCCGGTTGTCCAGGGCGGCGAGGGCCGGCTGGTTGCTGGGCTGGATGAGGGTGAGCAGGAACTTGCCCTCGTGTCCGGCGGTGCGGGCGGCTTCCGCGGCGCTGGCGATATCGTCAGCGGGCAGGCCCGCGAGCTCGGCTGCGTCGTCGAGCAGCAGGGAGGCGGACTTCATCGCTTCCTTGACCCGCTGGCCAAACTCCGTGCCCAACCGGGAGAGCTCGGCGTTGACGGCCTTGAGCCGTTCCTGGCCGGCGTCGTCGAGCTGGATGCCGGTCTGGCGGAACTCCTTGAGGTACTCATCCACGAGGCGCGCTGATTCGGCGTCGAGCTGGTCCGTGTTGATGGCGGCGAACCGCTCAAACAGCCCGCGGTTGAGGTAAACAGCGTCCTGGTGGGCCGAGAACCGCGGGGAGAGCGTGGTCTCAAGGCCGCGGATGGCGTCCGAGGCGTCGGCCGAGACGAGGGTGAAGAACGACGCCGCCGCGCGCTGCAGGAGCTGGCCGGACCGCTCCATGGCCAGCGCGGTGTTCTCGAAAGTGGCGGGCTCCGGCGTGTCCACGATCGCCTGGATCTCGGCGAGGTGCTCGGCAAGGCCGGCCTCGACGGCTTCGGCGTAGTGCTCCTCGGCGATGTCCGCGAAGGGCGGCAGGCCGAACGGCAAGGGGCTGGGGCTCATGAGGGGATTGATCATGAAATAACTCTTTCATGTCAGGGGCGGGTTCTCAACGGCCTGCTGCGCGTGTTGTGACCGCTGCCACCGTAGGATTGGCGCCATGCGTACCATCACCCCCAGGCTGCGCGGCCGTCTTCTCGCCGCGGCCGCGGCGGTCTCCCTCGCGGCTTCCGTGGCTTCCTGCGGCATCGGCGCCCGCCCGGAAAGCAGCGCTTCAGGCGCCGCGGCGTCCGGCGGCGCCATCGCCGGCCCGGCAACAACCCGGGCGACGGAAGCGACGACGGCGTCACCGCCGTCGAGCACCCCGACGCCGACGCCGACGGCGGGGAAAGGGCCTGACTGCCCGGCAGACCGCTGCGCCTCGGTGGTGGTCACCGGGGACATGCTGGTCCACGACCAGCTCTGGGAGCAGGCCCGTGCGGACGCATTGGCCAATGGCGCCAAGGGCCTGGACTTCGGGCCGCTGCTTGAGGGCCAGCGCAAGTACATCGAGCGGAGTGACCTTGCGATCTGCCACCTGGAAACGCCGGTGGCCGGACCTACCGGGCCCTTCTCTTCGTACCCTTCTTTCAACGTTCCGCCACAAATCATCACGGCAGCCCAGCAGGTGGGCTACCAGGCCTGCACCACCGCGAGCAACCACACCGTGGACCGCGGCACCGCCGGGCTGGTCCGCACCCTGGATGCCCTCGACGCCGCCGGGGTGCAGCACACGGGCGCCTACCGGACCGAAGTGGACTCCCAGGGCGTTCTCATCCTGCAGACCGCCGCGGCCAAGATCGCCGTGATCAGTGCGACCTACGGACTGAACGGCTTGATCCCGGAGGCCGCCTGGCAGGTGGACATGCTCAACCCGGACGTCATGATCGCCAAGGCGAAGAAGGCCCGGGATCTCGGTGCCGACATCGTGCTCGCCGCGATGCATGCCGGCGACGAGTATTCCAGTGTGCCCAACGCCGAGCAGACGAGCGTTGCGCATGCCCTCGCGGACAGCGGACAGTTCACCATGATCTACAGCCACCACTCGCACTCGGTCCTGCCGATCGAACAGTACAAGGGAACGTGGATTGTTTACGGCCTGGGCAACGGGATCACCGAACTCTCGCCGACCTACAGGGTGAACAACGAGGGCCTGCTGGTCCGGGCCCAGTTCAGCCAGGACCCCGCCGGCAAGTGGACCGCGTCCGACCTGGCCTGGGCGCCGTCGGTGATTGTCCGCGGACCGTACCGCTGGTGCTCGGTGGCGTCGGACGCGCCGCAGGGCCCCTGCGCCGGTGCCGCGGCCGACACCGCCACCCGCCAGCGCACCCAGACTGTGGTCGAGTCGATGGGTGCCGCCGCTGCGGGAGCCCACGAACTGCTCATCACGAAGGAACCGTAAGACTTGGACGAACGACGGCGGGCGGCGCCCGGGCTCCCGACCGTCCACCTGCTGTGCGGCCTCCCGGGCGCCGGCAAGACGACGTTGGCGAGGCAGCTCGAAGCCGGGCTGCCGGCCGTGCGGTTCAGCCTGGACGAGTGGATGCTGCGGCTCTACCCTGACCTTCACTTTGCCTCCGTGAACTACGGGGATCTCGCGGAAACGTGCAAGTTGCTGATCTGGGACGCCGCCGGTCGGGCCCTGCAGGGCGGGACCGACGTCGTTCTTGACTGGAACCAGTGGAGCCGGGAGAGGCGTGCTGTCTGGGCCGGCAGGGCAGAGGCGGCCGGCGCCGCCGTCGTCGTTCACTATGTGCGGACACCGCTGGAGACATCCATCGAACGGGCGGCCGTCCGCGCCGCGCGGAATGAGGCGGGCTCGCACCGGATCGAGGAGGCAGACGTCCGGCACCTGGCCGGAATCTTCGAGGAGCCGGAACCGTCGGAGGGCCTGCGGATCTTGCCCTGATGCCGGCCGGCGCATACCGTGATGGTGACGCGGGGGCGCAGCAATCCAGCCCTGTCAGACCTGGACAGGAGGCCTTCGTGGCTAAAGTATCGACGGCGGACCGGGAACCCCGGAACGGGACGTTTCCGAACGGCATGGAGTACCTGAGCTGGGGCAACGGCACGAAAACACTCCTGTTCATCCAGGGCGGGCCCGGCAGCACGGTTCCCAAGGGGATGTTCCGACGAATATTCCGGCGGCAGTTCGATCCATTTCTCCGCGCCGGATACGCCGTCTGGGTTGTCACCCGGCGCCGGGGAATGCCGCCGGAACACACCATCGCCGACATGGCGGACGACTACGCGCGCCTGATAGCCGAGGAGTTCGGCGGGCGGGTCGACCTCGTTGTGGCGGAGTCGTTTGGAGGGATGGTCGGCCAGTATCTGGCCGCGCGGCATCCGGACTCCTTCGGCCACATCGCCATGGTGGTCACGGCCGCGGAGTTGAGCGACTGGGGCAAGGACGTTGATTCCCGGATGGCCACGGCACTGACAGGCGGTGACACGAACGGCGCCGGGAGGGTCTTCGCCGAGTATCTGCTGCCGGGCCGGAGGATGATGTGGCTGCGGAGGCTCATCGGGCCCCTCATCAGCCGCCGGCTTCTCAGCGGATCACATTTCCCCTCCCAGGATGTGCTCACCGAGGTGCAGGGAGAAATGACCTTCAATTCCCGGGCAGTGCTCCCGCTCATCCGGCGGCCCGTGCTGCTGATCTGCGGCGGCTCCGACCAATTCTTCCCGCGCGACGTCGCCCAGGAAACGGCCGCGCTGATTCCGGACTGCACCCTCGTCTGGTACGAGGGGAAGGGCCATCTCAGGGCCGCCTCGAGCGGACGCATCGCCCGTGACGTGCTGGAGTACGCCGGCCGCGGCTGAGACTCGGCATGCAGGGAGTGGGGCCTACAGACGGATCGGGTCCAAGTCCGGGCCCAAGTCCAGGGCCAGGGTCATGAAGCAGCTGTGCGGGTCGTCTCCATAGCTGGCAAAGGGCGGGCAAAAGTCGAACCCGTGCCGCCGGTACAGCCGCCGCGCCGGTGCGAAGAAGTCCTGGCTTCCGGTCTCGAGGTACAGACGGTCATAGCCGGCCCGCCGGGCCTCGGTCAGGATGTGGGTCAGCAGAAGGGCGCCGATGCCGCGGCCCCGTGCGTGGGCGGCAGTGCGCATGGACTTGATTTCACCCTGTTTGATCCCGGTCTCACCGGGCTCGAGCAGTTTCAGCGCCCCGCAGCCCAGAACCTCGGAGTCCTCGCACGCGGTCCAGAAGGCGATGTCGGCTCCCGAGAGAGCCGCCGGGTCGAGGGCATGCACGCTTTCGGCGGGAGAGGTGGCAAACATGTCCGCGAGGTGCTCGGTCAGGAGCTGCTGGACGGCCCCGCGGCCAGGGCTGTCGCGTTCAATCCTGATCATCGTGAACGGCTCCTCCACACATTCTGTAATCGCTCATCCAATCTACCGGTCACGGTACTTTCCGACGAAGCCCCACGCAGTCTCTGTGCCAAGATAGGCCGATGACTGACATTGCCGGGGCAAAGAACTACTACGCGAGCTTCCACCGCCGCGAATGGGAGCGGCTGGAAACCGGTGAAGGGCGCCTTGAATTCGAGCTCACCAAGTCCCTGCTTGAAGAGGCATTGCCGGGCGGCGGCCATGTCCTCGACATCGGTGGCGGACCGGGCCGCTACAGCCAGTGGCTTCGGCACTCGGGCTACGACGTGACCCTGGCCGACCTGTCACCCAATCTGCTGGAGCTGGCCCGCCAGCAACTGGGACCCGGCGTGACTTCAGAAATCGTCGAGGCCGATGTCCGGGACCTCAGCCGCTGGCCGGCCGGATCCTTCGACGCCACCCTCGCGCTCGGGCCTTTCTACCATCTGACGGATGAGGCTGACCGGCGCCGGGCGCTCAGTGAGGTCATGAGGGTCACCGTTCCGGGTGGCCCGGTGGCGATCGCCCTCATGTCCAAGTACGCCTTTCTGCGGCGGACGCTAGCGATTGCGGACGAACGACACCGGATGGGCGACGCCGCCTTCATGGCGGAAGTGATCCGCCACGGCATCTTCCGCAACGAGATCCCCGGCAGATTCACGGAAGGCCACGGCGTCGACCCTTCCAACGCTGCAGCCGTGTTCGAAGAGGCCGGGCTGACGACCGTGGTGCTGGCGTCCACCCACGGGTTTGCGACCGGCCTGGAGAGCCAGATCGACAGCCTCCGGCTCGAAAATCCCGCGGCCTACGAGGAGACGCTGCGCGTCCTGAAGTCCACCGCGGCCGAGCCGAGTCTTCTCGGCACCGCCGGGCATTTGCTGTATATCGGAATCAATCCGGCGTGACACTCGCCGCTGGGCCTGTGCCGGGAAGCGACGGCGCTATGCTGGGCCAAACGCGGCTGCCTTGACGGCGGCCGTAACGCCGATGGTTGGGGGATCCATTGCGAACAGTGCACAACAGCGGCACAGACAGCCGGAACAATTCGCCGGGGAGCACACGCTCCCGCTCAGCAGGCACAAAACACCGGGCAGGATCTGCGCGTCCGGTCGCCGTCACGGTGTGGCTGTGCGCCGCCGTCATGCTCGGCATACTGAGAAAATTGGCTTCGCCATTCTGCCCATCGGTCTTCAAGCGCTTCACGACCGATTGTGTGGTCGCAAGGTTGCCCGCCGACAGCAACACGAACACGCGGTTACCCGGCCACGTGAAGTTGTGCATTTTGGAATACACGCTTACGTGATCCACACCCGCGTTGGTGCGTGAGTCGGAGGCAAACACCAAGCCTTCGTTTATGTTAATGGCGACACAGTAGGTCATTGAGGGAAGTTTCCAAGCGAGAATGAAATTGTAGGGTCATGCGTTGATACAGATTGTGCGCCAACCCGAAAGCGTGGCTTTTTTTACCATATTTCCCGTTGCGCCGAAGAGTTTTTATTCATGGAAGCGCGCTCTGGGTATGAGGTATGCGGTCCAGGACGTGGTTAGCTGAAGCGAAGCGCGCCTGAGCGGTGATATTGTTGCTGCAATTGGTTGAGCGTGACGGAACGCGCAATGCCTTGGCTCTTACGGATGTGCCGGATCATTTCCTCACGCGCCGCGCGCGCATCGCGCTTCTTCAGCAGCTCGCAGATGCGGTAGTGCTCTTCGTAGGTTTCAACAATGCTCTTGGCATCGGGGAAGCCCAGCCGGCGCACGCTGCGAATATTGTCGTTGACATCCTTGAGGTAGCCGGCCAGAACCGGATTACCGCTGTATTCGGCAATCATCATGTAAAATACCTCTTCGAGTACTTTGATTTCATCCGAATTTTTAAAGCGTTTGGGACGCGTTGCCGGATCCCAGGTCTCCAGCATCCGGGCGATCACTTCGTCCGGCATGTTTTTACAAGCGAGTTCGACCGCCATGACTTCCAGCGCGATCCGGACATCGTAGTAATTGCTGATCTGATGAATGTCAACACCGCGCACGAAGCAGCCTTGTTTCGGGCGGATCGAGATCAACCCTTCGGTCTCCAGCCGGTGCAGTGCCTCGCGCACCGGCGTACGGCTGATGCCAAAAGCATCCGCAAGTTCGGTTTCGGTAACGCGCGCACCCGGCGCCAGCTCGAAATCCATAATCGCGCGCCGCAGACGCTCATACACGCCGAGGGTGGATGATTTTCCAGGCACTGTAGCCGCGGCTGGCTGCGCCGGTGTAAGTGCGCTGCGATTCGCGCGTGGGGATGTCCGCTGTTTTTTTGTCGTCATGATTCCCGGCTCCAAACCGGTTGCATTTCTGAATGGCTCGACAGTGGCGTGCCCAAAATTGTGGCGCTCTGCACTATGTGCGTGCGTTTTTCGGGCTATGACAAAACCTTTAACTCAGACTGGCGCTGCGATGTCTGTACGATAACGCTCGTAAAACATCCATAAAACAGTCGTGTACGCTCGTATTCTAACCTGCGCTTAACCCTGGCATGTGCAATGCAACGTTGTATACAACATTTTCACAACAACGCCGGGAGATGAAACATGCCGTACAGTAAAGTTACAGCAACACAACGCATCCATATTATACAAGTGATCGTCAGAGCATGCGCTGCGCTCACGTGCCTAGTGGCAGCCAATACCGCGCATGCGGGCGCTGCGACGTTCAGCACCACCAACATTCAATATTTGATGGGCAGCAACTACGAGCTGGGTGACAAGACCCGCTCCATCGTCACGCTTGAACATGTGAATGCCTGGAAGTACGGCGACAATTTTTTCTTCGTCGACATCGACAACCCGAATCGCACCGGCACCAATACCCAAACGGGTTTCTATGGTGAAATCTCGCCCCGCTTCAGTCTGAGCGCGCTGACTGGAAAAAAAATGTCGTTCGGTATCGTTAAAGATGTGCTGATCACGACCACGCTCGAAGCAGGTAATGGGTTTCACAATAATCTCTACGGGATCGCGGTCGACCTGAACATTCTGCCGGTATTTCAAATCAACTATTACATCCGCAATGAGATCGGTGCGGGTACCGATCTGGGTAACCAGTTGACGCTGGTGTGGCTGGCGCCATTCAATGCCGGCCCCGCGTCGATGGTGTTCGAAGGATTTTTCGATTACGCCTGGGGCCTCTCGCCCAGTGAAGACAACATCATCACCGCCCCGCGCCTGCTGGTTGACGTAGGTAAATTCTGGGGCGCGCCCGGTACCTTGCAAGCCGGGATCGAATACCAAATATGGCGCAATAAATTCGGCATCGACGGCGTTGACGAAAACGTGCCGCAAGCTATGGTGAAGTGGATCTCGTAATCACAAAACAATCAGCGGGAGAGAGGCATGAAGCGTAGAACATTGCTCAAGGGTATCGCAGGCAGCGGCGCATTGGCCGCATTCGGTGGGTTGGGCGTCACGCGCGTGTTCGCGGACGACAAAGTCAAGATGGGGTTCATCTATGTCGGGCCGCGCGACGACTACGGCTACAACCAGGCGCATTTCGAAGGTAAATCGGCCGTTGCCAAACAAGGCTGGGTGAAGGCCTTCGACGAGGAGAACGTGCCCGAGACCATCGAAGTCGTCAAAACCATGGAAAGCATGATCAATCTTGATGGAGCACAGGTGTTGTTTCCGACCTCGTTCGGTTACTTTCCTCATATTGTCAAGCTTGCGACTAAATACCCCAAGACGATGTTTCTGCATTGCGGCGGGTTGTGGGACGGCAGCAAGCATCCCAAGAATGTGGGCAGTTACTTCGGCTACATTGACGAGCCGGTGTATGTTTCCGGCATCGTCGCCGGCCATATGAGCAAGACCGGTAAATTGGGGTTCATCGCCGCCATGCCCATTCCCCAAGTGTTGCGCAATATCAACAGCTTCACCCTGGCGGCGCGCAGCGTCAATCCCAAAATTACCACCACCGTGGTTTTCACGGGTGGCTGGTCTCTGCCGGTGAAGGAGGCGGAGGCGGCCAGCACCCTCATAGATCAGGGGGTGGATGTGCTCACCTGCCATGTGGACAGCCCCAAGGTGGTGATCGAGACCGCGGAGAAGCGTGGCGCCTATTCCTGCGGCTACCACACGGACCAGTCGGTACTGGCGCCCAAGGGCTTTCTTACCGGCGCTCAGTGGAACTGGGCCAAGGTCTATCAGGATTATGCCGAGATGATCAACAAAGGGGTCACGCCACCTAATCTGGTGCGGGGCGGCTTTAAGGAAGGGATAGTGAAGAGTTCCCCGTATGGCCAAGCGGTGACGATGGAGGCGCGTAAACATGCCGACACAGTGCGTGCCGAGTTTATGAAGGGCTCGCTGGTGGTGTATAAGGGACCCATCAAAGACAACGGCGGACGCCTCATGATCCCGGCTGACAAGGAGTATACGCAGTCCGACATCTGGTTGGAGAGCATGGACTGGCTGGTGGAGGGTGTGATCGGCGCGGCCAAGAGCTGAGTTGGTGCCTGAAAAAAAGTTCATGCTCAGGCTCTTTTAACCTAACTCCTTCCCCCTGCAAGGGGGAAGGTGGGGATGGGGGTGTTCATATATGCCAGAACGCTAAACCCACCCCCATCCTGTCCTTCCCCCTTGCAGGGGGAAGGGACACTCCGTAGCCATGGATAGAAAATGTCGAGGACAATGCCCGTGTTTCAATCCCTCCGTCATGCCCCCGCAGGAATGACGAAATCTGTCTTTCCTTTGCACCGGTAAATGCAGGTGAAAGCGCACCTCGAAGCCGTCTCTATACCGTTCGGAGCACTGCTTGTGTC
>CALMVY010000227.1 GCA_937873245.1 uncultured Arthrobacter sp. | reverse complement strand
GGAGCACAGCCAGTCCCCCGGGCAGCACGTCCGGCGACGCCTAGTCCCGGAGCCTGAACGTCCCGGACCCCGGGGCGCCCCTCTTTCGCAGAGGCGGCGCCCTGGGGCGCTGAGGCGCCGGAGATAACGGAACGGCAAACGTCTGGATTTTTTACGAAAAGACTCTTTCATAGTTCGGCAGATTCCATTACCGTGTTCGGGTGCCTGAACTCGCCTCGAAGCAAACCCCACCCAAGGAAGCCGCCTCAAAGGACGCCCCATTGAGCAGCCCCTCCACCACCGGCGCTCCGCAGTACGTCATCACTGCCGAAAACCTGACCAAGCGCTACGGCGACGTCGTCGCCGTTGACGGTATCTCCTTCTCGGTGCCCGCCGGCGAGGCGTTCGGCCTGCTCGGCCCCAACGGCGCCGGCAAGTCCACCACCATGAAGATGATCGGCGGGGTGTCCCAGCGGACCTCCGGAAGCCTCAGCATCATGGGCCTGGACCCCGACCAGAACGGCCCGGAAGTCCGCGCGCGCCTGGGCGTCGTCCCGCAGCAGGACAACCTGGACGAGGAACTCAAGGTCCGGGACAACCTGCTGGTCTACGGCCGCTACTTCGGCCTGCCCATGAGCTACCTCAAGCCCAAGGCCGACGAGCTCCTGGAGTTCGCCCAGCTCACGGACAAGGCCAAATCCAAGGTCGACGCGCTCTCCGGCGGCATGAAGCGCCGGCTCACGATCGCGCGCTCCCTCATCAACGAACCCCGGATCCTGCTGCTGGACGAACCCACCACCGGGCTGGACCCGCAGGCCCGGCACATCCTCTGGGACCGGTTGTTCCGGCTCAAGGAGCAGGGCGTCACCCTGATCCTCACCACCCACTACATGGACGAGGCCGAGCAGCTCTGCGACCGGCTGATCGTGGTGGACAAGGGCAAGATCATGGCCGAGGGCTCGCCCGCCAGCCTGATCCGCGAGTACTCCACCCGCGAGGTCCTGGAACTGCGCTTCGGCTCGGAACGCAACGCCACCGTCGGCACCGAACTCGAAGGCATCGGCGAACGGCTCGAAACCCTGCCGGACCGCGTCCTGATCTACGCGCACGACGGCGAGGCGGCCCTCGAAGAGGTCTCCGCCCGCGGCCTGCGCCCCGTGACCTCGCTGGTGCGCCGGTCCTCGCTCGAGGATGTCTTCCTGCGCCTGACCGGCAGGAGCCTCGTTGACTAAGAAGGCAGAGTTGACTGAATCAACTCAGGCGGCCGGCACGACGGCGGCCCCCGCCCTGCGTGCGCATTCGCCGGAGATTTCCGCGGCGAAGGCCCGGAAGTGGGGCGCGTTCTACTACGCCGAGCAGGTCCTGCGGGTCATGAAGGGCTACGGCTGGACCATCGTCATGTACGGCGTCGGGCAGCCGGTCGCCTACCTCTTCGCGATGGGCGTCGGCCTGGCCACCCTCGTGGACACCAACAGCACGGCGGCGTTCGGCGGGGTCAGCTACCTCGTGTTCATCGCCCCGGCCCTGCTGATCTCGGCCGCCGTGATGGCCGCCGCGAACGAGTTCACCTTCCCGGTGATGGACGGCTTCAAATGGCGCCGGGTCTACTACGGGCCGCACGCCTCGCCTTTGACGCCGGAGCAGATTGCGCTCGGACAGATCATCGCCGTCACGGTGCGCCTGCTGCTGCAGTCCGCCATCTACTTCGGCGTGGTGGCGTTGTTCGGAGCCTCCCCGGACGCCTGGGGCTGGGCCTCCATCCTGGTTGCCACCCTCGCCGGGCTGTCCTTCGGCCTGCCGCTGATGGCCTACGCGGCTTCCATCAAGGAAGACAAAGGCCAGTTCGCCATGGTGATGCGCTTCATCGTGATGCCCCTGTTCCTGTTTTCCGGCACCTTCTTCCCTCTGGACACCCTGCCCCTGGCCGTGCGCTGGATCGGCTGGATCTCACCGATCTGGCACGGCACGGAGCTGGGCCGGGTGCTCAGCTACGGCTACCAGGAACCCCCGCTGCTGACCATCGCGCACGTCGTGTTCCTGCTGGCGCTGTGCGTCGTCGGCTGGGTCCTGACCAAACGCCAGTTCGTCAAAAGGATGGGCGGATGAGCGCCATCACCACCGGCCCGGGGCCGGGGAACAACAGTGTCACCGAGGCGGCCCGGAACCGGCACTTCGGGCCGCTCTATTCCCGCAACGTCCGCGCCGTCGTCGCCCGCGGGCTGATGGCCACCAAGAGCAGCAACTGGATGGTTATGGTCTCGGGCTTCTTCGAGCCGGTGCTGTACCTGATCTCGATGGGCGTGGGCCTGGGCGCGATCGTCGGGTCGGTGCAGGGGCCCGGCGGCGGGGAAATTTCCTACGCCGCGTACATCGCCCCGGCCCTGCTGGCCGTGTCCGCGATGAACGGGGCTGTCTACGATTCCACCTGGAACGTGTTCTTCAAGATGAACTTCGCCAAGCTGTACCAGGGCATGCTGTATACCTCCCTGGGCCCGCTGGATGTCGCCATGGGCGAAATTTTCCTGGCGCTGCTCCGCGGCCTGATGTACGCCACCGGCTTCACCGCGGTGATGGGCCTGATGGGGCTGATCACCACGCCGTGGGCCGTCCTGATGATCCCGGCCGCGGTGCTGATCGCCTTCGGCTTCGCGAGCTTCGGGATGGGCATCACGAGCTTCATGAAGACGTTCCAGCAGATGGACTGGATCAACTTCGTGATGCTGCCCATGTTCCTGTTCAGCGCCACGTTCTACCCGCTGAGCGTCTACCCGCAGTACATCCAGTGGTTCATCCAGGCCATGCCGCTGTGGCACGGCGTGGAACTGCTGCGGCAGATCAGCGTGGGCGTCTTCACCCCGGCCACTGCCGTGCACATCGGTTATTACCTCGTGATGATCGTGCTGGGTGTGCTGCTCACTACCGGCCGCCTGCGCAAGCTGTTCCTGAAATAGCGTTCCTTCGGAAAAGGAGAACTCCGTGATTGGAAAACTGCGGGCCCTCGTGATCGACTGCGAGGACCCGGACGCCTTGGCCGGCTTCTACCAGGAGATGCTGGGCATGGTCCGCGTCCACGAGGAAGACGGCTTCATCTCGATCGGCGACGCCGCCGGCCTGCCGTCCGTGGACTTCCAGAGGGTGGACCGGCTGGTCCGTCCGCAGTGGCCCGACGCCGACCACCCGCAGCAGATGCACGTGGACGTGCTGGTCGAGGACCTCGACGCCGCCGAAGCCGAGGTCCTCCGGCTCGGCGCCACAAGCCTCGACGCCGGCACGGACACCTTCCGGGTCTACACGGATCCCAGCGGCCACCCGTTCTGCCTGGTCCTGTCGTAAAAACCGGTCCTCCTCCGGGCGCCCGTTCGCCCCGGGTGGAAGCGGGCCGGGCCGCCGCAGGGGTTTGCGATAATAGGCTCATGCAATCTCTGGGCAACTCCGAGTCTTCCAAGCCGTCCGCGTACACCACCGCCTCCGGCAAGTTCTCCATGTTCCGCATCAGCGGACCCGGGATGCTGGTGTTCATCATCGCCTTCGTCGTCGCGGTCATTTTTGCCGCGAACCAGAACGACGTCGTCGGCTGGCTGGTGGCGATCATCGCCGGCTTCTGGCTCGCTTTGGCCTCCTTTGTCGTCTTCAGCATCCAGAAGGCAGCCAGGAAGGCCGGCGCCAAGCTCACGGAAGCGCAGAACGCCTTCAACGCGGCGGCCGGCCGGGCGCCGTCGGCGGGCAGTGTTGACCACGGCAGCACCCGCCTTGTGGAGGTCCGCCGCGAAGCGGACGAGGTCCGGGACCTGAAGCTGGACCACTCGTTCAAGATCGTGCAGGTGCAGGTCCGCGTCGTCGAGCAGGAGCGGGCGAAGGGTACCGCCTCGGACCAGGACACCATCCGCCGGGCCCTGGAGACCATCGAGATCACCGCCACCAACGCCCGGGACATGATCAAGTCCTCCGGTGGTGCGGACGAGCCCGTGTCCGGAACCATCGTCGACTAGAGTGGATCGGGTGAGTTCGGCATTGAAGAAGGACAACCTTCGCATCGCATCAGTCAACGTCAACGGCCTTCGCGCTGCCTACAAGAAGGGCATGGCGGAATGGCTGGAGCCCCGCGAAGTGGACATCCTCTGCCTGCAGGAAGTCCGTGCGCCCGACGCGATCGTCCACGAGCTGCTCGGCGAGGGCTGGTACATCCTGCACGCCGAAGCCGAGGCCAAGGGCCGCGCCGGCGTCGCCATTGCCTCCCGCGCCGAACCGCTGCAGACCCGCGTGGGCTTCGACGACGACTACTTCGCCACCTCCGGCCGCTGGGTCGAAGCCGACTACATCGTCCGCGACGCGGAAGGGGAAGCCTCCCAGCTGACCGTCGTCAGCGCCTATGTGCACTCCGGCGAGGCGGGTACCCCGAAGCAGGACGACAAGTTCCGTTTCCTCGACGTCATGAGCACGCGGCTTCCCGAGCTGGCCAAACACAGCGACCATGCCCTCGTGGTGGGAGACCTCAACGTCGGCCACACGGAACTGGACATCAGGAACTGGAAGGGCAACGTCAAACGTGCCGGCTTCCTGCCCGAGGAGCGCGCCTACTTCGACCGCTTCTTCGGCGAGGAAATCGGCTGGAAGGATGTTCACAGGGGCCTGGCGGGCAACGTCGACGGCCCCTACACTTGGTGGTCGCAACGGGGACAGGCCTTCGACAACGACACAGGCTGGCGCATTGACTACCACATGGCTACGCCCGCCCTCGCTGCTGCCGCAGTGTCAGCCGTTGTTGACCGGGCACCGTCCTGGGACACCCGCTTCTCCGACCACGCCCCGCTGGTAGTGGACTACCGGCTCTAGTCTTAAGGCTTCCGCGAATGACCTCTCCTTCCACTGTGACCCCCGTGAACGACGCTGCCGCCGAAACCGCCGCCGCCCCGGCTGCCGCCGTGTCCGCCGTCCCCGCCGCTGCCGCTCCCTCAGGAACCCGCCAGCGCATCCTGTCCGGCATGCAACCCTCGGCGGCTTCCCTGCACCTGGGCAATTACCTCGGCGCCCTGGTGAACTGGGTCCGGATGCAGGACGAGTACGACGCCGTGTTCTTCATCCCCGACCTGCACGCGATCACCGTTCCGCAGGACCCTGCCGAACTGGCCCACCGCACGCGGGTCACAGCCGCGCAGTACATCGCCGGCGGCGTGGACGTGGACAAATGCACGCTCTTTGTCCAGTCGCAGGTCCCCGAACACGCCCAGCTGGCCTGGGTGCTGAACTGCATCACCGGCTTCGGCGAGGCCTCCCGGATGACCCAGTTCAAGGACAAGGCCTCGAGGCACGGTTCGGACCAGGCCAGCGTCGGCCTGTTCACCTATCCCATCCTGCAGGCAGCGGACATCCTCCTCTACCAGCCGCACGGTGTCCCCGTGGGCGAGGACCAGCGGCAGCACGTGGAACTCAGCCGCGACCTGGCCCAGCGCTTCAACTCACGCTTCGGTGAGACGTTCAACGTTCCGGCGCCCTTCATCCAGAAGGAATCCGCGAAGATTTACGACCTGCAGAACCCCACCGCCAAGATGTCCAAGTCGGCGGAATCACCGGCCGGCCTGATCAACCTGTTGGATGATCCCAAGGTCATCGCGAAGCGGATCAAGTCCGCGGTGACGGATGCCGAGACGGAAATCCGCTTCGACCGCGAGGCCAAGCCGGGGGTCTCCAACCTCCTGACCATCTACTCGGCCATCACGGGGCAAAGTGTCGAAGCCCTTGTCGCCGCCTACCAGGGCAAAATGTACGGCCACCTCAAGGTTGATCTGGCCGAGGTTGTGGCGGAGCGGCTCAACCCCATCCGGGACCGGGCCAACGAGCTGCTGAACGACCCTGCGGAGCTTGACCGGCTGCTCGCCCTCGGCGCGGAGCAGCCCGTCGCTGAACGCATCCGTCGTCGTCCCCGGGCGCAGGGCGCTGAAGTCGTTGACGAACACGAAGGTCGCGTCATAGCCCGGGTTCGTCACGCCGTTCGCGCGGGTGTTCCCTGGGCACAGGTAGCAGGCGGGATCGAACGTCGGTCGGGCAGCCGCCGGCTCCGGCTCCTGCGCGCCCAGCCACGGTCGCTTCGTCCGCCCGGCGGAGACCAGGACCCAGGTGTCGGCCAGGGCGTCGTAGCGCCGATGGGGATCGCCGCCCAGGATCGTCGGGTCCGTCATGCCGACGATGGTCGCACGTCGCCCGGTCGTCGCGCAGCGGCCGGGAACGCCATCCAGCCCACCAGGGCAGCGACGACCGCCAGCACGGCGCCAAGCCCGAACAGGGCCACATGCCCGACGCCCTCGTACAGGACGCCCCCGACGACGTTGGCGATGACCGACCGCTCCGGGTCGTCGGCGTCGACGAAGCGGAAGATCGGGTCGACCCGGCACCACTGACGCCCGGCGACGGCCGCACGGGTTGGTAAGAAGACGGCAAGCGTCGCGCCGCCCGCGACCTTGAGCATCGTCCGACGATCGATCGATACAGATTGACGATCCATCGAGCCTCCCTTCGCGCCGGTTGGGCGCACGCATGCCAGGGCCAGACCATTCAGGCCGTCCCGCGACCGGTGTCGCTTCTGGGCTGGACAGATAGTACGGCGTACGGTCGGCTCCGGCTATCACCAGGGAGGACGAAGCGACGCGGGGACGATCGTTGTCCGCCGCGCCGTTCGGGGTATGCCTGGCGGAGTGGATACTTATCCCCCCCGCACCTCCCACCGCTGCCACCTTTGGGCCAGACGGTCCACCTGGGGCTGGTCATCGCCATCGTGTGCGCGGTGGTCACCTGGTTCTGGCTGGCGCGCACGCGCATCGGCTACGAGATCCGACTCATCGGCGACAACCCGCGCGCCGCGCACTACGCGGGCATCGACATCGGGCGCACGGTGATCATCGTGATGCTGGTGTCGGGCGGCCTCGCAGGCCTCGC
>CALMVY010000226.1 GCA_937873245.1 uncultured Arthrobacter sp. | reverse complement strand
CAAATCATCTTGGATCTCGATACCGCGGGGACGATCATCACGGCGTCGGGACTTCCCGGTATGGCAGCGCGTCTGTTCGGCGTGGTGGATGCCTGGCGCGAAAAGGATGTGCCGGCGCGGCTCCAGCTTTTCGTCGAATCGTCGGATCCCACCGTGATGGACTACGTCGACAATTTGACGGTAGCGCCTTGGGGCCATTTGATCGCGTGCGAGGACAAGTCGGGCGACGATGTGACCAACCACCTGAAGGGCGTCACGCCCGACGGACGAGTCTACACGCTCGCCCGCCTCAATTCGAACACGGAGTTTGCCGGCGCCTGCTTCTCGCCCGATGGAGCGACCTTGTTCGTCAACGCTTATGCGCCCGGCAGGACGCTCGCGATCACCGGGCCGTGGGCTCAATTCCGCTCTGTGTGACGCCGATGCTTTCCGCTCTCCGTTAATGGGACTGGTGGCGAGAGGATCATCCCGGCGCAGGGCAAGCCTCGTAAGCCCGTTTCCGCGACCAATGATCCCCTGCTTTCCGTGGGTGAACCGAGCGGATCAATGGGCCTATCCGGGGAGGCCGGTAGTCGTCCAAAACGAGGAGAACGAGGGGATGTCTCAGAATTTCAAGTTGGTGACTGGCGGGAATCCGGCAGGCGCTGCAGCTCCGCGTGTAGTCCGTCCGCGGATCCCCGAACACCTCCGCCGCCGGCCCCGCGAACGCTTCCCGAGCCATGGGCGTGATGATGAGTGGCATGGGCCTGGCAATCGTGGCCGGCGTGCCCTTGGGCTCCTTCATCGGCCAGGCCATCGGTTGGCGCGGTATCTTCTGGGCACTGGCCATCCTCGCCGCCCTCGCCGCCGTCGTCATCGGCAAGTTCGCTCCCGCCGATGAACGCCAGGAAGTCACCACCTTCCGCTCCCAGCTCGGCGTGCTGCGCGAGGGCAAGCTGTGGCTCGTCCTGGCGACCACCGCCCTGGTCTCCGGAGGATTCCTCGCCGCCTACTCCTACATCTCCCCGCTCCTGACCGAACGCACCGGCATCTCCGAAGCGGCCGTGCCGCTGCTGCTCGTCGGCTTCGGCATCGGCGCCCTGCTCGGCACGGTCGTGGCAGGGCGAACCGGGGACCGCAAGCCGCTCGCCACGTACTTCGCCATCGGCGGCGGCTCAGCCCTGGTACTCCTGCTCATGATCCCGCTCTCCACCTTCGTCGTCCCGACCATCGTCCTGGTCATCCTGCTTGGCTTCACCGGCATGGGCGTCACCGCCATCGCCACCCCGCTGGCCGTCCGCTTCGGACACTCCGGCCCGTCATTGGCCGCAGCCCTGACCGTCTCCGCCTTCAACGTCGGCATCGCCGCCGCGACCTGGCTGGCCGGCGTCGCCCTCGACTCCACCCTCGGCACCACCGGCCCGGCAACCGTCGGCGCAGCCATGGCCATCCTTGGCCTCATCCCACTGATCATCCTGGCCCTCATGCGCGCCACCCGGACCACCAGCGCCGCCCCGGCAGCCGAGGACCCGGCGCCTACCGCAGAGATCAGTGACGACGTCCTGGTCTAAACCCGCACTGCGCGTAATCAGCCATCCCAAGAAACAAAGGAAAACCCAGCCTCATGCAAGAGAAGAACCCTTACATCACCTTAAACAATGGTGTCCAGATGCCTGCCCTGGGCCTGGGCGTCTACCAGAGCCCACCGGAAGACACCACAGCAGCGGTCCACGCCGCGCTGCGGGCCGGTTACCGTCTGATTGACACCGCCGCAGCCTATTTCAACGAACACGAGGTCGGCGAGGGCATCCGCCAGTCCGGCATCGACCGCTCGGAGATCTTCATCGAGACCAAGCTCTGGATCAGCGACTATGGCTACGACGAAGCGCTGCACGGCTTCGACAAGAGCATCAGCAAACTCGGCGTTGACCAGGTCGACCTGCTGCTGCTGCACCAGCCCCTCGCTGCCGACTTCGAGAAAACGATCGCCGCCTACCAGGCGATCGAAAAGCTCCTCGCCGACGGCCGCGTCCGTGCGATCGGCGTCTCCAACCAGACACCCGCCGAGCTCGAGGAACTCATCGCCCGCACCAGCGTTGTGCCCGCCGTGAACCAGATCCAGGTCCACCCGTACTACTCCCAGCCCGAATGGCGGGCAGCCAACGCGCGCCACGGCATCCGCACCCAGTCCTGGTCGCCCATCGGCGGCTCCTACATCTACGGCGATTCCGAGAAGAACCCGCTCGAGGACCCGGCCATCACCGATATCGCGGCGAAATACGCGAAAACCCCGGCCCAGGTCATCCTCCGCTGGCACCTTGAGCACGGCTACTCCGCCATCCCGAAGTCCGTCAAGGCCCACCGCATCGCCGAAAACTTCGACGTCTTCGCCTTCGCCCTCACCCCCGAGGACCTCGCAAGCATCGATGCACTCGACACCGGCGTGCGCGGCGGCCCTGACCCCGACTCACTGACCCTCGAGAACTACGGGTTCCCGATCCCTGCCTGACCCGACGGACCCGGGCGGGACGGCTCTACCGCCCCGCCCGGGCCCGCCACCTGACCTAAAGAAAAGACCTCGCCATGGCCCGCGCCACCGACCCTCACACCTCACCTGGCACGGCCCTCATCGTCGGGGCGTCCCTCGCCGGACTCATGAGTGCCCTGACCCTGGCAAGGACCGGCGTCCACACCACCCTGCTCGAACGCTCCGATGACACCGGACGCACCGGAGCTGCCCTTCACGTCCAGGACGGTCTCCTCGAGCGCATCACCGGCCTCCCTGCCTCCCAAGCGCCCCAGCCCCTCGCACCCGGGATCCAAACCTGGTTCGCCGTCCACGGCGCACTCCGCGCTGCCATAGAAACAAACCCGATCATCGAACTGCGACAAAACACCACCGTGCGCAAGGTCGGCCAGGACGCACATTCCGTCTGGGTCCATACCTCAGACAGGCAGAGGATCACCGCGGACATCGTGATCGGGGCCGACGGCCACCGCAGCACGGTACGCAGGCATATCGCGCCGGAACACCCCGACGCCACCTTCGCCGGCTACGTGATATGGATCGGCATCGCCGATGAATCAGCCATCAGAGCCCTGCGTTGGCCGCAAGATGTCGCTTTCCTCGGCGATAACAACAACACGCTGCTCGGCTGCCCGCTCCCGGGCGTCAACGGTTCCCACGCGCCAGGATCACGGCGCCTCGGCTGGGCCTGGTATGACTCAAGCAGAAACGGACTGCTCCGCTCCACCGGCAGCGTCGACGGCTCCGTGGTACGGCACTCGCTCATGCCCGCCGGCATTCCCAACGCGACATTCCAGGAACTCGCCGCACAGGCCCGCGAACTGTTTCCATCGCCCTGGAACGCCGCGATCCTCGACAGCATCGAGCGACGCGCTGTCATCGGCACACCCATCGCCGAATACGTCCCCGCACGACTCGCCAACGGCCGGGTCGCCATCGTCGGAGACGCCGCCCACGTGCCAACCCCCATGACAGGCAGCGGCTTCGCCGAATCCCTCTACGATGCCGAAGCCATTGCCAACGCCATCACCACCACGACCCACAGGACGAGGTTCAGCACGAACGGGACGTCGCTGAGCATCTCCTGCGTCGGGCTCTCGCTCTTGAGGCCCTCGCCGCCGCGTCCCGAGACGAGGTGGAGGAACCGGACGATCCCGAAGACCGTGAACGGCGCCGTCAGCCAGAGGTACTTGCTCTGGAAGAAGGCCTCCGTCTGGGCATCCAGGGTGTACGCGATGTACGTCACCGCCGTCGCCAGGCCGGTGACGGCCAGATAGACGAGCAGGATCGACAGCGGCCGGCGCAGGCGACCGGCCCGGCCCCCCTCCGGCCAGACGCTCTCGACGCGCCGCACCAGCGGCAGCAGCAGATAAGCC
>CALMVY010000225.1 GCA_937873245.1 uncultured Arthrobacter sp. | reverse complement strand
GATCGGGGCGCATGAGCGACGCCGATCCGCCCTGATCTGCCCGCGCGTCCGCACCTGCCCACGAAAATCTGCACGCGGGCAGTCCCCGTGCAACCACGTGGCCCCGCGGAATACGGCAACACCCCCACCGCAGAAGAAGGCGTCTGGGCCCGCAAGGCTGGGCAGGACGCACATAACACGCCCGGGGCGGACACACATTTTGTCCTAATAACTCACGACCAGTGGGGGAGAAGCAAAAAACCCCGCCACTTCGTTGAGTGGCGGGGTTTTTATCTGTGCCCTCGATTGGAATCGAACCAACGACCTTCTGCTCCGGAGGCAGACGCTCTATCCCCTGAGCTACGAGGGCAGTCAGGGTTCCTGCCGTTACCGGCGGGACGTCCTAGAGCTTAGCAGGAAGGGGGGCCCCAAGGGAAAATCGACACACTCGGCAACTCAGTACCCGGAGAAGGAGTCCACATGGATCCGCCGGGCTCCGGCCCGGCGCGCGGCGGTGCGGAGGGAACGGACGCTCGACGGCGAGCCCGACACATAGACGTCCCGGTCGGCGATGTCCGGGACCAGCTCTTTCAGCGAGGCGCCGTCTATCCGGGCAGCACCCGCATCCTGCATGAACGCCGGCGGAGCGGAGCCGTCGGCAAGCCTGGCGATGACCCGCGCCCCTGTGTATTCGAGTTCCTCGGCGTAGGCCAGTTCGGCGGCATTTTTGGCCAGGTACAGCAGCACCACATCCCGGCCTGCGGCGTTCCCGGAGAGCTGGGCCATGTACGGGGTAATGCCGATGCCGGCCGCTATCAGCAGCACGGGCGCTCCGGGAGTCCGCGGCAGGACGAAGTCGCCGCCCACCGTGGTGGCCGTCAGCTCGTCGCCGGCTTCCAGGGCCAGGAGGGCCCGTTTGGCCGTGGACAGCGGCGCGGCCGTTCCCACCCCGATCGTGAGCTCGGCTGAACCCGAGGGACTGGTCAGGCTGAAGACCCGGCGGCGGCCCTTGTGGTCGGCCTTCCCATGGGGCAGGTTCAGCTCGATGTACTGTCCCGGGGTGAAGCGGAGCGGGCGCTCGGGCTGGAAGCTGAATTCCGTCGTCGTCGGGGTCAATGGCCGGGAGCCGCGGAAGCGGAGCAGCACGCGCCCGCGCTGGCCGGCGACGAAAGCGAGCGCGTTTCCCACGAGCAGCGCCAGTTCGGGGGAGTTGGCCACGAACCCCAGGTTGTAGGGGATGGCGAACAGCAGGCCGACGACGGCGGCCAGCGCCAGCTGCTGCCGGCGGCGCGGCGGCAGGGTGAGCGGCTCGGTCAGCATAAAGCCGACGAAAAACAGCACCGGGCGCTGGGCGATGGGCTGCCACAGCGCTTCGCCCAGGGACATGCCGGCGCGCAGCAGTTCCACGGCCACGATGGACACCGCCACGAGCGTAAACACCGCCCCCATCAGCAGCTTCCTGACCCGGTACAGGACCAGCAGGGCCCCGGGCAGCACGAGCCAGAGCATCGCGGGGGTGGCGGCCCACCAGGTGGCGATATTGAGTCCCGTGAGCCCGGTGATAAAGGCGCCGGCCGCCGCGGGATTGAAGATGTGGCGGCCGCGCCAGGCCAGGGCGTATTTGGAGGCCGACGCAATCACGCAGGCGAGGGCCACGCCGGCCACGTCCAGGGACAGCCCCGCCGGAAACTCCGACGGCCAGAAAAGGAAGTACAGCAGCAGACCCGTGATCAGTGACGATTCCGAGTGCGGGCGCACATGGAACAGGGCCGCAATGGCGCGGTTGGAGGCGTAGGTCAGGCCGAGGCAGAGCACCAGGTGGGCGATCATCTCCGGGAGCCCGAACGTCAGCCACCCGAGCACGTTGAGCAGCAGGCTGTAACCGGCCAGCACGGCAAGGACCCAGAGGACCAGCCGGTACATCGTGAAACGGCCCAGCGCCGTGTCCAGCCGTGAACTGATGGGAGTGGAGATTGTGGTGGTCATGAGAACAGCACCCCTTCAAAATCGGCCGAATACTCCGCGTGGCCGTCCGAGTGGACAGTCAGCCAGGAACAGTCGAACTCCTCCCGCAACCGGGATCCGTCGACAAAGAACAGTGCAGTTGCCAGCGCGTCGGCCTCCATGGCGCTCGCCGCCATGGCCCAGCTGGCGACGACGGTTCGTACCGGCGCTCCGGTGGTGCCGTCCAGCACGTGGTGCAGCCCGTCCCCCCACGCACGCCGGTTGGCGGCGGAACCGCAGAGGGCCCCGGCGCCGAGGCTGACGATGCCAATGGCCCGGGCCGGGTCGTAAGGATGCTCAAGGGCGACGTCGACCGGCATGGGCCCGGCGTTGAACAGGTCACCGCTCGCGTCGATGAAGTGCTCGGCCACGCCGCCGTCGCGCAGTACACCGGAGAGCAGGTCCGCCAGTTGCCCCTTCCCGGCGGCCCCGACGTCGATCACCACCGGGGCACGCGTGGCCAGCACCGTGCCCCGCCAGTCCAGCACCTCGTCCCAGGGCGGGGCGGGCAGCGGCGGGCCGCCCTGGCGCAGGGAGTAGGTGGCGTCGTAGCCGAGTTGCTCCAGGCTGCCGCCGATGAGCGGGGTCATGGCCCCGCCGCTGAGCCGGTACAGGGTTTCGTAGAGTTGCCCCAGCGCCGCCGCCTCGGCGGGCAGCTGGTAGCGTCCCGGCTGCCGTGCGGCGGCGGCGATCAGCGAGTCCGGCCGGAATCGGGACCACGCGGCGTCGTAGTCCGCCACGGTGTCCAGCAGCCGGCGGCGGAGCGCGCCGGCCAGCGGAGCCGGCGTGGAGATCTCCCACCGGGTACCGATGCCTTCGAAACCGAAATTCGTCCAGCCCGGATGTGGCACGTTCCCTCCTGCTGGCTAGATGGCGGTTACGACTGCTGTTATGCCCGTGCGTCTGACTTGATCTTGTCCACGGCCTGGTTGAAGCCGCCGCTCGTGAGCGATGAACCGGCCACCTTGGAGACCTTGATTTCGTCGAGCTTCTTGCCGACAATCTGGGACTGGATGCCGCCGGCGAACTCGCCCTGGAATTTCCGGGTGTTGGGGTTGGATGGATGCTGGGTGATCTTGACACCGGTCACGGCTCCGCCGGCAAGCGTGAGTTCCACGCCCACCGTCTCGTTGCCGTTCGGCGAGACATAGTTTCCGTCCGCGCTGTAGGTGCCGTCCTGGTAGGTGGCCGCACCGGCGGCCGGCGGTGCGGCGCCGGTGGCCTGGGGGTTGGAAGCCTGCCCGGGCGCGCAGCCGGCCGCCGAGCCGGCCAGGGAAAGTCCGGCGATGCCGACGAAAACGGTTTTTCGGAGAGAGGTAGTCATTCAGCGGCTCGTTTCTCTAGCGACGATCGGGTGGGGAGTGAGTGGATGCCGTGGCCCACCAGGGTGTCCCGCGGGGGGATACTCGATGACGACGTGTAAATCAGCGTAGTGGTTCACCGTGTGATCCTGGGCTATGAGCTGTGGTCTGTCCGGCGAAAACCCGGGCACCCGCGGGGAAGCCGTGCCCGGTTGTCATTCCGGGCACCAAATTCCGCGACACTGCAGGCCACCGGTAGGCTGGAACTGTGACCCCAGAAGAACTCTCCCTCGCCATATCCGCCTGCCTGAAGGACGCCGTCGCCGCCGGTGAAATCGGGCTTTCCGCATCCGATGTCCCGGATGAGGTGCGCGTTGAGCGTCCGAAGAACCGGGACCATGGCGACTGGGCCACCAACATCGCCCTTCAGCTGGCCAAAACCGCGGGCACCAACCCCCGGGAGTTCGCCTCCGTGCTGAGTGCCCGGCTGAAGTCCATCGACGGTGTGTCCGCCGTCGACATCGCCGGACCGGGGTTCCTGAACATCACCGTTGACGCCGCCGCCGCCGGCGCCCTGGCCAAGATGATCGTCGAAGCGGGGCGTGCTTACGGCACCAACACGGCGCTCGCGGGCCACACGGTCAATATGGAGTTTGTCTCCGCAAACCCCACCGGCCCGCTGCACATCGGCCACACGCGCTGGGCCGCCCTGGGGGATGCGATCGCCCGCGTCCTCCGGGCTTCCGGCGCGGACGTCACCGCCGAGTACTACATCAACGACGCCGGTTCGCAGATGAATGTCTTCGCGCACTCCGTGCTCTCGCGGCTGCACGGCCGCGGCGTCCCGGAAGGCGGCTACCCCGGCGAGTACATCGCGGATCTTGGCCATGAGGTGCTGACCCAGCACCCGGATATCCGCGAACTGACCGACGTCGCCGCGCTGCCGGTGATCCGCGGCGCTGCGTACAAGGCGCAGCTGCACGACATCAAGAGCACCCTGGCCGGGTTCGGCGTCGAATTCGATGTCTACTTCTCCGAGCAGGAACTCCACGACGCCGGAGCGATCGAGGACGCCGTCGCGCGGCTCCGGGAACAGGGCCACGTCTACGACGACGGCGGCGCGGTCTGGCTGCGCACGACCGACTTCGGTGACGACAAGGAC
>CALMVY010000224.1 GCA_937873245.1 uncultured Arthrobacter sp. | reverse complement strand
CCCCGGACGAAGGCTCCACGACGCCGTTTCATAATCCTCAGCCATAACTTGATTGTCACAGACAATCCTTTGAGGTGTCTCGTCCTCCCTTGGGTCTCAATGCTGGCGGGCCGGAGGGCCGCCGGAACCTTGTCATTGCAACAACTCCTGATGTTCTCCCAGTCCCCGGAAAACTCCACCTACTTCCGCTTGGGATGGCTCTGGACCGGGAAGGTTGTTCCTGAAGCTGCCGCGGCATCTGACGCGATCCTTCGGCCAGGAGTCTGTGATTAGGCTGATTTCTGGGTTCGGGTGTGGGCGAGACGATACGAATCGGTGCCTGTTTCGATGATGGCGCCGTTGAAGGTCAGCCTGTCCACGATCGCGGCGCAGAGGCGTGGGTCGGTGAAGGATGTGAGCATCCTTCTGCGCGGTATCAACCATGGATCAGCTGAGGGACTCAAGAAACTGGACAGAGTACGCCGCACTCTAGCGATGATGCCGCAACCATAGGTCGTCACAACTCTTTCCGTTGCCCACCTACTGTGCTGAATCCAAAAATCTCTAATTCTCAAAGACGTGGATATAGAGCGGGCGCCACTCATGCGTCGTTAATTCGATGACCGAGACTCCAAAACAGGGGAGTATCGCGCGTGGTCTAGGGTCAATGCCGTTTACTTAGTTGGTTTGTGTTAATCTTTCGGCATGGCGCGTAGTGGATGGGTGACCCCGGAGGGTCCTGAACGGTTGACTGACCACATTTCCCTGGGTGTGTTGACGCGGGTTTTCCCGGCAGATGTGGTGGATGCGGTGATCAGGCGTACCGGGGCCCTGGAGCAGCGGAACCGTTTGCTGCCCTCGCGGTTGATGGTCTATTACGTGATGGCTCTGGCGTTGTTCTCCAACGGATCCTACGAGGAAGTCATGCGCTCGTTACTGGCGGGGATGGAATGGCTGAGCGGCCGGTTCCGGGAGTGGGTGATGCCGACGAAAGCGGCGATTTACAAGGCGCGGACCCGGTTGGGCTCCGCGGTGATGGTGGAGTTGTTCGCCCAGGTCGCCAAGCCGTTCGCGGCCCCGGACGGGCCCGGGTTCTACAAGGAATGGCGGCTGGTGTCCGTGGACGGGACCACCCTGGACCTGGCCGACACCCCGGCGAACGAGCGCGCTTACGGCCGGCCGGGGACGAACACGGACTTCAAGAGCGCCTTCCCCCAGGCGAGGGTGCTGGGGCTGGTGGAGTGCGGCACCCATGCGGTCTTCTCCGCGGTGGCCTCCCGGTACGACACGTCCGAACATGACCTGTATCCGGCCCTGCTGGCGGACCTGGACAAAGACATGCTGGCCATGGCCGACCGCGGGTTCTTCTCCTATACGGCATGGAAGGACAGTGCCGCGACAGGCGCCGCGTTGTTGTGGCGGATGAAGGCCAACAGCGCCCTGCCGTCGCTGGAGGACTACGGCGACGGCTCCTACCTCTCAAAGGTCTATCCCTCCAGCAAGGACCGGGCCAAGGACGCCAACGGCATCCCGGTCCGCGTTATCGAAGACGAAGTCACCACCGAGAGCAAGGCCACCTTGGGGAACGAGGCCGTTGCCGGGGATGAAGTGAGCAAGTTCCTGCTGATCACCACGATCCTGGACCCGGCCGCCGCACCGGCTGAAGACCTGGCCCGGCTGTACGCCAGGCGCTGGGAAATAGAGTCCAGCTTCGATGAACTCAAAACCCACCAGCGCGGCCCCGGCATCGTGCTGCGCTCCAAAACACCCGACGGGGTGCTCCAGGAAATCTACGGCCACCTCTGCGCCCACTACGCGATCCGGTCCCTCATCGGCACCGTCGCGGCAGAATTCGACGAAGACCCCCTGCAGTTCTCTTTCACACGCACCCTCCGGGCAGCTCGGCGATCCCTCGCCACGCGCCCGGCTTTTTCCCCCTCACAAGCTGGCTGAGGCCTTCGCCATCTTCTGCCGGGAAATCCTCCACGAACTCCTGCCCCCGCGCCGGCAACGCACCGTCCCCCGCGCCGTCAAACGCAAAATGTCCAACTGGCCACTCAAGAAAACACCCAAAATCACAAAGTAAACGGCATTGGCTCTAGACAAGCTCCATTTTCCTTGAAAAGGCGGATTCTCGGTTTAAACCGCCGTCGGTGCCCGATCAACATCGGTGGATCCGCCTAGGCATCGCCGCGCGATGTGCTTATCATCTGACGTATGCGTAAACACTTGGTCGCCCTTGGGGTGGCGGCAATCTTCCTGGCCGGCTGCTCGGCCCCTTCACCTCAACCGGCGGTAACGACGCCGGCGCCTACTACGACAGCCGGTAATACTCCGCCTCCCCCATCACCGCCATCCGGTGACTCGTTTGAGTTCGCCGCCCTGGGTGACATAAATCCCTCGGGGAACACCTCAACCTCGTCGCACAGTGGTAAGAACGCGGCCAGCATCATCGCCGGTCTCAACGACGGTTCGCTGGACAACTTCCTCGGCCTGGGTGATTACCAGTACGACCTTGGCACCTGTGCGGCCCTCACGGCCTATGACAAGTTGTGGGGTCCGGCGAAGGCCAAAACATACTGGAGCGCCGGGCCTACGCACGACGTTCAGCCCGGAGTGACTGACGACCTGGACAGGTACATGGACGGCCAGTGCGTGTCCACGACCAAGAGCGCGACGAGCACTGATCTGGGACGGTTCCAAGATGCACTTGAATGGTACTCATTCGAGAAGGGAAACTGGTACTTCCTCGTCGCCCCTACGGCCACATGGAAGTACAACTCCTCGCGGGCGCAGGCGATGACCGCTGAAATGGACGCCGGTCTGAAGGCGGCCAAGGCAGCCGGTAAGAACCTGGCGGTCGTGGCCCACGATCCGTACTTCACCAGTGACACGTCCAAACCCCGGCCCACCTACCTGAAGCCATGGATTGACATGTACTGGGCGAACCGGGTCAAGGTCATACTCTCGGGCGGCTCACACAACTACGAGCGGACTTGCCCGGTGAACAACGCGGACCAGTGTGTCGCGGACGGGATGCAGCAGTTCCAGGTGTCCACTGGCGGGATCGGTACCCGGCCGTTCGTGTCGAACCCGGCCTTTGTGCAGAAGAAGTTCAGCGACACGTGGGGCAACCTGCGCATGAGCCTGAAAGCTGACGGGTCCTACACATGGGAGTTCCGTCCGGTTTCTGGTGCAATGCAGACGGACAGCGGCTCTCGAAGCCAAGGCTAACCTCGGTTCCGATCACCGCCTGTTCGG
>CALMVY010000223.1 GCA_937873245.1 uncultured Arthrobacter sp. | reverse complement strand
AGCTTCACGGGGCGATTGTCTCACGCTCACGTACAATCGCGGGATCGGCGGGGTGGAGATGCCATTCAAGAGCCAGGCGCAACGGCGGAAGTTTGCTGAACTGCTCGTCAACGGAGAAATCTCCCCCGAGACGTTCGAGGAATGGAACCGCGAGACCGGCGGCGCGAAGCTGCCGGAGCGCGTGAAACGCAAACGCGGCGCAACGCGCAAGACCGCCGGCAAACGAAAGACCACCGCAAGGCGAACGACCGCCGCAAAGGGCGCGCGCAAGAAGAAGCGCACCTAAGAAGCGGGAAGCGGGGAGCGGGAGCGGCACCGAACCTGCAATTCGCCTGGCGCGCCATGCTGCGGGGCAGGAATCTGTCGTCGGCTTTGCTCTTTTTGGGCAGGATTGCTGCCCTTCTGTTACTGTCGTCGCCCGCCAGCGGTCAGGTCAACGTCCTGACCAATCGTTATGACGGCGCGCGCACCGGCGCGAACCTCAGCGAGACCGTTCTCACGGTCGCCAACGTCAACCCCAGCCAGTTCGGCAAGCTCTACACCTACCCGGTGGACGGCTCGGTCTACGCGCAGCCCCTGTATGTGAGCGGCGTCGTTGTCAATGGGACGCCGCGCAACGTGTTGTACGTGGCGACCATGAACGACAAGGTCTACGCGTTCGACGCCGACAACCCGAACTTCCCGCCCGGCATGGCCGCGGAGACGCTCTTCCACCCGACGTTCCTCTACGAATCCCTGTGGAACCTGGCCGGCGTGGGCATCCTGTTGCTGCTGGACCGCAAGTTCAACTTCCGCCGCGGCCGCCTGTTCTGCCTCTACGCGATCTACTACACGCTGGGCCGGGTCTGGATCGAAGCGATGCGGATCGACGACGCCGAGCTGATCAACCTCTTCGGCATCACCACCCGGCTGAACGTGTGGACGTCCATCTTTGTCCTGCTGGGCGCGCTGGCCGCGTTCATCATCCTGGGCCTGCGCAAGCGCACCGAACCCGACACCGTGTACCTGCCCGGCCGCGAACCGTCCGAGGTGGAGCCCGCTGCCGGCGCTGACGACGAGGAGGTCAACGCCGACGCGGACGACGAGGTCAACGCCGACGCCGACGCCGCCGCCGATGCCGATGCCGATGCCGAAAACGACGGCAAGACGCATGCCGACGCGAAGCCGGCCACCGTTCCGGCCACTGTTCCGGCAGGCAGCGCAGCTGTCCAGCATTCGGATTCTGGTGTCTCAGATAGTGAGTCGCGTGATAATCTCCCTGAGAACCAAAGCGGTCCCGGCCGCGCTTCAACCCCAGTTGAAGCGTCAAAGGAATCCACCGGCGGCACCAAGCCCGCCACAGGAGCGCCGGCGACCGGAACACCCGGCCACCAGGGCGCCGGAACCGCGCCGGAAGCTGAGGGCACCAAGTAGCTCAGCCCCGGCAGACCGGGCCGCGGAGTCACCCCTCGCAGCGCCCGTCTCCACAGCGTCGTGGCAGCAGGGAAGGCGGCGGACAGCAGACAGTTGCTGTTCGCGCAAGCCCAGGCCGGTGCCCGCGTAACTGTTAGTGCAGGACGCGGCGCTGACCTACAATTCGAATAAGAAAAACACTTTGTTGTGCCCGTCACACCGGCGCACCGATGCGGGCCAATGTTGTCCCTCCCATACGCACGATCAGGAGGAAGGACGTCTCCCATGACCCAAACCCTGCACAGCCCCAGTTGGTCCGAGCCCCAGCAGCCCGCCATGTCACCCTTCAAGCGCTTCGCGGCGCTTCCCGAAGCGGCCGGGCTCTACAACCCGGAGCAGGAGAAAGACGCCTGCGGCCTCGCCATCATCGCCACCCTGCGGGGGGAGCCGGGTTACGACATCGTTGACGCCGCCCTGACAGCCCTGCGCAACCTCGAGCACCGCGGTGCCGTCGGCGCCGATGAGGGCACCGGCGACGGGGCCGGCCTGCTCATGCAGATCCCGGACGAATTCTTCCGCGCCGTCACCGACTTTGAACTACCCGCCGCCGGCCAGTTCGTGGTGGGCACGGCGTTCCTCCCGTCCGAGCAGCGCGAATCCGACGCCGCCAAGGCCGGCATCGAGGGCCTCGCGGCGGACGAGGGCCTGACCGTCCTTGGCTGGCGCGAAGTGCCGATCGTGGCCGACCTGGTCGGGGCGATGGCCCGGGCCTGCATGCCGTACTTCTCCCAGCCGTTCTTTGCCTCCAGCACCGGGGAAGCGCTGGAGCGCAACGAACTGGACGCCCGCGCCTGGCGCATCCGGAAGCGGGCGCAGAACAAGTTCGGCGTGTACTTCCCGTCGCTCTCCTCCCGGACCATCGTCTACAAGGGCATGCTGACCACCGCCCAGCTGGAGCCGTTCTACCCGGACCTCTCGGACAAGCGCTTCAAGACCAAGCTCGCGATCGTCCACTCCCGCTTCTCCACCAACACCTTCCCGTCCTGGCCGCTGGCCCAGCCCTTCCGGACCATCGCCCACAACGGCGAAATCAACACGGTCAAGGGAAACCGCAACTGGATGCGTGCCCGCCAGTCCCAGCTCGCCAACCCGCTGCTGGGGGACTCGCCCGAGGAGCTGTACCCGATCTGCACGCCCGGTGCCTCCGACTCGGCCTCCTTCGACGAGGTCGCGGAACTGCTCTGGCTCTCCGGCCGGCCCATCACGCACTCGATCATGATGATGATCCCCGAGGCCTGGGAAAACCACGCCACGATGGATCCCGCCCGCCGCGCCTTCTACGAGTACCACTCGCTGCTGATGGAACCGTGGGACGGCCCCGCCGCCGTTTCCTTCACCGACGGCAACCTGGTGGGCGCAACCCTGGACCGCAACGGCCTGCGCCCCGGCCGGTACTGGATCACCGAAGACGGCCTGGTGGTCTTCGCCTCCGAAGTCGGCGTGATCGACGTCGAACCCTCCAAGGTGGTCAAGAAGGGCCGCGTCTCACCCGGCAAGATGTTCCTCGTGGACACCGACGCCGGCCGGATCATCGATGACGCCGAGGTCAAGGCCGAGGTGGCGGCGGCCAACCCCTGGGCCGACTGGGTCAAGGAAAACCTGATCGACCTCAAGGACCTGCCCGAGCGCGAGCACGTGGTGCACACCGCGGCCTCGGTCAACATCCGCCAGCGCACCTTCGGCTACACCACCGAGGAACTGAAGATCCTGCTCGGCCCGATGGCCCGCACCGGCGCCGAACCGCTCGGCGCCATGGGTTCGGACACTCCGGTGGCCGTGCTCTCCAAGCGGCCCCGGCTGCTCTTCGACTACTTTGTGCAGTCCTTCGCGCAGGTCACCAACCCGCCGCTGGACGCCATCCGCGAAGAACTCGTCACGTCGCTGACCTGCGCGATCGGCCCCAACGGCAACCTGCTCGATACCAAGCAGGTCCGCCAGCCACAGGTCTCGCTGCCGTTCCCCGTGATCAACAACGACCAGCTCGCCAAGATCGCGAACATCGAGAACGCCGACGGCGACAAAGTCGCCATGAAGGTCCGCGGCCTCTACCGCCCCGAGGGCGGCGAGAACGCGCTGCGTGCCCGGCTCACCGAAATCTGCGAGCAGGTCTCCGGCGCCATCAACCGCGGCGTGCAGTACGTCGTCCTCTCGGACCGTGACTCGAACGCCCAGTGGGCACCGATCCCGTCCCTGCTCCTCGTCAGCGCCGTGCACCACCACCTGCTGCGCAGCGCCAACCGCACCAAGACCGCCCTCGTGGTGGAGGCCGGCGACGTCCGCGAAACGCACCACGTGGCCGTGCTGATCGGCTACGGCGCCTCCGCGGTGAACCCGTACCTGGCCATGGAATCCGTGGAGCAGCTCATCTCCACCGGCGACGTCCTCGGGGTCACAGACCTTTTCCAGGGGACACGACTTTTCGACGGTCCGCTTCACGCCTTCATAGGCCGGGCCGAATCCCTGCTCGAGCCAGCGGCCGGTGATGAACCCCGGTGCCACCGCGTTGACGCGAATCTGCGGCGCGAGTGCTCTCGCCAGCGCGATCGTCAGGTTGTTGAGCGCGCCTTTCGAAGCGGCGTAAGGAATCGAGCTGCCCTTCCCGGCGAACGCGGCCACACTGGTCACGTTGATGATCTGTCCGCCGCCGCCGGCCAGCATCGGTTCGCGCACCGCCCGGGCACAGTGGAACGGACCAACGACGTTGACGGCCATGATTCGCTGCCAGTCGTCGTCGGTCACCTTGTCGAGATCGGCGGCCAGCACGAATTTGGTGGTGCCGGCGTTGTTCACCAAGAGATCGATCCGGCCGAACGCTTTCACGGCCGTGTCGACCATCTTGCGACACGCCGCGTCGTTGGCGACATCCGCCTGATGCGCAATCGCCTTGACTCCCAGTGCTTCCAACTCAG
>CALMVY010000222.1 GCA_937873245.1 uncultured Arthrobacter sp. | reverse complement strand
CCGAGCCGAGCGCGGCAACGAGCTTGTCGTGTGCCTCGTTGCTCGTGAACAGTTTGCCGATCGTGCCCTCGCCGGTGCGGACGTTTCCGCTGATCGCGTTGAGGTTGTCAGCGGTGACGCGCAGATCGGAAGAGAGTCCACGCAGGTTCTCGACGATGCGGCGGACGTCTTCGCGGTTCTCTCCGACCGTTCCGCCGATCGAGTTTGCGGCGCGATCGAGCGACGCGGCGATTTTCGGGATCTCGACCCGGAGATCCGCGGTAATCGCGCGCATGTTCGCCATCGTCGCGTCGACGTTCACGCGATTCACCGCGATGAGCTCCCGGACCTGCGCGGTGATCAGGCGAACGTTCTCCACGATGTCCTGAAGCCTCTGCTCGCCCGTCGGTCCGGCCATCACGGTCCGGAGCGAAGCGGTGATCGCTTTCACGTCGTTTGCGATGTCGGAAACCTGCGTCGTCACGTCATCGATCGAAGCCGGCTGCGAGCCTGGCAGGACGATGTTGTCTCCACGAACGGCCCGTGTGCGCGGGTCGCCCGGATCGAGCTCGATGTACTTCTCGCCGAGAAGGCCGAGGTTCGCGACTCGGGCCGTGGCCCCTTCGAAGAGCGGGACGTCGTCGTCAATCTGCAGCGTCACGATCGCTTTGCCGTCGGGACGGAGCCGGATCTTCGTGACTTTTCCTTTGCGCACCCCCGCGACGCGGACCGCCGACCGTTCGTCCAGTCCCGCCACGTTGTCAAAGAGAACGCTGATGTCGCGGGTCTCCTGCGACCGGCCGATGTCGATGTCCTCGATCTTCAGGACGAAGTATCCGAGGATCGCCAGGATGACCAGCATGAACGCGCCGACTTTTGCCGCTGATGACATTCGTATCTCCGGTTACGGGGGACGGGTCACGAGTGACGGGAAACGAGTGGAGCACGCGTCACCCGTGACTCGTCACCCGTCACCTTATCAGGGGATCAACTCCGGCATTGCGCAACATTTGAAAAAGTAAAGCAAGAGGCAGCCCGACCACGTTGGTGTAGCTGCCGTGGATCGACTCGATGAACATCGCCCCGATGCCCTGGACGGCGTAGGCGCCGGCCTTGTCCATCGGCTCGCCGGTCTCGACATACCAGGCGATGTCCTCCTCCGACAGAGCCAGCATCCGGACCTCGGATTCCGCCACCCGGGTGTCGCGGTAGCGGCTCGCGCCATGCTCGACCGTGACGCCGGTGTAAACGATGTGGGTGCGCCCGGCGATGGTCGCGAGCATGCGGCGGGCATCGGCGCGATCGGCCGGCTTCTCGAGGAGCTGGCGGGCATCACCGTGGCCGCGGGGCACTCGGGAGCACCAACCCCGGTCAAGACCCGGCTCCGGGCGGACGGCCACCCGGTAGCCAGATTTGATGAAGGATGCCAGGTCCGTCCGGCGCCCGGCGTGACGCCTGGCATGCTGGAGGCGGTGGAGGGTGCCGGGGCCCTTATTGTGGCGGACTACGGCCGGGGCTTGACGTCGCACCCTGCCCTGCGTGCAATGATCGCGCGCCTCGCCCGGAGCATTCCTGTCATCTGGGACCCGCACCCGGCCGGGGCCGAGCCCGTCGCCGGCATCACTGTTGTGACGCCAAACCTTTCCGAGGCCCGCGCCGCCGCGGCAGCCGTCCCGGCCGGGTCGCCGGGCACGCCGCATGGTGTGCCTGACATCGCGGGGACGCTGCTGCGCCGCTGGCAGAGCAGCGCAGTCCTGGTCACGCAGGGCGGCCACGGCGCGACCCTCGTGCGCGCGTCATCCCCTGCGCCCGTCCACATCCCCGCCCCGCACACCGCCGTCACGGATGCCTGCGGTGCCGGCGACCGGCTGGCTGGCAGCCTCGCAGCCCACCTCATGGCCGGAGGAGACGTCGAGGAGTCCTGCCACCGGGCCGTCCGGGAAGCTGCCGCTTTCCTGGCTGCCGGCGGGGTCGCCGCCCTGCCCTCCGGGCCTCCAACATTGCCGTTTCCGGGGAAAGGAGCTGACGCGCTTGCGGTGGTCCGCCGCGTCCGGGCGGCCGGGGGCACCGTGGTGGCGACCGGAGGGTGCTTCGATCTCCTCCACGCCGGGCACGCCCGCACTCTCGCAGCTGCCAGGCGCCTGGGAGACTGCCTCATCGTGTGCCTGAACTCAGACGCCTCGGTCCGTCGCATCAAGGGGGCTTCCCGTCCCATCATCGGCCAACAGGACCGGACGGAACTGCTGCAGTCCCTCGAATGCGTGGACGCGGTCCTGGTCTTTGAGGAGGACACCCCGGAACGGGCCCTTGACCTGCTCCGCCCGGACCTCTGGGTAAAGGGCGGTGACTATGACATCACGCAACTGCCCGAAACCGCTCTGATGGAGAGCTGGGGCGGCCGCTGCCTGGTGGTTCCCCACCACCCTGCGCGCTCCACGACCCGGCTCGCCGCGGCACTGGCCCGGGTGGGCTGAACAGCATTGGCGGACCGACCAGGACCGGCCCGCCACCTCACCCGGCCGGACACCGGCCGGCACAACGAAAGGAACATCATGAAAAGATTCATGTCACCCGCCCTGCCCGGCGCCGGCCGGGTGCTGGTGAGCGGAGGCGGATCCGGGCTCGGCGCCGCCGTCGTCGACGCCGTCCTCGAGGCCGGCGGCACGCCGTTCGTGCTCGACCGCGATGTCCGAAGCGTGTCCGCGGCGAAGGCGATCGAAGCCGACGTCGCGGACCGGGCAGCGGTGACGGCCGCCGTCACCCAGGCGGCGGAGGCCCTGGGCGGTCTGGACGCCGTGGTGACGGCGGCCGGAATCGACCGGTGCGGAAAGCTCGAGGACGTCCCGGCCGAGGACTGGGAGCAGGTCATCTTCGTCAATCTTCTCGGAACAGTCTCAGTGGTGCGGGCGGCCCTGCCCTACCTGAAATCTTCCGGCGGGCGCGTGGTCACCGTGGCCTCCACACTGGGCAAACGCGCGTTGCCCGAGGCCTCAGCGTATTGTGCGTCCAAGTTCGGCGTGATCGGGTTCAGCCAGGCCCTTGCCGCGGAGACCGGCGCGGAGATCGGGGTAACCACGCTGATCCCGGGCGGCATGAAGACACGGTTCTTCGATGACCGTCCCGAGCAGTACAAACCCCGGGACGACTCACGCCTGAACGATCCTGCCAGGGTGGCGCAGGCCGTGATCTTCGCGCTCTCACAGCCTCCCGGCTGCGAGATCCGCGAGCTGCTCATCTGCCACGCGCAAGAGGACTCATGGCCGTGAACAGCCGCACGTCCCGGTAGACATCCGCCGCGCTGATCCCGGCCAGAAGGGACGTATCGTGCGCGCAGCGGGCGGCCGTCCACCCCACCTGCGTGATGTCAGCGCCGCATTCGGGGCACCGGGTCGTCCAGGAGAGATGGATGCGGTTCAGGCTGCGGCCCAGTGGACCGGCGTTGATGAGGTTGCCCACCCAGTACAGGCCAACGGTCGGAACGCCAAGGGCCTGGGCCAGGTGCCGGGGTCCGCTGTCATTGCCCAGAAGCACATCGCAGCCGCCCAGCAGCGCCGGCAGGGTTCCAAGTCCGAACCTGCCGGCCACGGACACGACCCGGTCCGACCCGGCGGCCTCCACAACCTCGCCCGCCAGTTTCCGCTCGTCCGCGGTTCCGATGACCAACACGCGGCAACCATCGGCGGCGCACGCCGCCGCGACCTCACCGAATCGTTCGGCCGGCCAGCGGCGGCGGGGATCCGTGGCCCCCGGGTGGATGGCTACAACGGGGGCCGCCGGGCTGTCATCGCGGCGTTGAAGCAGCTCGTGGACCTGGGCCGCATTCCGGTCCGATACTTCAAGGCGGGCTTCAAGCCCGACGGGCGGGGCGCCCGCCAGCCCTGCCACTTCCAGGCCGCGAAGCGGCTCGTGCTGGTAATAGGTATACGGGAGGCTGCGTTCCAGCGGCGCCGCGTCCGACGTCCGCGAGCCCACGGTGTGACGTGCCCCGAGCCGCAGCAGGAACGGATTGGAAAATCGGCCCCCGCCGTGCAGTTGCACCGCCAGGTCGAATTTCTCCCGCTGCGCGGACGCGAAGAACGCCCCGGTCGCTGCCGGGTCCTCGGGTCCCGGCCTGACCCCCTCCGCTCTTGGCAAAATCCGCACGTCGTGTACCGGGCCCGGGGTGCCACTGAGAAGCTCGGCGTGGCCGGGTGTTCCGAGCAGCGTCACGGTTGCCCCGGGGTAGGCTGCCGCAAGGGCGGAGACAGCGGGCAGGGCAAACAGAAGGTCGCCCAGTCCCCCGCCCCGCAGCACTGCGATACGGGCGACGTCGGAGAACTTCTCAAGAACAGGACCGACTCCCCAGCCGGTGATACCGGCCCCTCCGAATTCCGGCGCGAGGTCTTCCAAAACGCAGTCCTGTCCGTCCGCTGTTCCAGTGGTGGGCTCACACTAAGTCCCGGTTCTGTGGTTTGGCTAGCGGCCCCGGCCGTCGTCGGTCGCGGAGGAACCCGGTTAGGGCGTCAGTTCCCGGGGACGCGGATTGCTCCGCGGAAAGAGGTGTGAATGCGCCCGCGACGGGGTACTGGAGTATGTAGAAGCTGCCGGCGGAGGCGCCGCGGCCTCCGCCCCACTCACTGCGTGGCCCCTCACTGGGAAGGATGCATATGTCAGCGATGAACGGGCCCCAGCATCCCGGTGCGGACGCCGTCGGAGAACGCAATGCTGCTCAGCAGCGGGGGCTGACCGAATGGCTGCCCCGGTGGTTGGCGTCGGTCCAACCGCCCATCGCCGTCATCGGCGATGTCATGCTCGACGGTTGGTGGTCCGGTTCCATCGAAAGGCTTTGCCGGGAGGCTCCGGCCCCCGTAGTGGAAATCCAGCAGCGAAGGTTCGCTCCAGGCGGAGCAGCGAACACGGCCATGAATCTCGCCGCTCTCGGCGCCAAAGTAGGCCTGGCCGGAATCGCCGGGCGCGACGAAGCCGCCGATGAGCTGTTGCGCCAATTGCGGGAAGCAGGAGTGGATACCACCTGCGTCGTTCAGCTGGCCGGCGCGAGGACCACCACCAAAACACGAATCACCAGCAGCGGCCAGGTGCTCTTACGGGTAGACGATGTGCAGCGAGAGCTGACGGAGGACGCCCTGTCCGCGCTGGCGGCGGCCATCCCGCAGGTGCTGCAGGACCGGGAAGCGGCCGTGGTCTGCGACTACGGCGCAGGAACCCTCAGGGGCGCGGTGCGGGAGAAGCTCCTGGACGGACTTCGGGTGCGGCCGGAAATGTTGGTGGTTGTGGATGCCCACCAGCCGGGCGCCTGGGCGGAGCTGCGACCCGATCTCGCAACTCCCAACGCACGGGAAGCGGCCGATATGCTCGGCCTGAAACTCGACCCGGGATCTGACAGGGCAGCGGTCATGGCCGCCCACCGGGACGCCCTGCTCCAAGCGGCCGGAGCGAATGCTGTCGTTGTCACCCTGGACCGGGAGGGCACGGTGTTGCTGCCCAGGTCCGGGGATATTCACCGTACCTGGGCGCGTCCCGTTCAGGAAAAGCAGGCCTCGGGGGCGGGCGATACCTTCGTCGCCGCATTAACGCTGGCCCGGACCGCGTCGCTGCCGCTGACGACCTGTATGGACCTCGCCCAGGCCGCGGCAGATGTCGCCGTTCACCGTCCCGGGACATCCGTATGCAGCACAGCGGACCTCAGCGGCCATCTGGGTAGCTTCACAGACAGCGCCGTCGACGCCGACGAGCTCCTCACGCATATCACCCGGCACCGAGCGGAGGGGCGCCGAATCGTTCTTACCAACGGCTGCTTCGATGTCCTGCACCGCGGCCACACCCGATACCTCAACCAGGCCAAACAACTCGGTGACGTCCTGGTAGTAGCGCTCAACAGCGACGATTCCGTCCATCGGCTCAAAGGCCCGGGACGCCCCATCAACACCATCAAGGACCGGGCCGCCGTCGTTGCCGCGCTCAGCTGCGTCGACTACGTGACTGTGTTCGAAACGGCGACGCCGATTCCACTGATCCGGAAGATCCGTCCCGAGATCTACGCCAAAGGGGGCGACTACAGCCCTGAGATGCTGGCAGAAACATCCGCCGTTGAAGACTACGGGGGACGCGTAGCCATCCTTGACTACGTGCCTGAACAGTCCACCACGGCTGTGGTGGAGCGGATCCGCACCAGCAAAAATGCTCCGGACGAAGGAAACACTGAGGCCCCTCCCCCAAGCCGCGCAGCGACTCCGCCATCCAGCCTGTTGCCGTAGAGGAGGCGCATCCGCCATGAATGAAGGCCAAGCCCCGATTGTCAGTGCACTGGCCGACTACCACCGCTTGGACCGCTACGGATTCACTCCCCCCGGCCACCGGCAGGGCCGCGGAGCCGCTGAAAACGCGCTGGAAGTCCTGGGCAGGGACACCTACCGTTCCGACGTGCTCGCTTCGGCGGGCCTGGACGACCGTTCCTCCTCCAACGGCTACCTGCAGAAAGCCCAGGAACTCATGGCAGACGCGGTGGGGGCCGAACACGCGTTCTTCTCTACCTGCGGCAGTTCGCTCTCCATCAAGGCAGCGATTTTGGCCGTCACCCGGGGCACGGGCGAGATCCTGATCGGCCGGGACGCCCACAAGTCGGTCACCGCAGGTTTGATCCTGTCCGGCCTCCAGCCCCGCTGGATCAGCCCCAGCTGGGACGACGAGCGGCATCTGGCCCATCCGCCGTCGCCCGAAGCGGTAGAAGCGATGTGGCAGCGCCACCCCGACGCCGCAGCGGCTTTGATTGTCAGCCCCACACCGTACGGAACGTGCGCCGATATCCAGACCATGGCAGATATCTGCCACCGGCGCGGTAAACCGCTCATCATCGACGAGGCGTGGGGCGCGCACCTGCCGTTCCACGACAACCTCCCCACATGGGCCATGGATGCCGGCGCCGACATCTGCGTCGTCAGCGTCCACAAAATGGGCATGGGCTTCGAACAGGGCTCTGTCTATCACCTGCAGGGCGGTCTGGTTGATCCCATCCGGCTGCGACAATGCGCGGACCTGCTGGCTACCACCAGTTCAAGTGTCATCGTGTATGCGGGAATCGATGCGTGGCGCCACCAGATGGTGCAGCACGGACGCCGGCTCTTGGACGACACCCTGAACTTGGCCGCAAACCTCAGGACGCGCATCAACGCACTGCCGGGCCTCCATGTCCTCGAAGACGAACTGATCGGAGCCGAAGCCTCCCACGACCTGGACCGCCTGCACGTACTGATCGACGTCAGCGGCCTGGGCATCAGCGGCTACCAGGCCGCGGACTGGCTCAGGAGCAACTGCAGGATCGACATGGGGATCAACGACCACCGCCGCGTCGAGGCTACCCTCTCAACGGCCGACGACGAATCGACCATCAAGCGGCTTTTGGAGTCCCTCCAATCCCTCTGCAGCGCCGCCAAGGAATTGCCCCCGCCTCCCGAGGTCCGGCTGCCGCACTCCTCTGACCTTGAGATGGAGACGGTGAAACTCCCCCGGGACGCGTTTTTCGGCCCCGTCGAAGTGGTGCCCGTCGAGGAGGCCGCCGGACGCACCGCCGCCGAACAGATCACTCCGTACCCGCCCGGCGTGCCTGCCATACTTCCCGGGGAACGCATCAATGCCGCGGTTCTCGAGTACCTCGTCTCCGGCAAGGAAGCCGGCATGGTCCTGCCCGACCCCGCCGACCCCTCGTTCAAGACCATCAGGGTCGTCCAGGAACAGCCCTGAGGATGCGGTGAACCCGGCGCGGTTGGAGGAGCTTCGCCGGAACTGCACTGCGGAGCCGTTCGTGCGCAGTGTGATTACCGGAGCGACCGGCCCTGTGGGCTCCGCATGGATGTCCCGAAATTTTCCAGCTTTGCCTCATGTGGTTGTGGTCGTGACGGCCCCCTCCTACATTGAGACATGGTGTCCGACGAGCTGGTAGATCACTTTGAACAGTTGGTCGGCCTGATCGCCGACAGTGAGGACATCAAATCTGTCCTCGGAGGCTTGACAGTTTTCGCAGCCGAGATGATGTCCAAGGCTACAAAGGCGCCCATTGAATGTGCCGTGACCTTGCGCATGCGCAAACGCACAGCCACGATAGGCGGCAGCAGCGACAGGGCCGTCGTCCTGGACAGAATCGAACAGGCGCTAGGTGACGGACCGTGTGTCGATGCGTTGGACCACGGTGTTCCAGTCTTGCTCGGCGATGTCCAGTCAGACCCCCGCTGGCCCGAGTATCGCAGTGCACTCGCTGCCGCCGACGTCCGCGGCGCCCTAGGGGTCCCGATGACCCTGGAAGAGGACTCGGGAGCAGTCCTGGACTTCTTCGCCCCGGAGCCAGGACTATTCACCGACGAAGTAATCTCCGGCGCCGTCCAGTTCGCCGAAATGGCCAGCAAACCGTTGCGCCTCGCTATCAAGATCGCAAGTTCCAATCAGCGGGGCCAAGACCTCAAAGCCGCAATGGAAAGCAGGACTGTCATCAACCTCGCCTGCGGGATAATCATGGCCCAGAACCGGTGCGGCCAGGACGACGCCTACAACTTCCTCAAGCGCGCTTCCAACGATCGGAACCAAAAGCTTCACGACGTGGCGCAATCAATCGTGGAACGTCTCGCCGGCCCACACCAGGCAGTCACTCACTTCGAGGGGTGAAAGCCCCCGCGACCAGAAGGGCTTTTTCAGCCCCTGTGATCCCAGGCTGGCCTTCGCCATGACGGCTCTGCCAATCACACCCCCTGGCACGGGGAACTGCGGATGCCTCTGGCACGGGTATGCAGACTGGCATACAGTAAGCATACTGATGAGTGCCGTACGCCCAGACGAACCCGCGGGCCAACATTCGTTTCTCGAGCACAGCCTCCGCGTCAGGCTGCGCGGCCGGGGCGGACCGTCCTCAACGTCCGTCCGGCCCGCCGCAGCCAACGAAGGAGGGAACGCCCATGATCGCGGTTCTGATCATTGACATGCAGAATGCTTTCTTCGAGGATCCTGTCCTCAGCAATTGCCGGGAGAGCGTAACTATTGCGTGCAATGAACTCATCGCTGCAGCGCAGGAAACGGCCACGAAGGTCCTGCTGGTGAAGACCGAGCACGAAGAGGACAAGTCGACCTGGACCCTGAACATGCTGGAGGACGACCAGGGGTTCATCTTCCGGAACACGGCCCAGGCTCAATTCGTCTCCGGGCTGGCGGTCGAAGGTCTTCCTCAAATGGTGAAGACGCGGGACAGTGCGTTCTTGGGAACAGATCTGCTGCTCCGGCTGCGCAACTGGACCGTCGACACGGTGGTGCTGGCCGGGGTCTCCGCGCACAACTGCATCGCACAGACAGCGGCGGATGCGTTC
>CALMVY010000221.1 GCA_937873245.1 uncultured Arthrobacter sp. | reverse complement strand
TGAAGTAGAAGGTGGTCGCCGTCGCGGACCAGAATTGCGACCCCAACGTTCCCGGCGGGCAGGCCACGGTTCCGCCGCCCGGGGCGGCGCACTGCTGGAAGAGCCAGTTGGTGTAATTCGAGAAACCGGCAGGTCCGCCCTCGGTGAACAGACCCGTGGCGGGGTCAAGGCCGGCATCCTTCTGGAACGACATCACGATGGCACTGATGATCGGGTAGACGATCACGATCGCCAGCGCAAAGATAGTCGGCGCCAGCAGCCACGAGGCCCACTTGCCCTGGCTCGCTATCGCGTTGTCCTCCCCCACGCCCTTGGGGCCGTGGTGGACCGGAGCACCGCCCGACGCCGGTTCCTTGACCGGCGTCGGGCCTAATTCGGTAGCCATGACTGGACTACTGTCCCGCGCTAGCGGACTCGATGGACTTCTGCATGTCGGACAAGGCCGCATCTACGGTCTTTTCGCCCTTGATGGCAGCGTACGCATTTTCCTGGATGGCCTTGGTGACGGCCGGGTAGAACGGGGTAACAGGACGCGGCACGGCGTTCTCGATGGAGGTCTTCAGCACCGGCAGGTACGGCAGCTTGGCAACAAGCTCCTGGTCCTCATAAAGGGCGCCAAGTACCGGGGCCAGTGAACCCTGCGTGGCGTAGAACTTCTGTGTTTCCTCGGAGGTGAGGAACTTCAGGAAGTCCAGGGCCGTGGCCTTGTTCTTCGAGTAGACGCTCATGCCGGCACTGTGTCCGCCCAGCGTCGATGCCCCGGGGCCGTCCGCGCCGACCAGCGCGGTCATGCCGAGGACATCCTTGACCTTCGACGAACCTTCTGTCACGGCCAGGTTGTAGACGTAGGGCCAGTTGCGGTGGAACAGGAGCTTGCCGTCCTGGAAGGCCTGGCGGCCCTGTTCCTCCTGGAAGGTGATGGCTTCCTTCGGGATGCTGCCGTCGGCATATGCCTTGGTCAGGGATTCGAGGCCTGCCTTTGCCTCGGGGGTGTTCAGGCTCGGCTTGCCTTCGGCATCCAGAACGGCGCCGCCGGCGGAGTTGATGGCCTCAGACGTGTTCACGGTGAGGCCCTCGTACTTGGCGTACTGGCCCGCGAAGCAACCGATGTTGTTCTCCTTGGCGATGGAGCACATGCCCATCATCTCGTCCCAGGTCTTGGGTGCAGTGGGGACGAGGTCCTTGCGGTAGTACAGGATGCCGCCGTCGGAGTTCTGCGGGGCGGCGTAGAGCGTGCCCTTGTACGAGGCACTGTCGACCGTTGGCTTCAGCATCGCCGAGGTGTCGAGCGCCATTTTGTCCTTGAGCGGCTGGAGCCAGCCCTTGGCGGCGAACTCGGCGGTCCACACGACGTCGACGCTGACGACGTCGTAGTTGGCGTTCTTGGCCTGGAAGTTCTGGACCAGGTCATCGTGCTGCTGGTCGGCTTGGTCGGTCTGCTCCTTGAACGTGACCTTCTCGTTCGGGTGGGCAGCGTTCCACTTCTCGATCAGCGGGCGGACCACGTTGCTGTTGTCCTTGCCCTGGACGTACGTGATGGGGCCGCGGCCGTCGAGGCCCTGCTCGGCGTCGGCGCCGGCGCTCGTGCCGCCTCCTCCGCCGCAGGCCGAGAGACTAAGGGCTAGAACGCCTGCTGCGGCTACGGGAAGTAGAAACTTCGGTGTCTTCATACTGGGGCTCCTCGCTGAGTACCGGACAAAAAACGGCGGTGCGTTGGTGTGGTGCCCATCACAATAATCAACATCCGGTGAGGAATGCAAGCGTTTACATGGAACCTTTATGGAAAGGAGACCCTATTGCTAACCGTTGTCGGATGCGACAATCCGCGCCAGTTCAAGGGCCGGCGGCGCGTCGTCCTGCTGCGCTCTCGCCCTCGCGGGGCGCGCCAAAGATGTTGCCGGAAGCTCACAGCGGTGTCAGCGGACCCGTTCAGCCCGCCCGAACCTCGACCGCGCACCGGAGGCGACATGGATGAGGACCGGGGTGCGCTTGCCGAGGGTGCTGTCGAGCGCCTCCACGAGGGCGGAAACGTCGGCCGCGAGACTGTGCGGGGCCACGCCCTGGCGGGGCTGGATCCTGATTCGCAGGCCCGGTTCGCCGCGGAATTCGTAGGTGGCGACCGTTGCACCGGCCAGGTCCGGACGGTCCGCCAGGGCGGCCCGGAGCGCCTGCTCGGCCACGCCGCTTCCGATCCTGACGTTTCCGGGCACGTCGCCCGGGTCCTCCTCGGACACCAGCAGGTTGACGCGGCCTTTGCCCTGCTGGGCGACCCACGCCACCATGGCGCCAATCACCAGGAGCAGTACCAGGACCACCACAATCCAGAGCCAGCTCTCCTCCCGCCCCGGGAAACGCGTGCGTTCGAAGAGATCCCGCCAGATGCTCCAGACGCCGGCGGACCAACTCTGCCACCACACTCCCACCGCCGGCACCGTGGCGAGCAGGATCAGCAGGGTTCCGATGGCGAGGAGCTTGAACCCGAGGACGCCGATCAGTACACGGTTGAGGATCCTGGGGGTGCCGTTCATGCGCCGACCACCCCGGTCGATGCCACAGTGATCCGCGGCTCCGGCGAGGGGGACAGTGCCATGTCCCGGAGCTCATCCTGCACCCCGGCGAGGACGGCATCCGGACTCAGCGGCACGCCGGAGGTCGGCCGGACGCTTACGTGCACCTGCTGCCGGGACACCGTCACCATCACCTGCTCCTGGCTCACGTTGGCCGCCACCCGCGCCCGGCGCGCCAGGGCGGAGGCAATCACTTCGTCGTCCACGACGACGGCGGCGCGCCGGTCCCGCACAACGTGGCGGGCCCGGCGTCCGGGCAGCACCGCGTTCAGGAAGAAATAGAGCCCGGCCGTCACCACTACCGCGCCTATGACGCCGAGCAGGAGTGGCGGGACCCCGCCCGGGAGCGACACCACCTGCTCCGCCGCGGTCTGCGGATCCACCAGCCAGGGCGGCTGTCCGAACGCGCGGACCGCGGTTTCCAGGAGGGCATAGCCGCACAGCCCGGCCACGAGTACGGCGGCGATGATGGAGGCGACGGCCCTTGAGGAGTGGGTCTCGCGTTTGAGGATCTTCTCCATTCCGTCGCTGCCGGCCCCGGCACTGACTGCACTGCCGACCGACGGTGCGGCGCTGGGGGCTGGCGGGGCGTAGCTTCCGTGGCCCGGATCGCGCTCGGTGTTGTGTCTCAACGGACGCGCCCTCCTTCACTCATGCTGGCGCCGCCGATCCGGATGTCCACCCTGCTCATTCGGGCACCGCTCAGTTCGGTAACGCGGTGCAGGATGTCCGCTTTGGCGGCCACGGCCCGGTCCCAGATGGTGCCGCCGAGGCCCGCGACCCGTCCGGCGTCCCGCACGACTGTCGTCAGCGGGGGCACGGTGATGGGTGCGACAAGGGACAAAGCCAGCAGTCCGTCGTCGTCGGACCACTCCGCCCGGACCTCGTGCGGCGGAACGCCGAGGGCTTCCGCCGCGGCGGCCTTCGCCACGCTGGTCAGCGCCTGCGTACTGATCCGGGTGTGTCCGGCCAGCGCGGCGGCGTGGGCAGCACCTGCTGCGCCGCTCATGAGGAGGAACGCCGGCCCGTGAGGGCGTCAAGCACGCTGCGAAGGTCCAGTTTCCCTTCCGCGGCGCGGCCCAGCAGGGCTCCGATCCCCATGAACAGCAGGGCGCCCAGGAATCCCCAGACGCCGAACTGGAACGACATAAACGCCACGAAGGCGCCCACTGCGATCCCCACCACGGTCATATTCACTGGATTGCCTCCCTCGCGGGCCGGGTCTCGGCCGCGGTACCGGGTTTCGCCGGGCCGGGCACGTAGACATCGTTGATCTCAATGTTGACTTCGATGACCTGGAGTCCGACCAGTTCCTCGACGGCGGCATACACGGCGGCGCGGATCTGGTCTGCCAGGGCGTGAAGGGGCGTGCCGTAGAGGGCCACCAGGTCAATGTCGACGGCGACCTGGGTTTCGCCGACTTCGGCGCGGACGCCGGCGGCGTGGTCCGAGCTGCCCACTGCGTCCCGGAAGGCACCGAGCGCGCGGGACGGGCCGGACCCCAGGGAATAGACGCCGGGAACGGCGCGTGCGGCGATGCCCGCGACCTTCGCGACGGCGTTTTCGGAAATGACGGTGCGGCCCCCGCCGGGCATCGCCGCCGCTGAGGCCGGCTCGGGCACCGGGACCGCTCCGGGCTGAGGATTCTGGTATTCCATGAGGCACTCCCCCTTCTCTTTGTGACCACCCTAGTACCTGCACCCCGCAAGGTGACCGCTTGGCTTAGTGAGGGCTCGGCGAAGGTTTGGCCGGGGAAGGTATGGCCCCGTCAAGAAAAGGCGTTGGCACCCGGTCCGCCGGGGCTTGCGCCCGGTGAAGAGCGCTGGACAGGCGAACCCCCTTCGATTGCTCCGTAACCGCCCTTTTGGCCCCTCAGAAGGGCACCTGTGGAGCATTCGATGGTGCCGAGTGGCCCGCGAGGCCGGACCACGCCACGATAGGCTTTCGATGAAGCCGTCAACAGCCGAAAGGGCCAGCCATAGCCATGCGCGAGACCGACCCGTACAGCCTCGAAACCCAGCTGCGGGGACGCAACATCGACCCGGGCTCCTACTCGTGGTTCGGCGCCGACTACAGCGAATACCAGCGCCTGGAAGCCGGCACCTCAGGGGCAGCACCGCGCGTGTACGGCGCTCAGGTCACCTCACCGCACGGCAGGGGATCTGGCAGCGACGGAACCCCCGTCAGCGAAATCTGGATGACCGCAGCCCTGCTTAACATGCTCACCCAAATCCCAGGCGTGACCGTCTTCCACCGCCTCAGGGCCCCGGGCACGTGGATGCGAGCCGGGACGGTGTCGGCGGCTCATGCTTTCCCGTCCCTCCGCAAACCTCAGCCGGCCTCGAGGACGAAGAAGATGAAGGACAGGAACGCTGTCTTCTCGCCGCTGAGGATGCGCGGCGGAAGGAGTTCTCGCGGTGTGTCTGGAGATGGCTCCGGTTCGCTCACCGTGGCTACGCGGTATCCCGCCGACGTGAAGGCGTTGATCATCGCGTGAAGTGGCCGGTGCCAAAAGGTCAGGACCGCGGGCTCGCCATCGAACTCGTAATCCTCCGAGTACTGCCGGATGGCGAAGTAGTCCTCGGTTGGCTGGGTGACCACGCTGACCGTGGGGTGGTTGACCGACAGGATCAGGCGGCCGCCCGGCTTCAGCACGCGCCGCAGTTCGGCAAGTGGTGCTGACCAGTCCTCCAGATAGTGCAGGACCAAGGACGAGACAACGTCGTCGAAGGAGCCATCGGCGAAAGGAAGCGGCTTGCTGAGGTCGGCCACGTACAGGTCCGCGGCCGCGCCCAATCGCTGTCTTGCCAATTCGAGCATCGCGGGACTGGAATCGAAGCCGGTCATGATCGCGCCTTTCGCGCTCAGTGCCGCGGACAGGGGCCCGGAGCCGCACCCTGCGTCCAGGATCCGGTGGCCGTCGACGTTACCGGCGAGGCCAATCATCGCCGGCCGCTCGTAGTAGGCGTTGAGGAGGCTGGACTCGTTCTCCGCCGAGTACCTCTGGGCGAAACTGTCGTAGTGGTCGGCTTTCACGGATCCTCGCTCTCGGGAGAAGGCTCATGGTCAGGACGGTCGGCCCGATCCTAACAATGTGGTCGCCGATCCCTAAAGAGCAGACGCCGGTGCGTATTCCAGGGTTCGCCCCCGTCGATTGCTCCGTAACTGCCCGTTTGGCATCTCAGAAGGGCAGTTGCGGAGCAGCCGATGGCGTTAAAGCAGAAAAGCACCAGTTCCGAAGAACTGATGCTTCCCAGTGGTGGCTCCGACCGGCGTCGATCCGGTGACCTTTCGATTTTCAGTCGAACGCTCTACCAACTGAGCTACAGAGCCTAGGTGACATGTCACCATGAGAGCCGGAATTTCTTCTGGCAATCAGAGCGACCCTGACGGGACTTGAACCCGCGACCTCCGCCGTGACAGGGCGGCGCGCTAACCAACTGCGCTACAGGGCCTTGCTGTTTTCTTGCTTCTCTGCAGTATCGCTACCGCAATTTTTCAAGGCCTTTAGCCTACCAGACTTTCACACCCGGTTTGACCAGTTCCTCGCGTACCCCCAACGGGATTCGAACCCGTGCCGCCGCCGTGAAAGGGCGGTGTCCTAGGCCGCTAGACGATGGGGGCCAGGACGCCATCCGGTCAAAACCCACTAAAACAAAGGGCAAAAATTAAGGGCCGAAGCCTTCCGTTTTTGTCCTTTCGGGTTCCTCCGAACTGGACTATAAAACTATAAGGGCAGACCCCCGGATTATCCAAAATCGACGGTCTCCGGGCTTTCGGCGGCGCTCAGGCCTGCCGGGCGGCGTCCTGTTGCGCCCGCACCACGTCGGCAGCCGACTCCAGATCACCCCTGGCCCGCAAACCCTCGACGACGCCGTCAACGTCGGCAGCCGGCCGGTTCTGGCTGAGCTTGCGTTTCGCTTCGACCCTCGTGATGACGAGTTCGACGCCGACAATCGCGCGGAGCTGGCCGGCAATGAAGCGGGCAGGCGCATCGTCCACAGTCCAGGGCTGTTCCGAGGCTGCTTCATGCAGCGTGGTCAGCCGCCGGACGAGGTCCTCAACCCAGGCCGGGTCGTCGTGGATGACGAGGCGGCCATAGACGTGCGCGGTGGTGTAGTTCCAGGTAGGGACCACCCGGCCGTGTTCGGCCTTCGTGGCGTACCAGGACGGGGAAATATAGGCATCGGAGCGCTGGATGATGACAAGGGATTCGCCCGACGCCGGCAGCCGCCACTGATCGTTGTTGCGGGCCAGGTGCCCCTGCAGGGATCCGTGCTCGCCCGCCTCCGGGTCAAACACGAACGGCACCAGGGTGGCAAGCAGGCCGTGCTCGGTGGAGGTCACGAGGTTGGCTGCCCCGGGATGCGAGAGCAACTCCCTGACGGCGCCCTGGTCAGCGGCGAAATGCGAGGGGACGTACATGGAAGATTCCTTTGTCGGTTGTGTATTGCGGTGATGAAACGGGACGGGCTGACTCTCTCAGGCTACGAGCATGACAGCGAGCGTGACCATAACCAAGGCGATGCCGCCGTCGAGCACACGCCAGCTCCCCGGCCGGGCGAACACCGGCGCAAGGAACCGGGCCCCGGCGCCCAGCGCCGCGAACCACGCCACGCTTCCCAGTCCGGCTCCGGCCGCAAACCACCACCGCCCGTCGGCGCCGTGGGCGCCGGCCAGGGACCCCAGCAGCAGCACGGTATCCAGGTAGACGTGCGGGTTCAGCCAGGTCAGCGCCAGGCAGGTCCCCAGGGCAGCCGCCCACGTTCCCTTGTGACCGGCCGCCGGTTGGGCCCCCTGCGTGCCGCCGATGGCCCGCACTGCAGCCATCGCCCCGTAGGCCACAAGGAAGGCAGCACCCGCCCAGCGCACCACCTCGAGGACCCCGGGCGCCCGCTCAATGAGAACGCCAACCCCGGCCACCCCCAGCACAATCAGCACGAGGTCGGATATAGCGCACACGGCAACAACCAGGAGCACATGCGAGCGCTGGACGCCCTGGCGGAGCACAAAGGCGTTCTGCGCACCGATGGCGACGATGAGGGACAGCCCGCTGGCCAGGCCCGAAGCAAGGGAAAGGATCACGGAATCCACGCTAAGGGCGGCAAGAACATGAAGCCAGTTAACAATGCTTGGCCAACATAAGATGGTCTAATGATCGACATTCAGCCGGACCAGGCCCGGACCCTCGCGGCCATCGTGGCGCACGGAAGCTTCGAGGCCGCTGCCGGCCACCTTCTGGTCACGGCGTCGGCGGTGAGCCAGCGCGTCCGCGCCCTGGAGGTTGCCGTGGGCCGGCCGGTGCTGACACGGACCCGCCCTGTCGGGCTTACCCCGTCCGGCCAGGCGGTGGTGCGCTTCGCCCGGCAGTTGGACATGCTCTCCGCCGATCTGGCCGAAGAGCTGCAGCCCGGAACGCAGCCCGCCGGCATCCGTCTGACCCTCGTCATCAACAGCGATTCCCTGCACACCTGGGCGCTGCCCGGCCTGGCCGCGGTGGCGGCCAAGGTCCAGTTGGAGATCCTGCGCGAGGACCAGGACTATTCGCTGGAACTCCTCCGCAGCGGCGCCGCAGCCGCCGCCATCACCACCACGGCAAAGGCGGCGCCGGGCTGCTCGTCCCGGCGCCTGGGGGTCATGCGCTACCTGCCGGTCTGCACACCGGACTTCGCCGCCCGGTGGTTTCCCGGCGGCGCGACGGCGGACACGCTGGCCGTCGCGCCCGTCATCGTCTTCGACCGCAAGGACGACCTGCAGGACCGCTACCTGCGGGGCGTGAGCCGCAAGACCCTCCAGCCACCGCGGCATTATGTCCCCGCCGCCCACGAGTTCGGCGAAGCCATCCGCTGGGGCATGGGGTGGGGGCTGCTCCCCGAAATCGAAATCTCGGAGGAGCTGAAGCGCAAAACCCTGGTTTCCCTGGACCCCGCGGCGCACGTGGATGTGCCGCTCCACTGGCAGCAATGGCGGCACGGATCGGCAGCCCTCGACGAGGTCGCGGCGGCCGTCCAGGCAGCCGCCCTGACGCTCCGGTGAGCCCGGCGGCGAGGGGCGCACCGCAGTTGGCAGCAACTCGCCTAGACGTGACCGATTTCCGCCAGTCCCGAGGCCCCTGCACGGGCTAGATTGGCAGCATGGCAACAACCGCCCAGACGGGCTCCCCCCAACCGGACAGCGCACGCGCGGACGGCACCCACGAAATGCCGCCGCACGCGCCCGCCTCGCTGCCCGCACACCCTGCAGACCCCGTGAAACAACCCCTCCCGCCAGGCCAGATCAGCCGCCTCGGCATCGCCGCCGTCGTGGTCACCGTGGTGCTGTGGGCCTCCGCCTTTGTGGGCATCCGGGCCGTGGGCCCCAGCTTCTCCCCCGGCCCCCTGACCCTGGGCCGGCTGGCGATCGCCGCCGTCGTCCTGGGCCTGGTGGTCCTGCCGCAGATCCGGAAGAACCCCAACCTCCCCCGGGGCCGCGAGTGGTGGCCCATCCTGGCCTACGGCATTATGTGGTTCGGCGGCTACAACGTCGCCCTGAACGCCGCCGAACACCTCCTCGACGCCGGCACGGCGGCCCTGCTGATCAACGTGAATCCGATCCTCGTGGCCATCATGGCCGGCGTGATCCTCAAGGAGGGTTTCCCGCGCTGGCTGATCATCGGCAGCCTCGTCGCGTTCGGCGGCGTCGCGGTGATCGCGCTTGGGTCCGGACAGCGGTCCACGGTCGACGTCGCCGGCGTGCTGTTGTGCCTGCTGGCGGCGGCCCTCGCCGCGGTCAGTGTGATCGTGCAGAAGCCGGTCCTGCGGAAGTTCCCCGCGGCCCAGGCCACCTGGTTCGGAATCATGGTCGGCGCGGTCTGCTGCCTCCCCTTCAGCGGCCAGCTGGTGGCCGAACTGCAGGCGGCCCCGCTGCCGGCGTCGCTGGGGCTGGTCTATCTCGGCATCTTCCCCACGGCAATCGCCTTCACCACCTGGGCCTACGCGCTGTCCCTGATCGATGCCGGCCGGCTCGCGGCCACCACGTACCTCGTGCCCGGCACGACGATCCTGATCTCCTGGCTGGTGCTCGGCGAGATCCCCACGATCTGGGGCCTCGTGGGAGGGGCCATCTGCCTCGTGGGGGTGGGGCTGACCCGGCGCCGGTCCCGCTGATTCGGGGCTAGAGTTCAGCTATGCCCGCTTCCCTGCCGCCAGGCCTGCCCATCGTTCCGAACGGCCCGGACGACGGCGGGAACGGCGCCGCCCACCACCACGCCCCGTTCCCGATGTCCGAGGCGGACTTCGAAGCCGCAGTGAGCGACGCGCTGGACCAGATCCCCCCGGAGCTGGCGAAGACCATGAACAACGTGGCCATCTTCATCGAGGACGACTACACGCCACAGCCGGGGGAGGACCCGGACACGGTGCTGCTGGGCCTCTACGAGGGCGTGCCGCTGACCGAACGGGACTCCTGGTGGGACGCCGGCTCCCTGCCGGACCGCATCACCATCTACCGGCAGCCGATCCTGGACATCTGCGAGTCGCGGGAGGACGTGATCGAGGAAGTGACGGTCACCGTGGTCCATGAGATCGCGCACCACTTCGGCATCAGCGACGACCGCCTGCACGAGCTCGGCTGGGGCTAGCCTTGTAGGCACGGGACACGACCACAGGCACACACACGGCCTCTCGGTTACGGGCACAGCAAAACACCGGAAGCGCGCACTGTGCGCCGCCGTCGTACTCCTGGGAACGCTGGCGATTCCCCAAGGCCTGGTGCAGAACGCGTTCGCCGCGGCCGGAAAGTACCTGCCCCGCACGGCGTCCCAGCAGTTCGCCCAGGCCCCCGTGCATGTCCCGCTCTCCCAGGCGCAGCCGGGTGACCTGCTGGTCTGGGGTTCGGCGCCGGGTTTCTACCATGTGGCGATCTACCTCGGCGGCGGCCGCGTGGTGCAGGCGCTGAACGAGGACGCCGGGATTACCGTGACGGATCTGGCTCCATGTCCGGGATGCAGCTTCACCCGGTGGCCGCCCGGTACTGAGCCTTCCCGCGGCCCTAGGGGGTTCCGGCACGGAGCCTAGGAGAGCACGTCCTTCGTGATGAACCTGCCGTAGGCGAGCGCACCGAAAACGGCCACGTAGCCGCCCTGCAGGAGCGAGTTCGTGAGGAAGGACTCCCAGGCGACGGGCTGGCGGAGCAGGTCCGCGAAGTCCAGCCAGTAGTGGCTGAACAGCCACGGGTGCAGCCATTCAAGTTGCGGCAGCGCGTCGAGGACCTGCGAGACGACCGAGAGCACGACGGTGGCTGCCATCGCGCCCACAGGCACGTCCGTGAGCGTGGACATGAAGAGCCCGATCGCCGAGAGACCCATCAGCGAGACGGCAAGGTAGGCGGCAATCAGCAGCAGCCGCAGCATTGCCTCGGGGGCGCCGATGGCGTCCCCGGACAGCAGCGTGACCGGCCCCACCGGGAAGAGGGCCGCCCCGACCGCAGCCCCGACCAGCGCCACCACCAGCGGCGCCGCGACGGCGAAGACCACCGCCCCGGCGTACTTAACGAGCAGCAGCCGGACCCTGCCTGCGGGCGCCACCAGCAGGTACCGCAGGGTTCCCAGCCCTGCCTCGCCGGCCACGGTATCTCCGGCCACCACGCCCACGGTCAGCGGCAGGAACAGCGGGACAGACACGAGCATGGCGGTCACGCCAACGAACAGCCCGTTTTGGGATATCCGGTCCAGGAACGCCGGGCCCCGGCCCGCCGGCACCGCGGAGGACACCCGGACCGCCACGGCAATCAGGATCGGAATGGCCGCCAGCGCACACAGCATGGCCCAGGTACGGCGGCGGCGGAAGAGGACCCCGAGTTCGGACGCGAGCAAACCGCGTCCCCGCCTGCGCCGTGCAGTCACCGCGGCGGAGGCGCCCGCGGGGGCGCGGCCGGGGCCGCCACCGGCACCGGCGATGACGTTGGGGCTGGATTCTTCACTGGACAACGTCGAAGCCCTCCCCCGTCAGCGCCACGAAACGATCCTCCAGGCTGACCTGTTCGGTGGCGAAGCCCCGGACCCGCACTCCGGCCGCCACCAGGGCGGCCACCACCGCTTCCGGCGCCACCACCCCGTCAGCGACCGCCCTGTCGGCCACCGCGGGAGGTGGCCCGGCAGGAAGAGGCGCGTAGAGCACGTCCCCCGCGCCATTGGAACCGGCCGGCCCGCCCACCGCCACACTCAGACCCAGCCGGGCGAGCACTGCGGCCGCGGCTCCGGCGTCGGGCGTCAGTACCCGGATCCGGGCCTGCCCGCCCTGCCGCAGCTCGCCGAGGGTCCCCTGCGCCACCAGCCGTCCCGCGCTCATGATGGCCGCGTGCGTGCAGATCTGTTCCACCTCGGCGAGCAGGTGGCTGGACACGAACACGGTGGCGCCGTCCGCAGCGAGCGAGCGCACCAGGCTGCGGACCTCCCGGGTGCCCTGCGGATCCAGCCCGTTCGTGGGTTCGTCCAGGACCAGGAGTTCGCGCGGCGCCAGCAGGGCGTTGGCGATCCCCAGCCTCTGCTTCATGCCCAGCGAATAGGCCCGGACCTTCTTGTCCGCGGCATGCGTCAGACCCACCCGCTCCAGCGCCGACTGGACCCGGGCCTTACGGGTCCCGGCGGGAACATGCGGGTCCGCGGCGTCGAAGCGGTGCAGGTTCGCAGCGCCGGAGAGGAAAGGGTAGAAGGCGGGCCCCTCCACCAGTGCACCCACGCGGGGCAGCACCTCGCGCAGCTGCCCCGGCATCTCCTGGCCGAGAAGCCGGACGGAGCCGCTGCTGGCCGCGGCGAGGCCGAGGATGAGCCGGATGGTGGTGGTCTTGCCGGAGCCGTTGGGGCCCAGGAAACCAAAGACCGAGCCTCTTGGCACGGCCAGGTCAACGCCGTCCACAGCCAGCTGGTGGCCGAAGCGCTTGCTGAGACCGGTGGTCTCGATGCACAGGTCCGTCATGCAGGGTTCCGTCGCCGGCCCGGCGGCGGCCACGCGGCGGTCACCGCTGAGCGGCGGCCTGCAGCCGCTCCAACGGCACGGAACCGGCGAGGATACGCCCGTCGTCGAGGATCAGTACATTTACCAGCGATGTGGACACCAGCCGTCCGCCCGGGACGGCTACTGCGGCCTGTTCCAGCAGGGCGGCGGCGCCGGACCCGGTTCCTTCCGTGGCGGAAGGTTCAGGTTGCAGCGGGTTGGCGGTCGCGGGGTCGGGCGCCCCGGACTGGGACGAGGTCCCGCCCGGGAGGGCGATGGCTCCGGCAGGGAACTCGAGCACCGATTCCCAGCCGGTTCCGGTGACGGCCGGCCGCTTCGCAGCTTTCGCTGTGCCGGCGTCCGACGGCGGTGTGGCTGCCTTGGCCTTGTGGTCCGGCAGCGGAATCTCTCTGACAGTGGCCCCGGGCGGAGGGGTGAAATTGAAGATGGAGGAATCCGGGGCATCAAGGTTGAGGCTCGTGAAGGCGACGCTGAACGCCGGCTCCGACTGCCCCCGCGCCCTCAGCTCGACGCCGAGCGGGAGTCCGACTTCGCCGTCGACGGCAATGGCGACGGACTCCACCAGGGTGGTGTCCGACTTGGGCGTGAGCACGAGGTTGTAGGCCGCCCGTCCGGCCACCTGGGTGTCCGGCCCCACGGTCACCTCAGTGCCCGCGTCGAGTTTGGCGAGCAGCTTGTCAGCCAGTTCCTCGGGGGTCGGCACGGTTCCGGGAGGGTCTTGGTGGCGGTCGGCCCCGTCGGCAGGAAGCTGGGCATGGGCGGCGGTGTTGTCCTTGGAGTTGTAGAACCAGAGCTCCTTGCCGTTCTTGATCGCGTCGCGCTCCGCCATCCGGTCCATAACCTGCACCCGGGCCTTCTCCGGCCCGTCAAGGTACACGCGGGCGGTGTGGGGTCCCGTCAGCAGCTCCAGCCAGGCGGTCTCCGGGCTGCCCGCTCCGGGCCCGGATTTCGGAAGTTCCGGCAGGCCGATCTCGGAGCTTTGTTCCAGCGTCCCGGACAGGGATTTCTCGTCGTGCTGGGCGATCATAAGCAGCACCTGTTGCGGAGTCTTCTCCGGCAGCGGGTCGCCGGCGCTCGCGGGAAGGGACGCGGACAGGACGCCGGCCGCGATCACGGCAGGCACCGCGACGGCGGGCATCCAACGCAGCCATGTGCGCGTCATTGCGACCGCGCTCCAACCTTGCAGCTCATGATTCAACATTACGCCTGGAAGTGGTCCGCTTCACCTCTCCGCCAAACATTGCCCGCAGATGCAGCCGGGCAGCCGGCCCCAGAGGCTGTGGGGTCCCCCGGCTACGCGGCTACGCGAACACATTCAGCGTCAGCTCGACCGCGCCGAGCAGGAGCGCGAGCACCGACGTCCCGAGTCCGGCAACGAGGAGCAGCCCCGGGTGGGCAAGCCCGACGGTGACCCGCCTGAGCCGCGGTCTTCCGCGCAGGAACTTCCTGGGCAACCGGGCCGGCGCAGGGTCCTGTTTCCAGCCGCGGAGCCGGCGGAGGAACCACGCACAGCGGATGATGAAGGCCATCCAGAGCACTGACACCACGAGGGGAACAGCGGCCAGCAGGAGATTGAATCCCAGGGCAGTGACCTCCCGTTCCGAAGCGCCGACCAGTGACTGGATGGTGGTGGAGATCGAGGCGCTCATGACCACCGAGACACCCCACACGAGGAACGCGGCCGTGAGGGCGAGGAAGCGGACGAAAAAATGGCCCAGCACTGAGTCCTTGCGCGGTTTGAGATACCGCCGGGGAGTGGCCTGCAGCAGCGCGATGGTCGCCAGCAGCGTAGGCAGCGCGGCCATCCCGACCATCACGTACCAGGACCAGCCCGCAAAGTCGAAGTAATCGTCTGCGACGATCAGGGCAGCCCAGAACCCCGTCCAGGCCCATCCGGCGGTGAGCGGGTGGCTGACCAGGAAGGCGGGGAGCCAGGGATCGTCGACGCCGGCCGCCGCCGGCTCGGGCCCGCCTGTTTGGGGCTCGGCTGGTTCTTCGGGCGCCGGCCCGGCATCGCCCGGAACCGGTGGCGGACCCTCCACGTCACTCATGAGTCCGCTGTCGCCGGGCGCCCGGCGTCCGGCGTCCGGCGTCCGGCACAACGGTGCCGGCGGCGCCGTCGACCGTGATGCTGTGCCCGGTGGCGATCAGCGAGGTGGCGTCGGGGACTCCGACCACCGCTGGAATCCCGTACTCCCGTGCGACGACGGCGCCGTGGGAGTTGGGCCCGCCCATTTCCATCACCAGCCCGCCGGCGGTCAGGAACAGCGGCGTCCAGCCCGGATCTGTGGAGGGCGCCACCAGGATCTCGCCGGGCTCCAGGTGCGCTCCCTGGGGCTCCACGATGACGCGGGCCCTGGCGGTGACTGTCCCCGCCGACGCGGGACTTCCCCTCAGCAGCCCCGCGGTTCCGGCCTCCGCCCCGGCAGCTCCGGACTGCAGCGCTTCCGGTTCCGTCCCGTCCGAGAGCAGCACCCGCGGGATGTGCCGGCGGCCCAGTTCCTGCGCATAGTCCTCGCGGCGCTGCGCCACGAGGTGCTGCAGCGGCCTCCCGGCGAGCCCTTCGCGGGCCTCGGCCAGATCCAGGAAGAAGACATCGTCCGCCTCGCTGATGCGGCCGGCGCCGGCCAGTTCCGTCCCGACGGCCTGGAGCTGCCCCCGCACCGCGGCCAGGGCTTCGACGATGTGGTACTTCGGCAGTTCGCGCAGGCCGGCAAACATCCGCGTGCGTTTCAGTGCCGACCGCACCAGCGCCGCACGCAGCCTGCTCCGCTCCCCCGCGGCGGCGGCAAGCAGTTCCACCTGGGCCTCGGCCTCCCGTTCCGCCTTGCTGAACTGCCGGTCCGGCGCCTGCCCGGGGTCGTCCAGACGCAGGTAGTTGGCCAGGACCCCCAGGATGTGGGACGGATCGTCGGACCAGCGGGGCATGCCCAGGTCGATTTCCGCCACGGCCCGCTGCCCGTAGCGGCCCAGGAAGCCCGCGAGCCCGGACTGCACGACGGCGGGAAGCTCACGGGCCCGGTAGCGGCGGACCAGCTCCGGCTCGCCTCCGCCGTCTACCACTGAACGGTCGAACACGGCACGGTCGAAGACTGCACGGTCGAACACGGCTGCGGCTGCGGCGTCGGACCGGATGGCTGCGGCGAGCTGCCAGAGGGCCAGGTCCATTTCCGTCGTCACGTTGTTGGGAAGTCCCCGCAGGACGGGCTGCAGTGCCCCCGGCCCGGCGCTGTCTCCCAACAGCCTGCCGGCGGCCGCCAGCAGGGCAAAGCCCAGGGCGGGCAGCGGCAGGATGTTGGGTACGACGGGGAAGAGGTCGTGCCCCAGGATGCGTTCCACGTGGTCCAGCCGCTGCACCGGGGTGGACCCCGCCGGCACCACCAGGGCGGCCCGGAACCGTTCGCCGAACCGCTCCGCCCGGCGCAGCGCCGCCTCGGGCCGGAACAGTGCGCACAGCAGCGTCTCCGGAACCCTGAACCGCGCCGCCACCGGTGCGACGTGCCGCAGCACCCGCCAGGGTGACCTGACGGTGACGGAAAACCGGGGATCTTCGAACAGCCGCCGCAGCACGGCCGCGGAGCGGGCCTCCATCACATCGAACACCCGCGGCACCACAGCCCGCCCGATGGTGCTGCGTACCACCGGGGTCAGGTCGAAGAAGATGCGCTGGCCCGCCTGCACGTACGGCGGCGGACCGTCGTGGGGCGCGGGGACGTCAAAGTGCGCCGCGCGCGCCACGGACGAGGCAATGAGCCGGAAGCCTGCCAGTCCCATCGGAGTCAGCGGGCGCGTCAGGCCTTGGGCCAGGCTGAAGCACAGGTAGACCCGCGTTCCGTCCCGGACCCGCCGCCGCTCCGGCAACGGGTAGAGGGTGGTGACGGGCCGCGACTGCGTCAGCCAAGCCGCTCCGCCGGCGTCGATGGCCCATTCGAGGTCCTGCGGCGCGCCGAAATGCACTTCCGCGCGGCGGCCAAGGCGCTCCAGGGCCAGCAGCTGGGCGTCGCCCAGGCAGGGCTGCGAGCCGGCGCCGGACAGTTCGACCCGTTCCGTCCCGCCGCCCGGCAGCGGCCGGATGGCCACACCCTTGCTCCCGATCCGGCGTTCAAGAATGCTTTGGCTGGCACTGTCGACGACGAAGTGGTCCGGGTTGACCGCCCCGGATACCACCGCCTCGCCGAGGCCGGGGCTGGCGTCGATGACCGCCTCGTGCCGCCTTCCGGTGACGGGGTTCGCGGTGAACAGGATCCCTGCCACGGCCGCGTCCACCATCCGCTGGACCACCACGGCGAGCGACACCGTTGAGGGGTTGATTCCGTGTGTGGCGCGGTAGCTCACGGCACGGTCTGTCCACAGCGAGGCCCAGCACTGCCGGACTGCAGCCAGGACCGCGTCGATGCCCACGATGTTCAGGAAGGTGTCCTGCTGGCCCGCGAAGCTGGCGAACGGCAGATCCTCGGCGGTTGCGGATGAGCGAACCGCTACGGGCGCATCCGTGCCCAGCGCCGCGTAGGCGGCCCGGACGGCATCGGCAATGTCGGCGGGGACGTCGGCGTCGCGGACCAGCCTGCGGGCGGCGGCGGCCAGTCCGGCGAGACCCGGAAGGTCGTCCGGGGCGGCCCCGGCGAGGGCTGCATGGACGACGTCGAGCCCGGCGGGCGAGGTGGCGCGCCGGTAGGCCTGCGTGGTCAGGCAGAACCCGGCCGGAACCGGCAGCCCGGAGCGCATCAGCTCGCCGAGGTTTGCCGCCTTGCCGCCGACGTCGGGAAGCATCTCCGCACTGACCAGCTCAAGTGCGAGCACCAGCGCTTGCTGCGGTTCCGGGCCCTGGTCCTGCGCTGGCGCGCCCGCGTCTGGACGTGGGCCTGGACCTGGACCTGGACCTGGACCGGCATCGGGGCCCGCACCTGGGAGATACTCCACCCGCCGGACCTCCCTTCAACGCCCGCCCGGGACCTGTTCAGGGCTACGGCTGGCCGAGAATGGGTCCGAAGTTGACCCGGTCCGCCAGCCGGGGGTCGTCCCGGTCGGGGACCACCATGACGGGGCCCTTGGCGTGGTGCAGGATGCCGTCCGAGGTGGAACCGAGCAGCATCCCGGCGAAGCCGCCGCGGCCGCGGGTGCCGACGACCACCAGTTCCACATGCCGGCTGGCCTCGACGAGGATGTCCACCGGCGAACCGTCCACGAGCCTTGTCTCCACCGTGAGGTGGGGAAAGTGGCTCCTGATCCAGGCGGTACCGGCGTCGAGCTGGGTCCGGATGTCGGCGAAGAGCGCATCACGGTCCATCGGCGCGGGAACCCACGCCAGCGAGCCGTTGTATTGCGGGACCGCGCACACCACCCGCAGCGGCGCCGACAGCCGCTCGGCCTGCGCCGCGGCTTCCAATACGGCCACGCGCGCCTGTTCGGAGCCGTCCACCCCTACCACCACAACGTTTTCGACCGGGACGTGCCCGGACTTGGCCCGTTCCGCCAGGACGTGCTTGTCGTCAGTGGTTTCGCCCAGCCGGTCCGAACAGATCAGGGGCACGGTGACGGTGGGGCACTTGGCATGCGCGGGGAGTGCGCTGCTGACGGAGCCCAGCAGCCGGCCGACGAAGCCGCCCCGGCCCCGGGTGCCGAAGACCAGCAGCTCGGCGGTTTCGGACATTTCCAGCAGGACGCCGGAGGCATCGCCGTTCTCGACGGAGGCGTCGACGTCGATCAGGTACCCGGCGACCTTGTTCACGGCCTGCTTCAGGATGGCTTCCGCGCCTTCGCGGATCACCGAATCATCGACGGTGGCGTATCCGCCGTCGAGCCCTGACGCAGCGAAGATCGGAACGGAGTAGGCGGTCACAATGTGCAACGGACGACGGCGGCGTTCGGCTTCGCGGGCGGCCCACACCAGGGCGCACTTGCTGTGGTCTGAACCATCGACGCCGACCACGATCCCCCGGGGAGCTGCGGACCCGGCGGGGACGTCCCCTGCCGGATCCGGATGCACCTGTTCTCGGCCCATGGGGTCCGCCTCCTCGCGATTCTTGCCTGATGTTGCGGCTATTCTGCCAGACGTGCCCGCGTGCAGCGTCCATTGGCGACGAGGCCGAAGAATCTGCGGCCGGAACCCCTGGTTTTCCTAACTATTCTCGGTTTGGGGGGAACAAGCAAGCAGGGCGGACGAAGGCCCGGACGGCTGGCTTCACCCATGTTTTACGCAGTGTTTACACAACGTCCGAGGGGCCCGGATGACGGCGGACCGGCCTTGGCGCGCCGGTCGAAAAGCCGGGAGATCCCGCGATCCACCAATGTTTGACCTGGTCTATCCAAGGCGGGAAATGTTAGGTATTCTTCGAGGCGTTGCTGAACCGAGACTTGTCTTTCAGAACGCGGCTCCTGCTGGTGCTGCGGTCAGAACAGTCGTTCGGAAACAGGAACGCTGCCGGGGGCATCGGCCCCGCGACTGGCACCATTCGAGGAAGGACCCTGCAGTGTCGAGCATGCCTATGTCCGGGGGGATCGAGCGCACAGCCGCCGTCGTGATCGGCACCGGCCTGTCCGGGCTGGCGGTTGCCAGCGAGCTGCAGCGGCGGGGCGTGGACTCCATCATCGTGGACGGCCTCGACCTGCTGGGCGCCGGGCATCCGGCCAACACGTCCTCGCTGCAACGTTGCGATGCGGCCGACGCCGCCAGCCTGCGGGAACGCAACGAGATCCTCCGGCACCTGCGGAACTACGCCACCAGCCACAAGCTGGATGTGCGGAACAACATCCGGGCCCTGCAGCTGGACCACCTCGACGCCGGCGTCACCGGGCCCACCCAGCAGTGGGCCGTCCGCACGCCCGGCGGCGTGCTCCTGGCGGACCACCTCGTGCTGACCCGCTGCGCCCACAGCCAGCTGCGCCGGATGCTCTCCGAGCTCGGCATGGCCGCGGGCCAGAACCTGATGGCTGCCATGCACGCCCTGGGGATGTACCTCGTGGGCGTGGGCGAACTCATCACGCCGACGCCGAAGGAAGTTCTGCGCCAGGCAAAGGTGGTGGGGCAGGCGATCTCCGCCAAGGTCCACCCCGATGGTTTCCCCGCCGTCCTGCCCGGGGGTTTTGCCCTCGCCGCGCCGGCCTAAGCCGGAACCCGCCGCCTCGAAATCACCCAACGCGGGGTCAGCTACGGCCCCTCAAGGGGCCCCGGATGGGCTGCAACTGACCCCGCGTTGCTTCTTGTTCAGCTCTTAGTGCCGCTGCCGGACTCCGATTTGAGCCGGCGCTTGGCCATCAGGCCCAGGACGGCCACGATGCCGATGGCCGTACCAACGAAAATCACGATGCTCCACGGGAACGGCTCGGAGGAGCCGGCCGGCTGGGACGGCGCCGGTGTGGTACCCGGCTGGGGGGTTCCCATCGTGGGAACCGCGGCAACCGCCGTCGAGCCTGCCGCTCCGGCGGCGGCCGTGAACGTGAAGTTGCCTTCGACCGGGTGCGAATCCGAACTGACCACCCGCCACACCACGGTGTACGCGCCGGCGGGGGCCCCCGGCTTGAGCTTCTGCGAGGCGACGTTGTCCACGATCTCCACCGCGCCGTCGGCCCAGTTCGCGCCGGCGGCATCGTTCACCAGCATCTGCGAACCGAGCGCCAGCGGGTTCTTGTTGAACGTGACCGACACCTTCTCCGGCGGCGCCGCCAAGGTGGCGCCGGAGGCCGGGCTGGTGGACTCGGCGGCGTCGTGCGCCGAGGCCGGGGCAATGGCACGCAGCAGGGCTGCGGCGAGGATCGCG
>CALMVY010000220.1 GCA_937873245.1 uncultured Arthrobacter sp. | reverse complement strand
CGGTCGGTCGCGGCGGAGCTGGGCCGCGATCTGGATGCCCTCGTCGGTACCCGTCGGCGGCATGCGGATGTCGGTGACGACCAGATCGGGCGTGGTCTTCTCGATCAGCGCCTCGAGCTCGGGACGATCGGCGGCAGCTCCGACGAGCTCGATGCCGTCGGCGCGCTCGAGGAGACGAGCGATCCCCTCCCGCAGCAGCGTGTTGTCCTCGGCCAACACGACGCGGATCGCCACGCCCGGACCTTACCCATGTACCAGGCCTCGACGGAGGTGGTGCTGCCCCCACCGACCACCACTGGGCAGCCCTCGGTGGCGGATGGTGCTGGGCACTCATCAGCAAGCACAGCAACGACGTCTGAGCACGACCACCTCGTCGACTCCCCCCTCGGACCGATCCCCGAGGGCTGGCGAGTCATGCCCGTCAGCATGATTGCGTCGACCGAGCGCAACGCTGTCACGAGCGGACCGTTTGGGTCGAAGCTCGGTAGAAAGGACTACGTCGACCGGGGCCGGATCGCCATGACCGGATATTGCTTCGGCGGGGGCATCACCTGGCAGGCCGCGACGGAACTTACGGGGCTAAAGGCAACCGCGGCGTTTTACGGGCCCTCCCCCGATCTGGAAAAGGTTCCGGCGATCAAACCGGCGGTCTTCGGCGTGTACGCCGAACTGGATCAACGGATCACCGGCGCCCTGCCGGCGTTGCGGGATGCCCTGGCCGCCACGGACGTCCGCCACCAGCTCACCGTCTATCCCGGCGTCGACCATGCCTTCCACAACGACACCGGAGCCCGCTATGTCGAGGCGCAGGCCACCGCCGCCTGGAACGACACACTGGGCTGGTTTTCCCAGTACGTCTGAGCATGGACGCGGGGATGCGCCCGCCTGCTCCCGGGTAACGACGCCCGGGACTATCGGGGACGGCAGCCCTGATGTTCCGTGGCGTTTGAGCTTGCTACGCGTGCGCTCCGTCGCCGTACCACTGCAGGACCCGCAGCGCCCTCAGGGTGTTCCAGCGGCTCGGCTGGCCGTCACCGTCTTCCAGCTCGAAGTGGACCTGGCCGGGATGGGTGTTTTCCAGCAGCCAGGTGCCGTCGGGCTGCTGCTTGGACCGGAGCAGCTCGACTGCTTCGGCCAGACGAGGATCGGGCGGATCACCGGCAGACCCGAAGTACTCCAGGGCACGCAGCACGTCGTAATGCCAGCGGGTGGGAAAGGCGAACTCCAGCCAGGCCGGGTCAATAACTTCGCCGGTGCTCTTGCGCCGGAAAAGCCTCCGCTCGAGGAGATACTCCTCGCCCCGCCGCCGCGCCGCGATGGAGTCCGCTGAGCCGCCGGTTGCCTGCTCATGCGCCAGCAGCCCCTCCAGCACGTTGATTGTTGTCGCGAGCGATGACACCACCGCCCCGTACTCCGCCCAGCAGTTCCACCCGCCGTCTTCGAGTTGATCGCTGAGGAGCCGGGCAACCACACTGTCGACATCCTGACCGAAGTACGCTCCAAGCCCAACGGCCATACCGTTGATGCAGGGCTCGACTTCCCCGTTGAAATAGGGCTGGCCGCCCTCCTCCCAACGGCAGTTGTCCCGCACCAGCGCCACGGTCCGGCGCATCTGGTCGCTCTCCGGGTCGACGCCGAAGTCACGCAGCTGCAGGAGGCTGTACGTGGTGGCGGTCCACGGCTGGCTCCCGTCGTCGGGCGCGTCATGCCCGGCGGATTCCGTCGGGCTGTCCGGAGCCTCAGCGTCATCTGAAGGTCCGACGCCGGAATCGCCGCCTCGAGCGGGGAAGTACGCTCCGCCTGCCCACTGCCCGTCCTCACCGCGCAAGGCCAGCAGCCGGGCGCCCCACCCCTCGGTTGCCACCCGCCGACGCTCGGCGGCAACGACGTCGGCAGGGGCGCCGGAAAGGTCCCGCAGCGCCTGCCATCGAATCGACGGATCAGAATCCAGCAGCCAGTCCAGGACAGTCATGCGCCGATTGTAGTGCTGGCGGTGGCTCCGTCACAGGCCCCGTCCGGTCCGCGGCAACGCCCTAGCCTTCGCAGTCAACGCAGTAGGCGTGACCGTTCTTTTCGCGGGCGATCTGGGAGCGGTGCCGGACCAGGAAACAGGAGTAGCAGGTAAATTCGTCCTCTGCCTGTGGGATGACCTGGACGGTCAGTTCCTCGGCAACGATTTCCCCGCCCGGAACCATGGAACCGTCCAGCGAATCCGCCTCATCCAACTCACGCACCACGCTGCGGGCGTCTGGGGCGTTCGCTGACTGCAGGGCCTCCAAGGACCTGTCCTGCGATTCCTTGACGTCGGAACGAACTTCATCGTAATCGGTTGCCACTGGGGTGATTCTCTCTTCTTCGGATTGCTCGGATAGGTATTCAACAGACTGGACTGCTCCAGTATTCCCCGCCGGCGATGGCCGTCGGATCAAGTCTTGGCGCCGCGCCCTCGCTTGCTCACTTCCGGGTCGCATGCCGGCTGGACATAATTTGTACACTCGTTAGAGTTAAAGCTGGATCGGCAAAGTTCCTTGGGGGAAATTATGAACAAAGCGCAACGGCGCGCGCATGTGGAGCCGCCTTGCCGGGAGTGCGGCTCGCGGGTCATTCCAATCTGGAAGGACGAACGCCCGATTACTTCCAGCCAGCCCGACTGGCGCGTGAGTGCCCGGCAATGCAGCCGCCAGGGCTGCGGCTTCAGCAATTCCCGGAACTGGCCCGAATCCTGACGCGACGCCGCTAAATAGGCACTGTCGACTCCCCGGCCGGCCCGCCGTCGGGCTATTGCAGGGACGCAGTCAGGCGTGCCAGGTTGTCGAACGCTTTTTGGGCTACCGGCCGGCGGAGCCAGTCCTCAAGCTGCAGCTCCAGGCTGTTCGCCCGGTACTGGTCTTCGACCGCACGAATTGAGTCCACAAAACCGCGTCCATGCACCAGCACGGATACTTCCATGTTCAGGCTGAAGGAACGGACATCCATGTTGCTGGAGCCGATCACCGCAACCTCCTCATCGATGGTGAAGTGCTTCGAGTGCAGCACCTGCGGCGCCCGGTACAGGTAGATCCTGACGCCGGCGCGGAGCAGCGCCTCGTAGTAGGAACGCTGCGCGTGGTAGACCAGGCTCTGGTCA
>CALMVY010000219.1 GCA_937873245.1 uncultured Arthrobacter sp. | reverse complement strand
GAAGGCGCCTCCTCGATGCCTTTCTGGTGCCGGCGCTGCAGCGAGCACTCGCGCTCCCCCAGATGGATGACGTTGCCGTGGTTGTCCGCGAGGACCTGGACCTCGATGTGCCGCGGCGTAAGTACGAGCCGTTCCAGGAACAGGGTGTCGTCGCCGAAGGCGCTGGCCGCGACCCGGCGGGCGGTGGCCAGGGTGGCTTCCAGGTCCTCGGGGCGTTCGACGATGTGCATACCCTTCCCGCCGCCGCCGGCGGAGGGCTTGATCAGCAGCGGGAAGCCGACGCCGGCCGCGGCCTCGATCAGCTGGGCGTCCGTCATGCCGGGTTCGGCGATGCCCGGAACCACGGGAACGCCGTAGCCGGTGACGTGGTTCTTGGAGCGGATCTTGTCGCCCATGACGTTGAGGGATTCGACGCCGGGGCCGATAAACGTGATCTCCGCTTTCTCCAGGGCGCGGGCGAAGTCGACGTTCTCGCTCAGGAAGCCGTAGCCCGGGTGCACGGCCTCGGCACCGGTGTCGCGGCAGGCCTGGACGATGGCCTCGATCTTGAGGTAGCTTTCGGCCGCCGCGGCGGGGCCGATCCGCACGGCGACGTCGGCCTCGCGCACGTGCCGGGCTCCGGCGTCGGCGTCGGAATAGACGGCGACCGAACGGATGCCCAGCGCCCGCAGGGTGCGGATCACGCGGCAGGCGATCTCGCCACGGTTCGCGACGAGCACGGTGCCGAAGAGCGGCTTCGTGGGTGTTGAAATAGTCGACGAAGAAAGATTCATGGCTGGCTCACATCCGGAAAAGGCCGAAGGAGGTCTCCGGCAGCGGGGCGCGGGAGACGACGTCGAGCGCCAGTCCCAGGACGGTGCGGGTGTCCGCGGGGTCGATCACGCCGTCGTCCCAGAGGCGGGCGGTGGAGTAGTAGGGGCTGCCCTGGTCCTCGTACTGCTGTTTGATCGGGGCCTTGAAGGCTTCCTCGTCCGCGGCGGACCATTCCTCGCCGCGGGCCTCGTACTGGTCCCGCTTGACGGTGGCGAGCACGCTGGAGGCCTGGTTGCCGCCCATCACCGAGATCCGGGAGGCCGGCCACATCCACAGGAACCGCGGCGAGTAGGCCCGGCCGCACATGGAGTAGTTGCCGGCGCCGAAGGACCCGCCGATGACGACGGTCAGCTTGGGAACGCGCGCGGTGGCGACGGCGGTGACCATCTTGGCGCCGTTCTTGGCGATGCCGCCCTGCTCGTAGTCCTTGCCGACCATAAAGCCCGAGAGGTTCTGCAGGAAGATCAGCGGGATGCCGCGCTGGTCGCAGAGCTCGATGAAGTGGGCTCCCTTGAGCGAGGATTCGCTGAACAGCACGCCGTTGTTGGCCACGATCCCGACGGGGTGGCCGTGCAGCTTTGCGAAGCCGGTGACCAGGGTGGTGCCGTAGTTCTTCTTGAATTCGTGGAAGCGGCTGCCGTCCACCAGCCGGGCGATGACCTCGCGGACGTCGTACTGGGCGTTGACGTCCGTGGGGACAGCGCCGTAGAGCTCCTCGGGATCCGCCAGGGGTTCGACGACGGTGTCGATGTCCCAGGCGGGGGCCGCCGGCTTCGGCAAAGTGGAGACGATGTCCCGGACGATCTGGAGGGCATGCTCATCGTTCTCGGCCAGGTGGTCCGTGACTCCGGAGATCTTCGAGTGCACGTCGCCGCCGCCGAGCTCCTCGGCCGTGACGATCTCGCCGATCGCGGCCTTCACCAGCGGCGGGCCGCCCAGGAAAATGGTGCCCTGGTTGCGGACGATCACGGTCTCGTCGCTCATCGCGGGAACGTAGGCGCCGCCGGCCGTGCACGAGCCCATCACCGACGCGATCTGCGGGATCTTCGCCGCGGACATCTTGGCCTGGTTGAAGAAGATCCGGCCGAAGTGTTCCTTGTCCGGGAAGACCTCGTCCTGTTTGGGCAGGAAGGCCCCGCCCGAGTCCACCAGGTAGATGCAGGGCAGCCGGTTCTCCAGCGCGATTTCCTGGGCCCGGAGGTGCTTCTTCACTGTCATCGGGTAATAGGTCCCGCCCTTGACCGTGGCGTCGTTGGAGATGACCAGCACCTGGCGGCCGTGGACCAGCCCGATCCCGGCAATAACGCCGGCGCCGGGCGAATCGTCGTTGTACATGCCGTTGGCGGCCAGCGGCGCGATTTCCAGGAACGGGCTGCCGTCATCCAGCAGCTGGTCGATGCGTTCGCGCGGGAGGAGTTTGCCGCGGGCCACATGGCGTTCCCGGGACTTTTCCGGCCCGCCCAGTGCTGCCATGGCGAGGCGCTCCTTCAGCTCGCGGGCCAGCCCCAGCTGGGCCTCGCGGTTCGCGGCGAAGGCGGCGCTCGTGGCGTCCACCTGGCTGGCGATTGTCTCCATTGACTGCTTCCGTTCTGGGCCTTCATGCTGGGGACCTGAACTGCGCCCGTCCCAGCCACTTCGGTTAGTACCGCATAACTGAGATTTAGGTTAGTCTCTATTAACTGTGATGTCCAACACAGTGCCCGGAACCGCACCGCGCGGGGAGCTGATTTTTGAGATGAGGGATGTGCCGGTGACCGAACCCAGCCAGACGAGCCACACCGGCGCGCAACCTGCGACGACCGTGCCGCCGACCACCCAGCGCGGCCAGGCCAAGGAGAACCGCCGGCAGGCGCTGCTGACCTCGGCGGCCGCCCTGTTCGCCGTCGACGGGTTCAACCGCGTGTCCCTGGAGGATCTCGGCGCCGCCGCCGGTGTCAGCGGCCCGGCCGTCTACCGGCACTTCGCCGGCAAGCAGGCCGTCCTGGGGGCACTGCTGCTCAGCGTCAGCCAGGAACTCCTCGACGGCGGCCGGCGCGTCATTGCCGATTCCGACGACGCCGCCATTGCACTGCGCCGGCTGGTCGAATTCCATGTGGACTTCGCGCTCAGCAATCCCGATGTCATCCGGGTGCAGGACCAGGACTTCAGCAACCTCGCCGACGACGACCAGGCCGAGGTCCGCACGCTGCAAAGGAACTATGTGGAGCTCTGGGTCGACGTCCTGGCCGGGCTGCACACCGACACCGAGGATGCCGAACTCCGCATGCGCGCCCACGCCACATTCGGCCTGATCAACTCCACCCCGCACTCGGTCCGCAGCCACGGGCGCCGGATCGCGGTCAAGCGGGCCCGGCCCTTGCTGCAGAGCATGGCGCTGTCGGCCCTGATGGCCCCGGCCGTTCCCGCCCCGCTCAACTGACCGGCGCAGGCGCAGGCGCAGCCGTTCCCTTCCGTGGCTCACGCCGCCGGCGGTCCGGGGGCACATTGGCGCGGACACGCCGCCAACTAGGGCGCCGACGTCGGGCTTTGGCTTCAAAGTGCCCCCGGACGGCAGACACCCTCCACAAAACCCGGCCGCAAACAGCGCTGCCGGCCGCCCCCGGGAAAGGGGGCAGCCGGCAGCTCTGAGCTTGGGCCTGCTAGACCATGGCGAGGGCCATGCCCGGATCGGACAGCATGGCGCCGAGGTCCTGCAGGAAGCGTGAGCCCTGCTCGCCGTCGACCAGGCGGTGGTCGAAGGACAGGCTGAGCGTCATGACCTGGCGCAGCGCCACCTCGTCCTGGTACTCCCACGGCATCTTCCGTACGGCACCGAGGGCCAGGATGGCGGCCTCGCCCGGGTTCAGGATCGGGGTGCCCGCATCGATGCCGAAGACGCCGATGTTGGTGATGGAGATGGTGCCGCCCGAAAGCTCCGCCGGAGCGGTCTTGCCGGCGCGCGCCGTGTCCGTCAGTTCGGTCAGCGCCGTGGACAGCTCCAGCAGGGACATCCGGTCGGCGTCCTTGATGTTCGGCACGGTGAGGCCGCGCGGAGTGGCGGCCGCGATGCCCAGGTTCACGTAGTTGTACTGGACGATCTCCTGTTTGGCCTCATCCCAGCGCGTGTTGAGCGTGGGGTGGTTGCGCAGGGCGATGAGCACGGCCTTGGAAACGATGGTCAGCGGCGTCAGCTTGTAGCCGGCAAACGCGCGGCTGGCCTTGAGCTTTGCCAGCAGTTCCATGGTCGGAGTGACGTCGATGGTCAGGAATTCCGTGACGTGCGGCGCGGTGAAGGCGCTGGAGACCATGGCGGCGGCGGTGAACTTCCGCACGCCTTTGATGGGCGTACGGGTTTCCCGTTCGCCCTGTGCCGGGGCCGGAGCGTGCGTGGACACGCCGGCCAGGTCCCGGGGTGCCACCGGCAGGTCTCCCCCGCCGACGAAGTTGCGGACGTCGTCGCGGGTGATGAGCCCAAACTCCCCCGTGCCGGTAACGGCCGCGAGGTCGACGCCGAGATCCTTGGCCAGCTTGCGTACCGGCGGGGTGGACCGCGGGCGTTCCCCGGACTGCGGGCGTTCCCCGGACTGCGGCGCGGCGGCCGGTGCCGCGGCGGGCTCCACCGCCGGGGCGGGCGCGACCGGCGCAACCACGGGGGCCGGCGCGGTGACGGAAACTGCCGGTGCGGCGAAGCTGCGGGCGCGGCGGGCCGGGCGGCCGGAATTCTCCAGGACAGCGCCGTAGCCCACGAGGTTCGGTTCGCGCTTGGCGGGCGCGTCCGCACCGGCACCTCCGGCAGTTCCGGAACCGGCGGCGGGACCGCCGTCGTCGCCCTCCACTTCGAAGGAAACGATCGGCTTGCCGACCTCGACGACGGTGCCGGGCTGTTCGTGCAGGGCAGCGACCACACCGGCGAACGGCGACGGAAGCTCGACGACGGCCTTGGCCGTTTCCACCTCCGCGATGATCTGGTTGAGCGCGACGGTATCCCCCACCGCGACCTTCCACGCGACGATTTCCGATTCGGTGAGACCCTCGCCGAGGTCCGGCAGCCTGAATTCCTTGATCATGGTGGCGCTCATCCTTCCAGCCCGCTCAGGGAGTTGGGGCGGCCCAGGGCACGGTCGACGCCGTCCAGGATCCGGTCCAGACCCGGGAGGTGGTGCATTTCAAGCTTTGAGTACGGGTACGGGACGTCGAAGCCGGTGACCCGGACCGGGGCGGCCTCGAGGTGGTAGAAGCAGCGTTCGGTAATGCTGGCGGCGACCTCGGCGCCGATGCCGCCGGTCTGGGAGGCTTCATGCGTGATGACGAGCCGGCCGGTCTTCCGGACCGAGGCCTCCAGCGTCGCGAAGTCCAGCGGGGCGAGCGAGCGCAGGTCGATGACCTCGACCGACACACCCTCGTCCGCGGCGGCGAGGGCAGCGTCCCTGGCGGTCTTGACGAGCGGGCCGTAGGCCACGAGCGTCACGTCCTTGCCTTCGGTGACCACACGGGCCTCCTCGAGGGACAGGGCGGCGCTGAGGTCAAGGGTCTCGTCCACCTCGCCCTTGTCGTGATAGCGGCGCTTGGGTTCGAAGTACAGCACCGGATCATCCGAGGCGATGGCCTGCTGGATCATCGTGTAGGCGTCCTGCGGGTCGGACACGCTGACGACGCGCAGCCCCGAGGTGTGGGTGAAGTAGGCCTCGGGTGACTCCGAGTGGTGTTCCGGGGAGCCAATGCCGCCTCCGAAGGGCACGCGGATGGTGATGGGCATCTTGACGGCGCCCTGGGTGCGGTAGTGCATCTTGGCGACCTGGCTGACGATCTGGTCGAATGCCGGGTAGATGAAACCGTCGAACTGGATCTCCACCACCGGGCGGTAGCCGCGGTACGCGAGTCCGACGGCGGTGCCCATGATTCCGGATTCGGCGAGCGGGGTGTCCACGACGCGGTGCTTGCCGAAGTCCTTCTGCAGGCCGTCGGTGACGCGGAAAACACCGCCGAGGGCGCCGATGTCCTCGCCCATGAGGATCACCTTGGGATCGTTCTCAAGGGATTTGCGCAGGCCCGAATTGATGGCTCGGGCGAAGGTCATCTTCGTCATCAGCGTGCACCTTCTTCAGAAGCGGCTTCTGCGGGATCGCCGAAGGAAGCCAGGTAACGGGAATAGTGGTCCTGCTGGCGGTCCAGCGAGGAATTGGGCGTGCTGTAGACGTGCTTGAAAATGTCCATCGGCGCCGGCTCGGGCATGTTGATGGTGCCCGCCCGCAGTGCCTTCGCGACGGCGTCCGCCTTGGCGGCGACCGTGGCTTCGAGGTCCTCGGTGGGGAGGCCCTTGCGTTCCAGCAGCGACTTCAGCCGGGCGATCGGGTCCTTGGCGGCCCAGTCCTCGAGCTCGTTGGCGTCGCGGTAGCGGGTGGGGTCATCCGCCGTCGTGTGCGGGCCCATGCGGTAGGTGACGGCCTCGATGAAGCTGGGGCCGCCGCCGCGGCGGGCACGGTCGATGGCGATGCGGGTTGCGGCCATCACGGCCAGGACGTCGTTGCCGTCCACCCGCATGCTGGGGATGCCGAAGCCGGCGGCGCGGTCCGCGATCTGGATGTGGGACTGCAGCCGGACGGGCTCGGAGATGGCCCAGTGGTTGTTCTGGCAGAAGAAGACCACCGGGGACTGGAAGCTGGCGGCGAACACCAGGGCCTCGTTGACATCGCCCTCGCTGGTGGCGCCGTCGCCGAAGTAGGCCACGGCGACGGAGTCGGCGCCGTCGTTCTGGATGCCCATCGCATAGCCGGTGGCGTGCAGCGTCTGGGCGCCGATGATGATCTGCTGCGTGGCGACATTGACGGTGTAGGGGTCCCAGCCGGCCAGGGCGTTGCCCCGCCAGGCCTTGACGATGTCCTCGGGGTTGACCCCGCGGCAGTAGGCGACGCCGTTGTCGCGGTAGCTGGGGAAGACGAAATCGTCGTCACGCAGGGCCCGGGCCGAGCCGATCTGGGAGGCTTCCTGGCCCAGCAGCGGCGGCCAGAGGGCGAGTTCACCCTGGCGCTGCAGGGCGGTGGCCTCGGCATCGATCCGGCGGATGACCACCATGTCTTCGTAAAGTGCGCCAAGCTGTTCGTCACTGACGTCCTGGACCCAGGGATCGAACTCCGGATGGCTGACGCGTTCACCCCCGGGGGTGATGAGTTGGACGAGATCCCCGCCCGTCCGCCTGTTTGATTCTGCACTGTTCCCGGGGCCCCCGGCGGAAATGCCGCCCTTGCCCGCGTCGTCGGTAAACACAGTTGTCCGCACCTTCTGACGTCGTCTGACCGTTGTGCGCAGGACTCGTGATCCCGGCGCGCACCGGCCGCCCGGGCGCCGTTGCCCCGGATAGTTGTGACCCTACTCACAATGGCCATTGGGTACAACCACCCGGGGAAAAGTTGAGCATTATGCACTGATCAGGACCTCAGCACCGTGCTAATCTTGCGCATTATGCAACCCTTGGATGGCACCGACACCCGCCTGCTTTCGGCCATGGCCCGGGACCCCCGGCGGACCGTCGTGGCGCTGGCCCAAAAGCTGGGCTTGTCGCGGAATACGGTGCAGGCCCGGATGGCCCAGCTGGAGAAGAAGCACGTCTTCCTGTCCTTTGAGCGGCGCATCAACCCGGCCTCGCTGGGCTACCCGCTGATGGCCTTTATCTCGGTGCACGTCCAGCAGCAGAAGCTTGGCCAGCTGGCGGTGGAACTGGCCGACATTCCGGAGATCCTGGAGGGCTACGGCCTGACCGGCTCGGCGGACCTGCTGTTGCGGGTGGTGGCGCTCGACGCCGAGGACCTTTTCCGGATCAACGGCAAAATCCTGGCCTGCGACGGCGTGGACCGGACGGACACCGCGCTGGCCATGAGCGAGATGATCCCGTTCCGGGTCCAGCCTCTGCTGGAACGCGGCTCCGCCGAAGGCTGACGGTTCCGCCGGACAGGCCCGGCGGCGGATTCTGAACCCCGGACCCCTGGCGAACAGCAGGAGCCCCCATGCGGTTGCATGGGGGCTCCTGCCGTATGTCAGCCGGTGCAGTTCACCAGCGGGTGGTGCTTAGTGGTTGGTGGCCTTTTCGGCGCCCACCCCCGTCAGGGAACGGACTTCCATTTCGGCCTGCTTGGTGGTGTCTTCCAGCTTCTTGTCCAGCACCGTGCCCAGCCAGCCCAGGAAGAACGCGAGCGGAATGGAGACGATGCCGGGGTTGCTGAGCGGGAAGATCGCGAAGTTGGCGCCCGGGATCATGGACGTCTTGGCACCGGAAACCACCGGGGACAGCGCGATCAGGATGATCGCCGAGCCCAGGCCGCCGTACATGCTCCAGAGGGCGCCCTGGGTGGTGAAGCGGCGCCAGAACAGCGAGTACAGGATGGTGGGCAGGTTGGCCGAGGCGGCCACGGCGAAGGCCAGCGCCACGAGGAACGCGACGTTCTGCCCGTTGGCGAAGATGCCGCCGATGATGGCCAGCACACCAATCACAACTACGGTCTTCCGCGCCACCTTGACCTCGGTGTCGGGGTCGGCCTTGCCCTTGGCCAGGACGTTGGCGTAGATGTCGTGGGCGAACGAGGCCGCAGCGGTGATGGTGAGGCCGGCGACGACGGCCAGGATGGTCGCGAAGGCCACCGCCGAGATGAAGCCGAGCAGCAGCGGTCCGCCGAGGTGGAACGCGAGCAGCGGGGCGGCCGAGTTGACGCCGCCCGGGGCGGCCTTGATGGTCTCAGCACCCACCAGCGCAGCGGCACCGTAGCCGAGAACCAGCGTGAACAGGTAGAACAGGCCGATCAGCCAGATGGACCAGACCACGGACTTGCGGGCTTCCTTCGCGGTCGGGACCGTGTAGAAGCGCATCAGCACGTGCGGCAGGGCCGCGGTTCCGAGGACCAGCGCCAGGCCAAGGGACAGGAAGTCGAGCTTGGACGTCTCGGTCTTGCCGTACTGCAGTCCCGGGTTGAGGATGGCCGGGTTGCCGGCGGTTTCCACCGCTCCGCCGAGCAGGGCGGAAAGGTTGAAGCCGTAGATGGCCAGGACCCAGAAGGTCATGACCGCGGCGCCGGCGATCAGCAGGATGGCCTTGATGATCTGGACCCAGGTGGTGCCCTTCATGCCGCCGATCAGGACGTACATGATCATGAGGGCGCCGACGACGATGATCACCAGCGCCTGCCCGCCCCAGTCACTGATGCCCAGCAGCAGGGAGATCAGGCTGCCGGCGCCGGCCATCTGGGCCAGCAGATAGAAGAAGCAGACCGCAAGGGTGGAGATCGCGGCGGCAATGCGCACGGGGCGCTGCTTGAGCCGGAAGGAGAGCACATCGGCCATGGTGAACTTGCCCGTGTTGCGCAGGAGCTCGGCGACGAGCAGCAGGGCGACGAGCCAGGCGACGAGGAAGCCGATGGAATACATGAAGCCGTCGTAGCCGTTGATGGCGATGGCCCCGGTGATGCCCAGGAACGAGGCAGCGGACAGGTAGTCGCCGGCGATGGCGGTGCCGTTCTGCGAACCGGTGAACGAACGGCCGGCCGCGTAGTAGTCGGCGGCCGTCTTGTTGTTGCGGCTGGCGCGGAAGACGATCACCATGGTGACCGCCACGAACAGGGCGAAGATGCCCATGTTCAGCAGGGTGGTGTCTTTGAGGGCGGCAACGTTGACCGCGGGAACCATCATTGTTGTCATTTTGCCGATCCGCTCACTGGATTGCCGTGCTTGTCGAACTCGTGGCCTTCGATCTCCTGGCGGATCTCGGCGGCGATGGGGTCCAGCCTCCGGTTCGAGTAGCTGACGTACCAGCCGGTGATGGCGAACGTGGTCACGAACTGAAGCAGTCCCAGGATCAGGCCGATGTTGATGTTGCCCCAGACCTTGGTGGACATGAACTCCACCGCGTAGTCGGCCAACAGGACATAGGCGAAGTACCAGAGCAGGAATGCAATGGCCATCGGAAAGACAAAGCTGCGGTGACGTTTGCGCAGTTCCTGGAACCGCTCCGTCGACTGGACTTCCTTGAAGTCCACGGCCGCCGCAGCGTCCGTTTCTTGGGCTTCGTGACCCATCGTTCCTCCTCATTGAGACTGGCGAGTCCACACCGGCTGCCCTGGCCTGCTCCGAACAGCCCTCCGGCCAATGTGACTGCAATCACTGTCCCCCGTGATGCGGCTTACATTCCAGATCCGCCGTGCCCTGCGTCGCTCAGCGGTCCCGATGCTGCGCTTAGCGGTGCTCAAAGAGCGCCTGAACGGCAGACAGGAGGAACCTGCGGCCCTGTCCGGCAGGTGCCGCGATACGCTGGGCCCATGCCCGACTCTCCCCTGTTCACCGCCGCCGCCATCGCCGTGATCGCAGCGGCAATCGCCGTCGTCGTCGCCGTTGGGCTCAAGGTGCTCCGCTCCTTCCGGGAGCTTGGCACCGACGCGGAGCGGGCCACCTACAAGACGCTGCACGCGGCCTCGCGCGCCGGCCAGCACCTGCGGACCGGGCTCAATCCGCCCGGCGCCG
>CALMVY010000218.1 GCA_937873245.1 uncultured Arthrobacter sp. | reverse complement strand
GTCACCGAGGGTCTGGCGGTCCTTGAGGTCAGCTTCCGTGACTTCGCCGACGCTGGAGCCGTCGACATAGACGAAGCCGACTTCGACCTGGCCGACGATGTCGGCCTGGTGGTCGCGGAGGTCGATGACGGTGCCGTTGTCCGCGAGGAGGATGCTCTCTTCGGGGACACCGGAGTCCAGGGCGATCTTGCCGTTGGCGATCAGGTGGCGGGTTTCGCCGTGCACCGGCATCGCGTTGAGCGGCTCAAGGATGTTGTAGCAGTACAGCAGCTCGCCCGCGGCGGCGTGGCCGGAGACGTGCACCTTGGCGTTGCCCTTGTGGATGACGTCGGCGCCGAGCTTGAGCAGGCCGTTGATGATGCGGAAGACAGCGTTCTCGTTGCCCGGGATCAGGCTGGAGGCGAGGATGACCGTGTCGCCCTTGCCGACGACGACGCGGTGGTCACCGTTGGCCATGCGGGACAGGGCTGCCATCGGCTCGCCCTGGGAACCGGTGGACATCAGCACCACGCGGTTGTCCGGCAGGTTGTCGATGTTCTTGATGTCGACCAGGATGCCCGGGGGCACGTCGAGGTAGCCGAGCTTCTCCGCGATGGCCATGTTGCGGACCATTGAGCGGCCGACGAAGGCAACCTTGCGGTTGTGGTTGGCGGCGGCGTCGAGCACCTGCTGGACGCGGTGCATGTGCGAGGAGAAGGACGCCACGATCAGGCGCTTGGAGGCCTGGCCGAAGAGCCGGTCCAGGACGGGTCCGATTTCCTTCTCGGCGGTGGTGAAGCCCGGCACGTCCGCGTTCGTGGAGTCGGACATGAACAGGTCCACACCCTCTTCGCCGAGCTTGGCGAAGTGGCGGAGGTCGGTGATGCGGCCGTCGAGGGGCAGCTGGTCCATCTTGAAGTCGCCGGTGTGCAGCACCGTGCCGCCGGAGGTGCGGAGGAACACGGCCAGGGCGTCAGGGATCGAGTGGTTGACGGCCACGAATTCGCATTCGAACGGGCCGAACTTCTGGACCTGGCCCTCGGTGACGGTCTGGGTGACCGGCTTGATCCGGTGTTCCAGCAGCTTCGCCTCGATGAGCGCGAGCGTCAGCCGGGATCCCACCAGGGGGATGTCGGCGCGCAGGCGCAGCAGGTACGGGACGGCGCCGATGTGGTCCTCGTGGCCGTGCGTCAGGACGACGGCGACGATGTCATCGAGGCGGTTCTCGATGTAGGAGAAATCGGGCAGGATCAGGTCGACGCCGGGCTGGGTTTCCTCCGGGAAGAGGACGCCGCAGTCGACGATGAGCAGCTTGCCGTCGATCTCGAAGACGGTCATGTTGCGGCCGATCTCCCCCAGGCCGCCGAGCGGAACGATCCGCAGGGTGTCCTTGAGCAGTTTCGGCGGCGTGACAAGGCCGGGAAGGGCAGTTTGGGTCATAGTGCACTACTTTCCAGGCGGCAACCGGCCTGGTCTTTCCTCATCAGGATCAACACCTGATCAGGAAAAGACCATGCCGGCTTCCGCCAAGTCCTCGCGGATGGTTTCGATCTCGGACTCGTCCGGCTCCACGAGGGGCAAACGGACAACCGAGTTGGGCAGGACTCCCTGCCACTTAAGAACTTGCTTCGCAGCAACAGCACCCTGGATATGGGTCATCACTGCACGGACCACGGGGTCCAGTTCGAAATGTATGGTGCGGGCGGTGGCGAAGTCGCCCGCAAGTGCGGCATCGATCATGGCGCGGAACTGCCGCGTCGCGACGTGCGCGGAGACGCTCACGAGACCGGCGGCCCCGGCTGCCATCCATGGGAGGGTCAGCCCGTCATCGCCGGAGTACACGTCGAGGTCGGTGTTGGCGAGGACCCGGGTAACGGCGGCGAAGTCGGCTTTGGCGTCCTTGAGCGCGACAATGTTCCGGTGCTCAGCGAGCCGGATCATGGTTTCGGGCAGGATCGGCACGCAGGCGCGGCCGGGGATGTCGTAGACCATCACGGGAAGGTCGGCGGCGTCGGCGACGGCTTCAATATGGGCCTGGATGCCGGCCTGGCTTGGCTTGTTGTAGTACGGGGTGACGATCAGCTGGCCGTGGGCTCCGGCCTTGGCTGCGCGCTTGGCCATCTCGATCGAGTGCGAGGTGTGGTTGGTGCCGGTCCCGGCGATCACCTTGGCGCGGTCACCCACGGCTTCCACGATGACGCGGAAGAGCTTTTCCTTCTCATCGTCTTCCAGCGTGGAGGTCTCCCCCGTGGTGCCGGAAATGACGAGGGCATCGTGGCCGTCGTCGACGAGCTTATTGGCCAGCTCCGCGTTCTGCTGGTAATCGACCTCACCGTCGGAAGTGAAAGGCGTAACCATGGCGGTCACGAGGGATCCGAACGTGAAAGAGCGAGGGAGAGAGTCAGCCATATGAAAAACGTTACCCTGTCCCCGGCATGATCGGACAATGGCGGCGACGTGACGAAGATCAAACCCGGACGGGGAAGCTCACCCCCGGCGCGGCCTGCGGGGTTCCGGCACCGGGCGCCGCCCGGCCCCGCGTTGGTCGTCGTAGCGGTCCAGGACATCGTGCCGCAGGGTCGCGGTCACCACCTCGGTCCCCGTCCCGGCGGCCTGCCGGATCACCAGCCCGTCCGGTCCCCAGAAACCGCTTCCGCCGGCCGAGGGGCCGAATTGGGTGCTGCCGCCGAGGTTGGCCAGCACGCTGAACATCCGGTTGTCCATGGCGCGCGCGCCGAGGTGCAGGGCAAGCCGGTGGTCCTCGCCGGCGGCGTAGCCGGTCCGGGAAAGCTCGGGGAAGACCACCAGCCGGGCGCCGTGGTCGGCCGCGTCTTCGATGAGGCGGATGTGCTCCAGGACGTTGGCGGCAATTCCGCCGTCGAGGGCCGTGTACTGGCTGGTGGAAACCGTCAGCGCTGTGGTCACAGTGCCATCCTAGGCGGGGCCTACCCCGCCGGGGCAGTCCCGCCGGCGGATGTAGCGCAGTAGCGGCTGACGGCGTCCTCCCGCAGGCCCTCGGCCCACGCCGCGAGCCGCTGGGCCGCCCGGACGTAGTCGAAGAGTTCGCTGGGCGTGAGCGCCACGAGGTCGGTCTCGGCGAGCCGGCGTGCGAGTTCGGCGCCGGGCGCCTGCGCCGACAGGGCGGTCCCCTCCTTGCGCCACTGGACGTCCTCCGCCGGCTCGCCGGCGACGAGTTGCCGGAAGAGGAAGTCCACGACGCCGGGACTCATCGCCTTCAGCACACCGGGTGTTGCGTCCGGCGGGAAGGCTGGTTCTGGTCGGTTGTTCATAACGTCATGGTATTCGAACATATATTCGAATTCAAGGGGCTGTGCAGCTCCTGTGAACATCCCCAATCCGCGCCGCGGCCTGAGTTCACCGGCGCCGGCCGTGAGACGATCGAAAGATGACGTCCCGCGGAACAGCCTCCACCTCCCGGTCCTCAGCAGGCAAGATCGCGGGCGCGCGGCTGACGGGCATCGACGCCGCCCGCGGACTGGCCCTCCTGGGCATGATGGCCACGCACGTCTTCCCGACCTTCGAGTCCGACGCCCAGCTCACGCCCACCTGGGTGGGGCTGGTGTTTTCCGGCCGCGCTTCCGCCCTGTTCGCCCTCCTTGCAGGAATCGGGCTGGCCCTCTCCACCGGCAAACAACAGCCGCTCCACGGCCCCCAACTGTGGGCGGCCCGCAGGGGCATCGCCCTCCGGGCACTCGTGATCGGCGCCGTCGGGCTCTCCCTCGGCGGGCTCGAGGTGAACATCGCCATCATCCTGGTCCACTACGCCGTTCTGTTCCTTTGTGTGCTGCCGTTCCTGGGGCTGGACGTCAAACACCTGCTGGTACTGGCGGCCGGCTGGGCCTTGGTCAGCCCGGCCGTGGCCTTCCTGCTGCGGCCGTGGCTGCTCACCGCCGAACCTCCCCTGCAGCTGGGCCACAACCCCATGTGGGAGGACCTTTCCACGCCGGCCGTGCTGCTCGGGGACCTCTTCCTGACCGGCTACTACCCCGTCCTTCAATGGATCACGTATGTGCTGATAGGCCTCGCGATCGGCCGGATGGCCCTCACCTCGGCGGCAGTCCCGGTCCTGCTGCTCGCGGTGGGATCTGCCGTGGCGGTCCTGGCCAAGTGGCTCAGCATCGTGATGATGGAGGACTGGGGCGGCAGGGCGGCGCTGCAGGCTTCGCTGCTCAATCCCTCGTATCCGCTGGAGAGCCTCCTGCAGGTCAACCTGGCCGGCGTGGACCAGACCGGCTCCGCCTGGTGGCTCGCCTCCAGCGCCCCGCATTCGGGCACCACGCTGGATCTGCTGCACACGTCGGGGGTGGCGGCCGCCGTCGTTGGCGTTTTCCTGATTCTGGGCCGGCTGGTCCAGGGATCCGGACTGGACATCTTGCTCCCGCTGCGGGGTGCAGGCGCCATGACCCTCAGCTTCTACACGGCCCACTTGTGCGTGATGGCCTCGCTGTATGGACAGCCGCTGCCGTCCGGGTGGACGGTCGAGGGCGTCTATTGGCTGCAGGCGGCGGCGATCCTGGTCCTTGGCGGAATCTTTGCGGCTTTGGCGTGGCGGGGGCCGCTGGAGTGGGTGGCCCATGCCGCCAACCAGCTCGGCCGGTACCAGCCGGCCCGCGTACGGTAACTGCCCCAGGAACGGACAGGAACGGCCCCAAAAAAGCGGCTCAGGCCTGGCGGGATCCCGTGCGGTACAGCCGGACGGCGTCGCGCATCGAGGCGCGCGCCCGCTTGCGGTCGCCCGCGGCGTCATAGGCGCAGCTGAGCCGGAACCAGGAGCGCCAGTCGTCCGGCGCGGCTTCGGTCTCGGCACGGTACTTGTCGAATTCACGGTCCGCGGCCTCGCGGATGATCCGGCCCGCGGGGGTGCGCGGCAGGTTGTCTTCCGGCAGCCCGCCTTCGGCTTCTAGGATTTTTGCCAGCCGTTCGGTCCGGGCGCCGAAGAGCAGTTCGCGGACCAGGGCCCACGCGCCGATCACCGGCAGGAGCAGGTACGCAACGCCAATGGCCTTGGCCACGGGGTTGGGGTCCGTCATCAGCAACACCGCGCGCTGGAAGGCCACCACGAGGTAGAAGACCAGCAGGAGCGTGACGGCACCGACCCAGATCTTGGTGCGGTTGGCTTTGAAAGCGGTCAGGACGTTGGCCACGGCGCTCAGAGCCCCAGGTCCAGGTAGCCGTCCAGGCCGACGGTGAGGCCCGGGTGGGCCGCAACGTTGCGCACCCCCAGCAGCACGCCGGGCATAAACGAGGCCCGGTCGAAGGAGTCGTGCCGGAACGTCAGCTGCTCCCCCGCCCCGCCCAGCAGGACTTCCTGGTGCGCCACCAGGCCGCGGAGCCGGACGCTGTGGACGCGGACGCCGTCGACGTCGCAGCCGCGTGCCCCGGGGAGCCCGCTCGTGGTGGCGTCGGGGCTGGCCGGGAGGCCGGCGGCGGCCCGCTCGGCGGCGATCAGCTGCGCGGTCCGCACGGCAGTTCCGGACGGGGCGTCCACCTTGTCCGGGTGGTGCAGTTCGATGATTTCGACCGATTCGAAGTAGCGCGAGGCCTTGGCCGCGAAAGCGGAGGCAAGGACGGAGCCGAGCGCGAAGTTCGGCGCGATCAGGACCCCCACGCCGGGATGGCCGGCGAGGAGTTCCTCGAGCCGGGCCAGCCTCTCCGCATCCCAGCCCGTGGTGCCCACGACGGCGTGCATGCCGTGTTCGACGGCGAAGCGGACGTTCGCCTCGGTGCTCTCGGGGACCGTCAGGTCCACCACGATCCGGGCTCCGGCGTCGACGAGCTCGTCCAGGGAATCGTTCCGGCCCAGCGCGGCGACAAGTTTCAGGTCCGCGGCGGCCTCGACGGCGGCCACCGCTTCGGCGCCCATGCGCCCGTTCGCGCCCAGCACGGCGACTGCGAGTTGTTCGGTCATGCCATCAACCCTACCGCCCGGGCGGGGACGGCCTTGAACCGGGGGCCGTGCGTTACAGGCCGCGCGCTACAGGCCCCGGCGCGCGCGCGGCGCCGACGCCGCGATGTGGGGGGACTATTCCCCCGCGCCCACCCACTCGACCGTGCCGTCGCTGAAGAACTGTTCCTTCCAGATCGGAACCTGGGCCTTGATCCGGTCCACCAGTTCCGAGCAGACGGCGAAGGCCTGGCCCCGGTGCGCGGCGGAGACGGCGCAGACCAGTGCGGGGTCGCCGATTTCCAGCATCCCGATCCGGTGCGCCACCCAGATCCGCACCGGCTGGGCTGTGCCGCTGCCGGTCTCGGCGCCGGTTCCGGAGGCTGTGCCGGTGCCTGCCCCTGCGGGTTCTCCCCCGGCTGCCTGTTCGGCGACGAGCCCTGCGACGACGTCGGCCATCACCTGGTGCGCGGTCGGATGCGCGCTGTAGCTGAGCCGCTGGACCGGTTTGCCGCCGTCGTGGTTCCTGACCACGCCGCTGAAGCTGACCACTGCGCCCGCGGTGTCCGATTCGACGGCGGCGATGGCCTGGTCCACGGAGATGGGGTCGGCGCTCAGCACCGCGTGGACCACTTCAAAGGCTGGTTCAAAGGCGTGTTCAGTGGCCATGGCTGCCCTCCAGCTGGTCGCAGAGGTGTCCGAGGATCGGGTCCAGCACGCTGAGGCCGTCCATCACGCCCTTCGGGGATCCGGGGAGATTGACGATGAACGTCTGGCCGGCCGCGCCGGCGTGGCCCCGGCTGAGCATCGCCATCGGCGTCTTGGCGGTCCCGGCGCCGCGGATGCCTTCCATGATGCCGGGGATCTCGCGGTCCAGCAGGGGCAGGGTCTGTTCCGGGGTGGCGTCGGTGGGGCTGAGTCCGGTGCCGCCGCTGGTGATGATGACGGCCGGCGCCTGGGTCAGCAGGGCGCGCAGGGCTGCGCCCACCGCTTCGCCGTCCGGGACAACCATGGCCGGGTAGGTCTCGAAGCCGTGCTCGGTGAGCCAGTCGATGATGACGGGGCCGGTGAGGTCCTCATAGATTCCTGCGGCCGCCCGGGTGGAGGCGATCACGACGCCGGCCTTTCGGCCGGTGGCTTCGCCGTGCCGGTGTGGTTCGGGCATGCTCATATTGTCCAGTCCCCGCTCTTGCCGCCGCTTTTGGCCAGCACCTTGATGTCGGTCAGCACCGCGTGCTTGTCCACGGCCTTGATCATGTCGTACACGCTGAGGGCAGCCACCGAGGCCGCTGTCAGCGCTTCCATCTCGACGCCGGTAAGCCCGCGGGTCTTGACCGTAGCGAAGACGGTGACCGTGGTGGTGTCGAGCTCGAAGTCAACCGTGACCTTCGCGATCGGCAGCGGGTGGCACAGCGGGATCAGCTCTGCGGTCCTTTTCGCGGCCATGATCCCGGCCACCCGGGCGACGGCGAGGGCATCGCCCTTGGGCAGGTCTCCCGCGCCGAGGAGCGCCAGGACCTCGGCGGTGCTGCAGACCGTCGCGGTGGCAGTGGCCTCGCGGGTGCTCTCCGCCTTGTTGGACACGTCCACCATGTGGGCCGTGCCGTCCTGCCGGAGGTGGGTCAGGCCCGCGTGCTCGTCGGGGCTCACGTCGGGGCTCAAGGGGGCCGGGCGCCGGGGGTCCGTGTTCTGCGGGTCTGCTGCTTCGTTCACAGCATCCATACTTCCACCTCGGCGCCCTCGGCGAGCGCGGCAATTCCTTCCGGCACGTGGATCAGGGCGTTGGAGTGCGCCAGGGCGCTGACCAGGTGCGAGCCGGCGCCGCCTTCCAGCCGGACGGCACCGTCCGGGAGGACCGTGCCGCGCCGCACCTGGTGCTTGCCCGGCGGGGACGTCAGCGCCCCGGCCAGCCGGGCCCTGACCACCGGACGGGGTGCGGGCGAGCCGAAGAGGTCTCCGAGCGCGGGCCGGAGGAACATTTCGAAGGAGACGAGGCAACTGACCGGGTTCCCCGGGAAGCCGAGGACGGGGACGCCGTCGAAGGTTCCGATGCCCTGCGGGCCGCCGGGCTGCATCGCGACGCCGAAGAAGTCGACGTCGTGGCCCGCCATCGCCTGCCGGACCACCTCGTACGCGCCCTGGCTGACGCCGCCGGAGGTGACGATCAGGTCCACGTCCGCCGCATGCCGGCGCAGCAGGTCCGCGAGTTCCTCCGGCCGGTCCGTGGAGATCCCGGTCCGGGTGACGTCGAGGCCGGCCTGGCGCATGGAAGATTCCAGCAAGGTGGCGTTGGAGTCGTAGATCTTGCCGGCACCCAGCGGGCTGCCCGGCTCCACCACCTCGTCGCCGGTGGTGACCAGCAGGATCCGCAGCGCGCGGTAGACGGGCACCTCGGTGAATCCCAGGGCGGCCAGGAGTCCCAGCTGTCCGGGTCCGAGGAAGGTGCCGGCGGCGAGGGCCGGCTCCCCGGCCCGGATGTCGCTGCCCGCGTCGCGGACGAAGTTCCTTGCCGGGACGGCGGGCAGCCGGACCGTGGCGGGGACGCCGGGTGCGGGGAAGGAATCGGGAACGGCCTGCTCGATCGGGACGACGGCGTCCGCCCCGGGCGGCATCATGGCGCCGGTCATGATCGGCGCGGCCGTCCCGGGGTCCAGTTCGGACGGCGCGGCACCGGCCGGAACGGGAGCGACTACGCGCAGTTCGGTGCCGCCGTCGGGCACGTCCGCGCTGCGGATGGCATAGCCGTCCATCTGCGAATTCGCGAAGGGCGGCAGGTCCAGCGGAGCCGTCACGTCCGCCGCGAGTCCCAGGCCCAGGGCCGCGAGGAGCGGGAGCCGTTCAATCCGGTCCGGGGTGCGGAGCGGAGCCAGGAGCTGGCGGACGGACTCGCGGTGCGCGTCCACGGTGACGTGCCGTGCCTGGGTGCGGTGCATGCGTTGGTGACCCCTCGTCTTGAGCCATGGACTGGGTTCGCCGGTCCGGCTCCCTGGCCCGGCTCCCTGGCAGGGCGTGATGGCCCGGCCTGTTAGGACTTCACGTCAACTCTAACCGTGTGGAGGCCGGTGGCACCGCTGGGCGCCACTGGCGCGCGGTCCTCCACCTGCGGGGCGCCGTTGAGGTCCGTGGCGCGGACCTGGACCTCATACTGGCCGGGGGTGAGCGGCAGGGCCAGCTTCCACTGGTACCAGGTGTCCTTGGAGATCCCGGGGGCCAGCTCCGCCTGCTGCCATGCGCCGCGGTTGACCCTGAGCTCCACCCGGCCGATCCCGGTGTGCTGGGCCCAGGCGACCCCGCCGAAGGCGACCATGCCCGCGGGGACGGAACGGCCGTCCCGGGGCACATCGATGCGGGAGGAGGTCTTGATGGGTCCCCGCTCGCTCCAGCCGCGGGGCGTCCAGTATCCGGCGTCGTCCGCGAAGCGCGTCACTTTGAGCTCCGTGACCCACTTGGTCGCCGAGACGTAGCCATAAAGACCGGGGACAACGAGCCGGACCGGAAAGCCGTGCTCCAGGGGCAGCGGCTCACCGTTCATCCCGACAGCCAGGAGCGCGTCCCGGTTGTCCGTCAGCACCTCCAGCGGGGTGCCGGCGGTCCAGCCGTCAGCGCTGCGGGACAGCACCATGTCCGCGCCGTCCTGCGGGCCGGCGAGGGCCAGCAGGTCCCGGACCGGCCAGCCGAGCCAGCGGGCGTTGCCGATCAGGTCACCGCCCACCTCGTTGGAGACGCAGGCGATGGTGACGTGCCGTTCGACCAGGGGTTTGGCCAGCAGCGTGGCGAAGTCCAGCGAGACCTCCCGCTCCACGAGCCCGGTGACCTTCAGGGTCCACTGGCCCGGGTCCAGCACCGGGACGCGCAGTGCGGTGTCGATCCGGTAGAAGTCCTTGTTGGGGGTCACCAGCGGGCCCACCCCGTCCAGCCGGACCTCAGCTCCGGCCGGGATCGGCGGAGCCGGTGATGCCGGCGCGGGGAGCACCAGTTTGCTGCGCAGTTCACTCACGACGGCGGCGGCGCCCCGGAACGTAGCGGCGAGCACGCCGGCGAGCGCGGCCACGGCGGCCGTTCCGCCGAGCACCTGAAAGAAGCGGCGGCGGGAGGCAGGCTGCGCCGCGAGGGCAGGTCCTTGCGGCGCGGGCACACTGTGCCCGCCCGGCGGGACTGTGTCTTCGGCCGGTGGGACTGTGTCTTCGGCCGGCGACGTTGTGCCGTCGACCGGCACTCCGGCCTCGGCTTGCCACTCTTCCAGCCGCCGGATCAGCCAGCGCAACAGGACCATGCCCACGACGGCGGCGAGCAGGGGAACAGGGATCGCATTCGGCGTCAGTTCGCTCCGGCCCAGGACGGCGGCCAGGCCCGCCACGCCGAAGACGGCGATGATCGCCACCCCGGCGAAGCGGCGCCGCAGCTCCGCGGTTCCGGCCAGGGCGGCAAGGGCGGCGATCACGAGCCCCATGCCGCCGAGCAGGGCGACCTTGTCCGCCGTGCCGAAGAGCGCAACAGCCCAGTCCTTGACCCCTGGCGGGACCACATCGATCACGGCGCCACCGACAGCGGTCACCGGGGAGAGCGAGGGGCTCACGAGTCCTGCCGCGAGCTCCCCCAGCGCCAGCCCGGTACCAACGGCCACGACTCCGGCCGCGGCCGCCCAGGCAGACGCTTGCCGGTCCGACATGCGCGGAACCGGGGTTGGCGGGCCGGGGTTTGGAAGTGTGCCCGGCGGCCCATGCTGGGAGGTGTTCACGCTCCCAGCATAGGTTCGCGCAGGCCCCCTCGGCACCGGCTGCCGGCCGATGCACAAGCCGACGCAAAATGCGGAGCGCAATACGGGGCCCAACAGGAGTGATGCCGGCGCCGAGGTGGCGTAGCCTGACTTTATGAGTGTTCAGCTTGGTATGCCCCAGCCCCGCGCGGAGGACGGTTCCGGCGCGGGCACTTCCGGCGCGCAGGTGCCCGGGCGCCCGGCCGGGATGCCCGCCGGCCTCGTGGACCGCTACGGCCGCCGCGCCACCGACATGCGGCTCTCGCTGACGGACAAATGCAATCTGCGCTGCACCTACTGCATGCCCGCCGAGGGCCTGGAGTGGCTGTCCAAGCAGGCCGTGATGTCGGCGGAGGAAATCGTCCGGATCGTGCGGATCGGCGTCGACATGCTGGGCGTGCGGGAACTGCGGCTCACCGGCGGTGAACCGCTGGTCCGGGCCGATCTGATGGACATCATTTCCGCCCTCCGCCATGCCCACCCCGACCTTCCGATTTCCATGACCACGAATGCCGTCGGCCTGGACAAGAAGGCTGCCGGGCTCAAGGCCGCCGGGCTCTCCCGGATCAACGTCTCGCTGGACTCGCTCCATGAGGAAACGTTCACCCAGCTGACCCGCCGCCCCTTCCTGAACAAAGTCCTGGCCGGCGTGGACGCCGCCTGGGCCGCCGGCCTGGGCCCCGTGAAGCTCAACGCCGTGCTGATGCGCGGCATCAACGACGCCGAGTCCCCCGCCCTGCTGGCCTGGGCGCTGGACCGCGGCTACGAGCTGCGCTTCATCGAGCAGATGCCGCTCGACGCCGACCATGGCTGGACCCGCCGGAACATGATCACCGCCGCGGAGATCCGTGAGCTGCTCTCCGTCGACTACGTGCTCAGCAGTGATCCGCGGGACCGCGACGGCGCCCCGGCCGAACGCTTCGAGGTCCGGGCCCGCGTGCCCGGCACGGCCGAAGCTACCGGGCCGGTGCTCGGAACCGTGGGGATCATCGCGTCCGTGACCGAGCCGTTCTGTTCCGATTGCCGCCGCACCCGCATCACGGCCGAGGGCAAGATCATGAGCTGCCTGTTCTCCCGCGAGGAAGTGGACCTGCTGGGGCTGCTCCGCGAGGGCGCCAGCGACGAACAGCTCGCAGAGCGCTGGCAGGACGCCATGTGGATCAAGCCCAAAGCCCACGGCATGGACCACGTCGGACTGGACGCCCCGGACTTCGTCCAGCCGGACCGCAGCATGAGCGCCATCGGAGGCTGAACCACCCGTGAACGTACGTTACTTCGCTGCCGCGCGCGCTGCCGCCGGCGCCGACGAGGAGCACTTCGACCTCCCCGCGGGCGCCACGGTCGGCTCGCTGCTGGAGGCCATCCTCGCCGTGGAGCGCCCGGAACCCCCGGCCGGGACGCCGCCGCTGGCGCGCCTGCTGTCCCGGAGCAGCTTCCTGCTCAACGAGGTGGCGGTGCGGAACCGCGCGGCGGCGCTGAAGCCCGACGACGTCGTCGACGTCCTGCCGCCGTTCGCCGGCGGCTAGGCGGACCGCCGGATCCCGGCCGCTCCCCCACCAGGTTTGGGGTACCGCGCACTGCCCTGCCGCGCGTAGCTTGGAAGCATCCCCGCACACCCCGGGAAACAGCAGCCGGAAGGACAGATGGCGATGTACACGTTGCAGATAGAGCACGCGATCAAGGATTTTGGCATGTGGAAGGCCGCGTTCGACCGTGATCCGGTGAACCGGGCGGCGTCGGGGGTCACCGCGCACCGGATCAGCCGCCCGGTGGACGATCCGCACTACGTGGTGGTCGAACTCGACTTCGAAAGCCGCGACCAGGCGGAGGCGCTGCTCGCGAACTTGCAGGCGAACGTCTGGAATTCCTCCGCCGTTGCCCCCGCCCTCCAGGGCGCCCCGAAAACCCGGATCCTCGAGTCGGCGCCGTAGGGCCCCAGCCAGAAACTTGGCGGGGGGTGGCTCACGCAGAGACCCGACAGCTACGCGACCGCCAGCGCCTCCCGCACGGTGTCCGCGACGGCGGCGGCGCCCGCAGCGCCCATGATGATCGTGTAGTGGTTGACGTCCGGGACCTCGCGCACTGTCAGCGCCGGCAGCTTGCCGGCCCAGGCATCCAGATACCCGGGTGCGTACAGGCCGCCGGGTTCGTCCAGCAGGCCGCGGGGCGCCCGCAGCACCAGGGTCTCCACCGCGAGCTCGTCCAGGGCCTTGAGGAGCGAGGGGCCGCGGCGCAGTTCGGCGGTGTCGTCCGCCATCGCCTGGTACCGGGTGGCGGGCCGAAGCACCGGTTCCTCGCCGGTGAGGTCGTAGTCGACGTAGTCCTCCACCAGCGGGCTCCAGTCCCCGCTGAAGGCCGGATGCTGCTTCCAGTAGCTGCGGTAGGCCTCCCGGCTGGGGAAGACGGCGTTCAGCCGCTCGGCCGCGGGTCCCAGCACCGCCGCGACGATCTGCTCGTCGCTGAGGTCCGCGGGCACCTGCAGCGGCAGACCGCCGTCGACCAGCACCAGGGACCGCACCCGCTGCGGGAACAGGTTCGCGAGCACCACGGAGACGAAAGCACCCATCGAATGGCCAACCACCACCACCGGTCCGGTGCTGAGCGCGGCCAGCACGGCCGCGAGGTCCTCGGCGTGGGAGGGCATGCCGTACGGCGCGGGCAGCGAGTTGCTGAGCCCCCGGCCCCGCAGGTCCGGGGCAATGATTCTGACGTCCGGCAGGGCTTCGGCCAGCTTCGGCCAGGCCTTGTGGGACGCCGTCACCCCGTGGACCGCGAGGATGGTCGGCGCGGCCGGGTCCTCAGGGCCCCAGAGGGCGGTATGCAGGGTCCCGCCACGGACGGGGACCTCCATGGTCCGGTACGTGGAGTTGCGGGCTGTGTGGCTGGCTGTATTGTGGCCGGCTGTGTTGCTGGCTGCCTGGTTCACGGGGCTGTCCCTTCCTGGGTAGGGGTGGTGCCGGTAGCGGTGCTTCGCGTCGTGGCTCCCGGTGCGGGGGCGAGTGCGCGTTCGATGAACTGCATCATTTCCTCAAAGACTTCCTCCGGGACGTCCGGCCGGGGGCCCTGCGCGGGCTCGGCCCCTTCCTCGTCCCACAGCACCCAGCGCATGCCGATCAGCTCGCCGATGCCCATCAGCGCCCAGGCCGCCACGGTGGGATCCATGTCCCGGACTTCGCCGCTGAGCTGCGCGGCCTTGAGCCCTTCGATGTAGCCGTTGACGATCCGGGTGTAGTGCAGGCGCAGGGCCCCGGGCGAGACGAACTCGGCCTGCCGGATGATCCGGTACAGCGCGGGGTGTTCCGCCGTGAACTTGAAGAAGGCCCGGAAGCCGGCCCGTTCGGCTTCAAGCCGGGTGCCGGCAGAGCGGGCGGCGTCGGTCATGGCGTGCCGGACCCGCCGGTTAAGATCCTCGACCACCTCGTCGAAAATGGTCTGTTTTCCCTCGAAGTACAGGTAGAAGGTCCCCAGGCCGACGCCGGCCTCCTCGGTGATTTTCACGATCGAGGCCTCGTGGTAGCCCACGGACGCGAAGACCGTTTCGGCAGCCTGGAGCAGCTTGGCCCGGGTACGGGTGCCTCTCGCGGTGCGCGGCACGGCGCTCACCTCCGGCTCCCGTCAAGGGGCAGGGACGCGGCCGTGCCGCCGGGGCGGGCAGCGGGCCCGCGCCCGTCGGGGCGTCCCGTCCGGCCATGCTCGTCCAGCTGCTGCCGCAGCCGGGCGCGCAATACCTTGTTCAGCGCCGTGCGCGGCAGCGCGCCCACGGTCTCGATCCGTCCGGGAACCTTGAACCGCGCCAGCAGGGCCCCGCAGTGTTCCAGGAGTTCCTGCTCATCCGTGGCCATGCCGGGGCGGATCACCACAAATGCCACGCCGGTTTCGCCCCAGCGTTCGTCCGCCACGCCGACGACGGCGGCCTGGGCCACCGCCGGATGGGCCAGCAGCGCCGCCTCGACCTCGGCCGGGGCCACGTTTTCGCCACCGGAGATGTAGATGTCCTTGAGCCGGTCCACGACTTTGATGTAGCCCTCGGCGTCGCGCTCCACCAGGTCGCCGGTGCGCAGCCAGTCCCCGGCGAGGACGGCGGCAGTCGCGGCGGGATCGCGGAAGTAGCCCGCGAAGACCCCCGGTCCGCCCACCAGCAGCTCCCCGGAGGCGGCACCTTCGAGGATTTCCCCGGTGACCGGATCGGCCACCGCGACGGCGACGTGCGGGTACGGTTTGCCCGAGTATCCCACCATCCGCAGAGCGTCCTCGTTGGCGAGGCAGAGCACGTTCGGCGATGCCTCAGTCAGGCCGTAGCCCTGGCTCAACGCCACCCCCCTGCGGTGCCAGATGCGCAGCAGTGCCGCCGGCATGGGTGCCCCGCCCACCACGGCGTGCCGGAGGCTGCCCAGCTCGGCGGTGGCGAAGTCGGGGTGCTCGGCGAGCATCAGGTACTGGGTGGGGACGCCCATGAGCATCGTGACCCGTCGCTCCGCGATCAGCTGCAGGACCCGGCCCGGTTCGAAGCCACGTTCCAGGACCACCGTGGCCCCGGTCCACCAGGCCAGCAGCGGCTGGATATTCCAGCCGCCGACGTGGAACTGCGGCAGCACGGCCAGCACCACGTCGGTGCTGCCCAGATCCATCGTCCGGGACAGCGAGAGGTTGGTCCAGAAGCAGTTGGCGTGCGTCAGCACGGCGGCCTTGCTGGCCCCCTCGGTGCCCGACGTGAAGATCATCAGGAGCGGGTCGTCGTCGCGGACTCCCTTGGCGGTTTCAAGCCCCCGAACGTCCTGCCGGCCATCGCCCGCGACGGGTGCCGGCCGGATCCGGGATGGCGGAGGCACGGATTTTTCGACGCCGCCGGGGCCCAGGGCGGCGGTCCGCGGCCGGTGAGGCAACAGCGCGCACGCGCCGGCCGCGAGGGAATCCAGTTCGTCCTCGACGAGCAGCAGCTGGGGGTCGGCGAGTTGAAGCTGCGCGGCGAGTTCCCGGGGTGAGAGCCGCCAGGACAGCGGGACGAGGACCAGCCCCGCCTTGGCGCAGGCGAAGAAAACCACGACGTGATCCGAGCTGTTGCCGGTCAGGGTGGCGATCCGGTCCCCCGTCACATAGCCGGCAGCCGCCAGGCCGGCAGCCAGGGACGTTGCCCGGCGTTCCAGCTCGCCGTAGCTCAGCGTGCAGCCGCGGTCATCGACAGCGATCCGATGCGGGGTGGCGTGGCTGCGGTCGGTGGTCCAGCGGCCCAGGGTGTGCAGTCCGTCAGCGGGTGTCATGCCGATTCCTCCAGGATCTCGCGGGACGCCTCTGTCCGGTCATGTCCCGCGCCGTCTTCACGGGTGCTCCGCAGGCGCCGGCTGCGGCGCCGAGCCAGCCGCTCGGCGGCGCCCGTCAGGCCGCCCGGCAAAAACAGCACCACAAGGATGAACAAGGTACCCAGGATGAACAAGGGTTCAGACAACGGTATCCGCAGGATGTCCGGCAGCGCATCGATGGCGTCGGAGTTCGCGAGCGTCGTGAGGCGCTGGTCCAGGATGGTATAGAAAACGCCGCCGATCACGGCGCCCCAGCGCGAGCCGACGCCGCCCAGGACCACCATAACGAGCAGGGTGATGGTCAGGTCGGCGGAGATGGCCCGCGGGACGGCCCCGCTCTGCAGGAGCAGGAACACCATGCCGATGATGCTGACCAGGACGGCTGACACGACGAAGATCAACAGCTTCACGAGGTACGGCTGCAGGCCCAGGACGCGGACGCGGAGTTCGTTCTCCCGCACCGCGGCGGCGACGTGGCCGGCGCGGGAGGACTGCACCCAGGTGACCACGATGAACACTGCCACGAGCACCGCCAGGGCCAGCCAGTAGAGGTTGCGGGTATTGACCACGCCCACGAGGAAATCGGGCAGGTTGTCGGTGCGCAGCGAGAGGCCTTCGTCACCGCCTGTGGTGCCGTCCGGGTTGCGCCCCACAATGACCGATCCGGCCTGGGCGAAGGCGAGGGTGACCATGGCAAAGGGGATGCCGCTGACGCGCAGGCTGATGCTGCCGACCACGTGTGCCAGCACGATCACGACCAGCAGGGTCAGGCCCATCGCCGGAAGCAACGGGATGTCCAGGTTCTGCAGGATGATCGCCAACCCGTAGACGCCGGCGCCGAAGTACAGGGCATGGCCGAAGGAGAGGAGCCCGGCGACGCCGAGCAGCAGGTGGTACGTCAGGGCCGCGGCGGCCATCAGCATGCACATGGCCAGCAGCTGCAGGGATCCCGGGGTGTAGGTGGGCCCGGGCAGCACTCCGGGCAGGGACAGGTTGAGCAACGGCAGCAGGACCAGGAGTACGATTCCGGCGAGCCCGGCGGCCGCGCCGACGATCGTCCGGCGGGTCGGGCCTGGCTTGCCGGGCACAGTGGAGCGCTTGGCGGCCGTTGCCCGGCGGGGCCCGGCGCCGTCGGCCGTGCCGGGCGCGCCCGCGCCCGGTCCCTTCTGGCTGGTAGCCCCCGTGCGGTTGGTGCCGGCGGCGTCTGTATCGGTGGTCATGAGGTTCTCCCGA
>CALMVY010000217.1 GCA_937873245.1 uncultured Arthrobacter sp. | reverse complement strand
TCTGGCTTCGTATTTTTCGAGATCCACGGTGAAGTACCCGCACGGCTTCCGGGACGGGCTCAAGGCTGTGGTTACCAGCCACACCAGTAAGAATCCACTCAATGAGCAGCAGCGAGGAAACCTCCGTGCACCCGGGCACGGCATCGAGCTGGCAGCCATGGCCCACGAGTGCACAACTGGCCTGCCCCCCGCGGGTCCGCAGAACCGCCCGCTGAAAACGTGAGAGATCATGCCCGGGGGAGCTGCGGCGCATAATTGGTCAATATCCCCGGTTGTCCGTGCTTTAGCGGCGGGGGCTTGAGCCGGTTCGGGGGTGATTGCTGCTGCAAGGGGCCGCTTCCAGGGGCGCCTGCTTACCGGCAGCAATTTCCCGTTATTGGGACAGGAATTGGCCGAGACGGGTGGCGGCGAGTAGCGCTGTGAGCCCACCAAGAACCGTCACACCTGCTATGAGGGCGGGCAGCCGTCCTCCGCTGAGGCCGGCCCTCCACGTCTCTGATGAAGTCAGGGCGGTGTGGATGCGGCGGTAACGCCGGTGTGCGAGAAAGAGGGCGGCGACGGATGCCGCGGCGCCGGTCCCGGTGGGGACAAGTGCCCACACGCCCAGGACATCTGGCATGATCCGCAGGGCCGCCAGGGAAGCGGCGGACAGTGCCAGCGCTGTCCGTCGCCAGGCAAGAGCGCTCCTTTCCAGCTGCAGGCCGGCGTCGAAGGGCCGGTCCCTGCGGCCGCCGGTATGGTCCATCGCGTCCTCGGGATCATTGGTCATCAGGCAAGAATGACGCTGAGGAATATCAGGACGCCGGCTGCGGACACAGCGACGACGATAGGGAACGCCAGAGCGGCGGAGGGCAACGGCATGTCAAGCCTCAGGGCGCGCTCGATGTGCAGCCACCCGAACCAGGCCTGGATGGGGGCGCCGATCCCGGCGATGATAAGCGTAATTGATGCGGCCAGGCGGAGGCCGGGGTGAAGGTCGAGTCCGAGCGTTTCCAGGGCAACCCCGGCGGCGATCAGGGCCAGTGACGTACGAATCCAGGCAAGGAAGGTGCGTTCATTCGCGAGGCTGAACCGGGCATCGGGATTGGTTCCTTGAGCGTACAGGCTCGGGGGAAACCGTTTCAGTGAATAGGACATAGCTCTTTCGGGTCGGTGGATGAAGTCACAGCGCGGTGTGCACGGACACTGAATCAGAGAATACGCGCAGGGCCGGAGGGGACCGGCCCGTGCTCGGAGCTTCGCATGCGGAGAGCCACCCAGACCCCGGAGGCCGCGGTGAGGGCCGCGACGGTGATGACGGCGGCGGGGATGCCGTAGGCGTCGGCGAGGAGGCCGGAGAGCAGGGCGCCGACGGCGAACCCGCCATCGCGCCACAACCGGTAGATGCCCACGGACCTGGCCCGCCATTCGGGGTGGGCGACGTCACCGATCGCTGCGAGCAGGGTGGGGTAGACCATGGCGGTTCCGGCGCCGAGCAGGATGACGGCGGCAAGCCAGAATTCAAAGTCATTCCCGACGGCGACCATGCCCAGCGCAGCGGCTTGGACGAGCATGCCACCGACGATCAGTGGTTTGCGCCCGACGCGGTCCGAGAGGGGACCGGTGACCAGCTGCCCGGCGCCCCAAACGGCCGGGTAGACGGCGGCGAGGATGCCGATGCGCTCGATGCTGAGCCCGGCGGCGGCGAACAGGACCGGGAACAGTCCCCAGGCGAGGCCGTCGTTGAGGTTGTTCACCATCCCGGCCTGGCTGACGGAGGACAGCGATTTGTCCCGGAAGCTGGTCAGGGTGAAGATGTCCCTGTTGCTGAGCCCGGCCCGGGTTCGGCCGTGACTGGAGGCATGGGTGGCTGCTTCGGCTTTGGCGTGGTGGTGTGTTTCGCGGATGGTCAGCACGGACAGGCCGAGGCCGACGGCGATGAAGGCGGCGCCGAGCAGGAAGGGTCCGGGACGCAGCCCGTAGGTGGAGGCGATGTAGCCGGTGGCCAGGGCAGTGCCGGCGACGCCAAGGTAGCCGGCTGCTTCGTTCAGTCCCATGGCCAGGCCGCGGCGTTCGGGGCCGACGAGGTCCATTTTCATCATCACCGTGGTGGACCAGGTCAGGCCCTGGCTGATGCCCAGCACCACATTGGCCGCGACGATCCAGCCCCAGGACGGCCCAAAGATCAGCAGGACCGGGACCGGGAGGGCAATGAGCCAGCCCGCGACCAGCACCGGTTTGCGGCCGTAACGGTCCGAAAGGGTCCCGGCGAAGTAATTGGTGGCAGCTTTGGCCAACCCGAACGCCAGGATGTAAGTCAGCGCGGAGGTGTACTCGTCGAGTTGGAAGACCTCTCCGGCCAGCAGCGGCAGCACGGTGCGTTCCTGGCCGAGCGTCCCGCCGACCAGGCGGGCTGACGCGACCAGGGACGGAGCAGCCGATGAGCGAGAATCAGGTCGCCCAGGCCGTGGCCGCGGGCAAGGACAAGCCCGAAGCCGTCACCGAGGAACTCTACCTGGCGGCCTTCAACCGCTCGCCCAACGCCAAGGAAAAGGAACGCCTCGCCAAGATCCTCGACCCCAACGAGAAGGACCTGACCCCGCTGTGGCAGGACCTGCTCTGGGCCCTGATCAACAGCAACGAGTTCCTGCTCAACCATTGATCGCCAATCACCCCTCTCCCCTCCTGAGTACAGGGGGCGAGGAGTTCGTCTCCCGCGCCCGGGCGACGCCGTACTCCAGAACGCGCTTCGACTTGTCGCTCGGGAGTGAGAGTGGGCGTGGCCGACGCGGTGGAGGGCGTCGATGAAGCGGTCGGGGGCGATGCCCAGCGCGTCCTCGGCGGTCCGGAACAGGGCGACCATCTGGTCCACGAACGCGCGGGTGTCCGTGCCCAGCTCCTTGGCCCGCTCGTGGATGTTGACCGAGTGCTCGTCGGTTCCCGTCAG
>CALMVY010000216.1 GCA_937873245.1 uncultured Arthrobacter sp. | reverse complement strand
CCTGCATACCCACCTCGTGGTGCGCGACGACGCGCATTTATTGTTCGGTTTTATCGATGAATCCGAGCGCGCCTTGTTCCGCGCCTTGATTAAAATCAACGGCGTAGGCGCCAAGCTGGCGCTGGCGATTTTATCCGGCGTGTCGGCGCTGGGCTTTGTACGCTGCGTGCAAAACAACGACAGCGCCAGCCTCACGCGTCTGCCCGGCATCGGTAAAAAGACCGCCGAACGCCTGATTCTGGAGATGCGCGATCGCCTAAAAGATTGGCCCGGCGGCGCGTATCCGTTATCCGACACGCCCACGGCGAGCGAGCAGCAGGCGTTTGACCAAGGCGGCGCGGTCAACGACGCGGTCAGCGCGCTCATCTCGCTCGGTTACAAACCGCAAGAGGCCAGCCGCATGGTGCACGGCATCGAATCCCATCCAGTGGCCGAAGTCTCGCTCGGCCCGTGGTGGCGCCGGCGCCGGCTTCCTTCTTGGCGGCCAGGGCGGCCTTGCCGACGAAGTCGCCTTCCTTGGACAGCGCGACGATCGGGCCCAGCCCGGCGGCGTACGGGTCGCCGTCGATGGAGAGTTCGTTGCCGTAGAGCGGCATGCCAGCTTCGAGGCGGAGCGAGTCGCGGGACGCCAGGCCGGCGGGCGTCAGTTCGCCGTCCTCGGCGATGGCGACGAGCGCCTGCCAGAGCGCGGCGGCGTCGTCGTTGGCGACAAAGATCTCGAAGCCGTCTTCACCGGTGTAGCCGGTGCGGGCCAGCAGGAGTTCCTGGCTGGTACCGCCGAACATGAACGGGACGTCGACGGCGGCGTAGTACTTCAGGCCGGTGACGAGCTCGTGCTGCGCGGCCGGGACCAGGCGCAGCAGGATCTCCTGGGCCTTGGGGCCCTGCACGGCGATCAGCGAGGTCTCGGCGGACGCGTCCTCGACGGTGACGTTGAAGTCTTCAGCCCGCTCGGCGAGGGCCGCGGCCACGACCTTGGCGTTGCCCGCGTTGGGGACCACGAGGAACTTCTGGTCATCACGCCGGTAGGTGATGAGGTCGTCGATGATGCCGCCGTCCTCATTGCAGATCAGCGAGTACTTGGCCTTGCCGACCGCCATCGCGGAGATCTTGCCCACCAGGGCGTAGTCGAGGAAGGCTGCGGCGTCCGGTCCGGTCACCCACACCTCGCCCATGTGGGAGAGGTCGAACAGGCCCGCGGACTTGCGGACGGCGTGGTGCTCAGCGAGTTCGGAGCTGTACTTCAGCGGCATCTGCCAGCCGCCGAAATCCGTGAAGGAGGCGCCGAGCTTCTTGTGCTCTTCGTAAAGTGCCGTGTAGTTCTCAGTCATCGTTGGCTGTCCCTAGTTGTTGGATGTGGAGTTGGCGGAGTCGTCGGAGTGGACTGCTGTGTCTTCTTCGAAGGCCTCGAGGGGAGGGCAGGAGCAGATCAGGTTGCGGTCACCGGCAGCACCGTCGATCCGGCCGACCGGCGGGAAGTACTTGTCCTGCTTGAGCGTGTGGACCGGGAAGACGGCCTGTTCACGCGGGTATTCCCGGGTCCAGTCGGTGCTGATGACAGCAGCCGCGGTGTGCGGGGAGTTGCGCAACGGGCTGTGCTCCACGGTGAAGTCGCCGTGAGCCACCTGGTCGATCTCGGCGCGGATGGAGATCATCGCTGTGATGAACCGGTCGATCTCGCCGAGGTCCTCGGATTCCGTGGGTTCGACCATCAGGGTGCCGGCCACCGGGAACGCGAGGGTGGGGGCGTGGAAGCCGTAGTCGATGAGCCGCTTGGCCACGTCCTCGGCGGTGACGCCGGTCTTGGCCGTGAGTTCGCGCAGGTCCAGGATGCACTCGTGGGCCACGAGTCCCCCCTCGCCGGTGTAGAGCACGGGGAAGAAGTCGTTCAGGCGGGAGGCGATGTAGTTGGCCGCGAGCAGGGCGGACTTGGTGGCCTCCGTCAGGCCCTGGCCGCCCATGAGCTTCACGTACGCCCAGGAGATCGGCAGCACACCGGCGGAGCCGTAGCGGGAGGCGGAGATCGGGGTGCCGCTTTCGCCGTTGGCCGGATCGGCGGCGTTGCCCGGCATGAACGGTGCCAGGTGCGCCTTGGCCGCGACCGGGCCGACGCCCGGTCCGCCGCCGCCGTGCGGGATGCAGAAGGTCTTGTGCAGGTTCAGGTGCGAGACGTCGCCGCCGAACAGGCCCGGCTGGGCCAGTCCGACGAGGGCGTTGAGGTTGGCGCCGTCGATGTAAACCTGGCCGCCGGCGGCGTGGATGGCGTCGCAAACCTCGCGGACGTCGGCGTCGTACACGCCGTGGGTGGACGGGTACGTGATCATGATGCAGGACAGGGCGTCCTTGTGCAGCTCGATCTTGGCCCGCAGGTCGGCGTGGTCGATCGTGCCGTCCGTGGCGGTGGCGACGACGACGACCTTCATGCCGGCGAGCACCGCGGAGGCCGCGTTGGTGCCGTGGGCTGAGGCGGGAATGAGGCACACATTGCGCTGCTCGTCACCGCGGGAGAGGTGGTAGCCGCGGATGGCCAGCAGGCCGGCGAGCTCGCCCTGGGATCCGGCGTTGGGCTGGATGGACACCTGGTCGTAGCCGGTAATCTCGGTCAGCTGCGCTTCCAGGTCCTCGATCAGTTCGCGCCAGCCCGCGGTCTGGGACTCGGGGGCGAACGGGTGGATGGAGGCGAACTCCGGCCAGGAAATGGCTTCCATCTCGGCCGTGGCGTTCAGCTTCATGGTGCAGGAGCCCAGCGGGATCATGGTGCGGTCCAGGGCGAGGTCGCGGTCCGAGAGGCGGCGGATGTAGCGCAGCAGCTGGGTCTCGGAACGGTGGGTGTTGAAGACCGGGTGCTGGAGGTAGTCGGACGTGCGCTCGACGGCGGAGTCCAGGGCGAAACCGTCTACTGAGTCGACCACCGTCGCCCCGAAGGCGGCGACGACGTCGGCGACGTTTGTCCCCGTCGTGGCTTCATCGGTGGAGATGCCGACGGTGTCGGCGTCGATGCCGCGCAGGTTGATGCCCTTGGCCTCGGCGGCGGCGACGATTTCCGCGGCCCGGCCGGGCACGGAGACGGTGACGGTGTCGAAGAAGGAGGTGTGCAGCACGTCCAGGCCGGCGGCCTTGAGCGAGGCGGCGATGGACTTGGCGTGACCGTGGACGGTCTGGGCGATTGCCTTCAGGCCGTCGGGGCCGTGGTAGACGGCGTAGAACGAGGACACGATGGCCAGCAGCGCCTGCGCGGTGCAGATGTTGGAGGTGGCCTTCTCGCGGCGGATGTGCTGCTCGCGGGTCTGCAGGGCCAGCCGGTAGGCCGGGACGCCGGCGTTGTCCTTGGACACGCCGACCAAGCGGCCGGGCATGGACCGCTCGAGGCCCTTCTGGACCGCCATGTAGGCGGCGTGCGGGCCGCCGAAGAACAGCGGGACGCCGAAGCGCTGGGCGGAGCCGACGGCGATGTCGGCGCCCTGCTCCCCCGGCGCCGTGATGAGGGTCAGGGACAGCAGGTCCGCGGCGACCGTGACGAGCGCGCCGCGTTCCTTGGCCTCGGCAATGACGGCGGTGTGGTCGAACACGCGGCCGGAGACGCCCGGCTGCTGCAGGACGACGCCGTTGATGACGCCGTCGGGCAGTCCCTTGGAGAGGTCCGCGACCTCCACCTCGAAGCCGAGGGCCTCGGCGCGGCCCTTGACGATCGCGATGGTCTGCGGCAGGCAGTCGGCGTCGAGGACGGTCTTGCCGTCGTGCGCCGTTTTGTTCTTGTTGGCCCGGCGCATCATCAGCACGGCCTCGGCGACGGCGGTGGCTTCGTCCAGCAGCGAGGCGTTGGCGATCGGCAGGCCGACGAGGTCCTGGACCATGGTCTGGAAGTTCAGCAGCGCCTCGAGCCGGCCCTGGGAGATCTCCGGCTGGTATGGCGTGTAGGCGGTGTACCAGGCCGGGGCCTCAAGGATGTTCCGGCGGATGACGGCCGGAGTGACGGTGTCGTAGTAGCCCTGGCCGATCATCTGGACGGCGGTCTTGTTCTTGGCGGCCAGCTGGCGCAGCTCGGCCAGGACCTCGACCTCGCTGAGCGCTGCGCCGAGCGAGAGCGGGGAGTCCTGCCGGATGTCCTTCGGAACGGCGGTGTCCACGAGGGCGTCGACGGTGTCGTAGCCGACAGCCTTCAGCATGGCGTCGACGTCGGACTGACGGCGGGCGCCGATGTGCCGGTCAACGAAGGACGTGGAGGCTGAGGTAACAGTCACAAGGAACTCCATAACTAAGGCGGCGCAGGGTACGCCACATTGATTCGGGTTCCTCCCCGCTCTGTATTGGACCTGAGAGTTTCCGCGTAGCCGTGCTCTCGCATGGCTCCGCTTGCACCGTCGGTGAGCACAGCATGTCTATGCAGACAGCCTGCTACTTTCCAGAGTTGCCTTGCCGCGGCGGTACATGGGCCTGAGAGATTCCTGGGGAGGGTTTGCTCCTACGGCGCCTGCTTGTACCTACAAGCAGAACTCTCCCGCCGCAGATCAAAGGCATATTAACTTGGCGTGACAACAGTCACAGCTCTCATTGTCCTACGCCCGGCCCGCGTCCGCAAACCAGCCACCGGGTCAGCGCGAGCGTTACGCGCCGGGCCCGCCGTCGGGCCGCGACAGAGACTCTTAGCCGCGGAGCCGCCCGAGGGCGGTGAGCAGACTCTCGACGTCGGCGCCGACTTCCGGGCGCGACCCGCCTGGACCGCGGGCCAGCATGGCATTGAAGTACAGGCCGTCCCCCATATAGAGGACCGGCTTCGCCATGGCGGGACCGACGTCGGCCGCCAGCAGTTCCAGCCAGGATGCCTGGACTGCGGCCATGCGCCGCAGGGTCTCCTGGTGGGCCACCTCGGCCAGTCGGGTGGCGGCGACGAAGACCCGGTCCAATGGCGTATCCGCCCAGACCGAAGACTTGATGAAGTACGCCGCAGCGCCTTCCGGTGCGGCGGCCATGGCAGCGAGGTCCTCGGCGAGCAGCCGGTCCAGCCGTTCCAGCAGGACGGAAATCATCGCTTCCTTGTTGGGGAAGTGGTACAGCAGGCCGCCCTTGGAGACGCCGGCCAGCCGGGCCACTGCATCCAGCGTGGCGGCACGTTCACCCTCTTCGATCAGCAGGGTTTCGAACGCGTCGAGGACGGCTTCGCGGGCGACGGGTTTTCTGGCCATGCGTCCTATCATCCCCCGCGGCGGAGGTGTTTCTTACGGTCTCGTTTCTTAACTGTACCGTCCAGACGGTATAGTTAAGTGCATGAGCAACACTTCCATTACCCGCAGCAGCACCGGCGCCGTCCGCAACTACGCCGCCGGGACAACGCCCAACGGGGCAACATCCGGCCAGGCACCGCGCGCGCCGTGGCGCGACTGGCTGGCGCTGG
>CALMVY010000215.1 GCA_937873245.1 uncultured Arthrobacter sp. | reverse complement strand
CACCGCGAGGCGGGCGGCGTTGACGGTCCAGGATTGACGGGCCTCCAGCTCGCTTCTGGTGCGGGCACTCTCCCGCAGAAACTCCGCCAGGGTGCCCAATAAGCGGCCGAGATCCGAGCCGCCCACCTCCCTCGTCAACCGAAGGGCCTCGACGATCCTGTCGGCCACGGGATCCGCCAGCCGGTCTTTCAGCCTGGTCAGGGAAGGATCGAACTGCCCTCCGGAACGGTAGTCAGAGCCAAAGTCGCGAAACACGTGACGGATTTCCTCCGGACCCTTGTCGCCCAACTGGATGAGGGCTTCCGGCAGCGACAGACCGGCCCGGATCGCCGAACGCAAGTGGTCGACGACGTCGGGCCAGAGTTGGCGCAGTACAGCGGCGCGCTTCCGCGCGCGCCATTTCACGATGGCCATGGGAAGCCAGCCGCCGAACAGGCCAAAGCAGCCCGCGATCGGCCAGGACCTGGTCACTGCGAAGAAAACGAGCGTTGTGAAGGCTCCGACGCCGAGGCAGCTTGCCAGCAAGCCGGCGCCGCTGACCTTCTCGATTCCTGCGGTCCGCAGCAGGTCCTCCAGCCGCTTGGCCTTGGAAGGACTGGCGCTGGCAGCTTTGGGTTGTTCCCAGGCCGACCACCAGATCAGCAGAAGCCCGGCACCGGCCATCATCCCAACGATCGCCGCCATCAGCGTGGCTCCAGCAGGGCCGCGACATCGTAACCGGAACGGGCGAACTTCTCGGCTGACGGCATTGAGTTGGCTTTGGGTTGCAGCTGTCCGTCCGCGAGGGCGAAGACCATGGAGGACTCGATGATGCCGTTTTCCACTCTTCGGCCGAGCGAGAGGATCTCTGTCACCTCTCTGCGTCCGCTGGCGTGGCGGGCACAGTGGACCACGAGGTCGATGCAGGAAGCGACTGTCGGAACCACGAAGGCGCTGGAGATGTTCTCGCCTGCCAGTAAGGGCAGCGTGCAGATCTTGGTGACGGCGTCGTGGGACGAGTTAGCGTGGACCGTACACATGCCTGGAAGACCCGAATTCAAAGCGATCAGCATGTCCAGGCTCTCGGCCTCGCGGACCTCGCCCACCACCAGCCGGTCGGGGCGCATGCGCAGGGCCTCTTTGACCAGCCTGCGCATGGGAATTTCGCCTTCACCCTCCAGGTTGGGCTGCCGGCACTGCAGCCCCACGACGTCCCGCAGCGGAAACTGCAGTTCGAAAATCTCCTCGACGGTGATGACGCGCTCGCGGGTTCCGATGCTCGCCGCAAGACAGTTGAGCATGGTGGTTTTGCCCGCCTGGGTGGCTCCGGAGACCAGGATGTTCAGGCCGCTGGCCACGGCAGCGCCGAGGAACCGGGCTGCCTGCGGTGTCAGCGTTCCGAGTTCCACGAGGTGTTCGAGCCTGCTGGCCTTCACCACGAACTTGCGGATATTGATGGCCCAGTGACGCCGCGTCACGTCCGGAATCACGACGTGAAGGCGGGAACCATCAGGCAGGGCGGCATCGACGAAAGGTGAGGACATGTCCAGGCGGCGCCCGGAACTCTTGAGCATCCGTTCCACGAGGTCGCGGACCTGCTGGTCCGTGAGCGCCACCGAGGTCAGCTCGGATTCGCCATTCCGGGCCACGTAAATCTCGTTGGGAGCATTGAGCCAGATTTCCTCGATGGCCGGGTCGTCTAGCAGGGGCTGGAGGGCCCCGAACCCGGCCACGGCGTCGAAGACGAATCTCCGGGCCGTCTCCAGCGGGCCGATTGGCGGGAGGGGACCCAGCAAGGCGCGCTCGTCGTAATCCATGACTGCTGCGTCGACGAGGCGGCGCACTTCGCCGGCCTGCCTTGAGGGGTCGAGGCCGCGTCGGCGGATCAGCTCGCGGACTTCGTCCTCGACAATGCGTACAGCCTCCACAGTGGCCCCCCAATATGACTGCTTGCCCTGTCCCCGGGGCGCTGCAATTGGGTTAAACCTAAGGTTGGGCAGGCCGCCGGACAAGGCCCTGCGTGGCCGCGTGTGGAAAACTTTCCGCATTTTTATAACAATTTTCACACAGGTAACACTGGACCCTCTGGTTTCTCGAATTGTCCGATGTAGGGTGGGCGCGACAAGTCAGACATTTTCGCACTGGACAGCGTTGTGACCACCTTCCGGATGCGAGATCAATATGACACTGCCATGAGCGTGTTGTTCCGGAGCGGCAAATGAAGCGGACCCTATTTCCCCCCAACAGGCACCTCGGCGGCCGGGTTGGAGCCGCGCTCATCGCCGTTTCGCTCCTGGTCGGCCCGGGGTTCGCGACTCCCGCTACGGCCGTCGAGCCTTCGCCGACCGCAACGGCGACGCCGACCAGCAACTCATCACCTTCGCCGTCCACCACCACAGGGGAACCGTCACCAGCCACGACACCCGCCGCAACGGCTTTTGCACCGGCACCTGCGTCGGCTCCAGGCCCGACACCAGGAAAGCTGGATCCCGCTTCGGCCGCTGGCAAGGCTGCCATGGCCGCGGCCATCGGCCCCGGCGGCGCAGAGATGGGGCAGAGTTCGTCGCGCGTCGCTGCGCCCTCTGCCGGCAGCAAATCGACAGCGACCGAGGCCCTGACCACTGAAGGCACCTGGACGCCAACCTTCGGCGTCCAGGGACTGGACGTCAGCGGCCACCAACCCAGCGTGGACTGGCAACAGCAATGGAAAATGGGCGCTCGCTTTGCCTACGTCAAAGCCAGCGAAGGGAACTACTACACGAACGAAGTTTTCGGGTCCCAGTATCAGGGTTCACGAAGCGTTGGCATGATCCGCGGAGCATACCACTTCGCCATCCCCAACTGGTCCTCAGGCGCTGATCAGGCCCGCTACTTCGTCCAGAACGGCGGAGGCTGGAGTGCAGACGGTTACACCCTTCCGCCAGTTCTTGACTTTGAGTTCAATCCCTATGCGGGCAGAACCATCAGCGGTTTTTACTTTGGCAACACCTGCTACGACATGTCACCGTCCCAGCTGACGTCCTGGGTGCGCGACTTCGGGAACACGATGAAGGCGCTCACCGGCCGACTTCCTGTTATCTACACCAACACTTCCTGGTGGAATCAGTGCCTTGGAAACCCCGCCGGCTTTGGCGACTACCCGCTGTGGGTCGCAGCGTACCCGAGCTCGTTCACGAATAATGCGGGGCCTGTTCCGTCCGCGAGCTGGGGCACCTACAGCATCTGGCAGTACAGCAGCACGGGCCCGTTTGCCGGTGATTCAAATGTCTGGAACGGGGATTACGCGTCACTTCGGCAATTCGCCGGAACTGCCCTGCCCACAGGGAGCTTTGACGAGCTGGCATTGGTCCGCAACGGCAGTGAGGTCTCACTGCGCGCAAGAGGATGGTCGGTTGACCTGGCGAACATTTCCGCGTCGAACCAAACCCACGTCTACGTCACGGGCCCAGATGGGATCACCACCGGCTATCCATGGACTGCCAATTCCTCCCGGCCGGACGTCAACCAGGTCAATGGGTACGGGCCCTCGCACGGCTTTGATGGCACAGTCAGGATCGCCAAATCGGGCGCCTACAAGGCCTGCGCCTATTCGATAGGGACATTCGGCAATACTTCCCTCGGCTGCAAAACGATTAACGCCTCGGCAGTGGAGGCACCCACCGGCTCATTCGACGATCTCGGCCAAATCCGAACGTCGAGCAAAGTGACTTTGCAACTGAAGGGCTGGGCGGTCGATCTAGCCAATTCCAGCGCTTCGTCGTATGCAGATACTTACATCACAGGTCCTGACGGGGCCACCAAAGGCTACCGCATGCCCGCTAACGTGTCCCGCCCCGATGTCCAGTCAGTGACCGGCCTGGGAGCATCCCATGGGTTCGACTACCAAGTCCCCGTGTCAGCGCCCGGATCCTATCGGGCCTGCACCTACGCAATTGGTCAGAACTCAAACGTGGAATTGGGATGCAAGACGACCACGGTCCAAGCCAGTCCGGTTCCGATGGGCGCCTACGATGCTGTCTCTTTGACCCAGTCACCCAACTCGGCCAGCCTCCAAGTGAGTGGTTGGGCCTTGGATCCAAGCTATCCGGCACAGAGCATTCCGGTGTATGTCTACGTCAAATCCAAAGATGGCCTCGTCGCAGTCAAGCCAGCTCCTGTCATTTCGACAGCAAACTTGGTGAGGAACGATGTCAACTCCGCGTTGGAGACTGTCGGCCAACACGGTTTCCAAGTTAATCTTCCCCTTACCAACTCCGGAAGCTACACGGTTTGTGTCCAGGCGAACGCCGTGGCCCCGCTCGTTGCCGGTCCAAGGGAGCTGGGATGCAAGGAAATCATTGTGACCCAGACCCCAGCGACAATGGGCAGCCTGGACTCGGCCAGTGTTCAGGTCGTAAGCGGCAAGGCCTCCGTGGTCACCAAGGGCTGGACGTTGGACCCGGTCATGCCGGGCTTTTCCAACCCCGTTCACGTCTATGTCACCTACCCCGATGGCAGCACCAAAGGCTATCCGTTCACGGCCAACCTGAAACGACCAGACGTCAACGGCGCTCTGCAGACCGTTGGGGATCATGGATATTCCACCTCGGTTCCGATTACGGCGCGCGGTCGATATAGCGTGTGCACCTACGGCGTGGCACTATCAGTCTTCAGTTCCGCCAATTCGCAACTGGGATGCCGGACGCTAAACTACTAGTGCGGAGCTGCCTCAGCTATCAACCCTTGGCAGCCCTCCTGAGTCAATGGAGAAGGATGCTGCCAGCCCTTCGAGGTAGGCTGCCGGACGGCACTCTCGAGAAGAGGGCGCCCGCATCGTCCTAGATCGGAGACCTGCACTTGGCTTACAAAGCCGCCCCTGCCCTGTTGCGCCGTTTTGGCGGCTTCGCAACTTCGCTTGTGTTCTCAACTGTCATCAATCTGCTCGCCATTCCGTTCGTCATCTCTACTCTTGGCGGGGATGTCTGGGCGGAACTGGCACTGGCCCAGTCGACGGCAGCCATTTTTGGGATCCTCGTTGCTTTTGGCTGGGGAACGGTGGGCGCTGCTCTGGTCGCTTCCCTGCCGCCATCAGAGCGACCGCAGATGTTTTTGGACTCGTTGATCAGCCGCGTCTACCTCCTCATCTTCGCGGCCCCTTTGATGTACGGAGTAGTACTTTTGCTCGGTCAGATCGACCCGACCGCCGCCGCCCTGGCGTCCCTGGCCTATCTGCTTCCCTTTGTGGGCGCGTCCTGGTACTTCATCGGACAGGCAGAACCGTGGAAGCTACTCCTCTTCGACGTGCTACCCCAAGGCTTGGGAACTGTTACCGGCGTTGTCCTGATCCAATTTTTCCCGACACCTTTTGTGTTCGTCCTCAGCCTGTTCGTCTTCAATGTCCTGGCGGTCGTTCTCGGGGCAGCCGGGGCATTT
>CALMVY010000214.1 GCA_937873245.1 uncultured Arthrobacter sp. | reverse complement strand
AGATCCCCTTCGTGCTGATCGCCGGCGGAGACGACGCCGACGCCGGTGCCGTGTCCTTCCGCTTCCGTGACGGCAGCCAGGACAACGGCGTGCCGGTGGCCGAGGCCGTCCAGCGGATCGTCGACGCCGTCCGCAACCGGACCAGCTAGCGGGGGAGCAGCACGTGCAGGAAACCACAGGCGCCGCTCCGGAGTATCCGGGGGACGACGGCGTGACCGACGACTTTGGCCTGGCCGGGGTGCCGGACGCATTCCAGCGCCTGTGGACTCCGCACCGGATGGCGTACATCAAGGGCGGGCAGCACCAGTTCAAGAACGTGGACGACTGCCCGTTCTGCGTGGCGCCCGAACGCGAGGACAACGATTCACTGATCGTCTACCGCGGGCGGACCAGCTACGTCGTCCTCAACCTCTTCCCGTACAACCCGGGCCACCTCCTGATCTGCCCCTACCGGCACATTCCCGACTACACGGACCTGACCGTGGAGGAAACGGCCGAGTTCGCCGAGCTGACCCAGACGGCCATGCGGGTGCTGCGCAAGGTCGCCAACCCCACCGGCTTCAACCTGGGCATGAACCAGGGTGTGACCGGCGGCGCGGGCATCGCCGGTCACCTGCACCAGCATGTGGTGCCGCGCTGGGGCGGGGACGGGAACTTCTTCCCGATCATCGCCCAGACGAAGGCCATCACACAGACGCTGGGTGAGGTCCGCCAGCAGGTCGCGGAAGCCTGGCCGCAGGCCACCGCCGGGGCGACGGATGCGGGACAGGCTGCCGCCGGGGCGACGGATGCTGAATAGGCACGCGCGCGGTTTCTTCACCGCGCTCTTCTCCCCGCTGGCCCGCTGGCTGCTGCGGATCGGGGTGTCCCCGGACGCCGTGACCATCGTCGGAACCCTCGGCGTCGTTGTCGGTGCCCTGGTGTTCTACCCGCTGGGCCAGCTCTGGTGGGGCACACTCTTTATCACCGCATTCATCTTTTCCGACGTCATCGACGGGATCATGGCCCGGATGCAAAAAGGTGGCGGCCGCTGGGGCAACTTCCTGGATTCCACCCTGGACCGGGTGGCCGACGGCGCGTTGTTCGCCGGCGTCGCGATCTGGTTCTTCACCGGCGGTGACGACGCCGCGATCGCGATTGCCGCCGTCGTCTGCCTGGTCCTGGGCATGGTGGTCTCGTACGCCCGGGCGAAGGCCGAAGCGCTGGGCTTCCAGGCCAACGTGGGCCTCGCCGAGCGCGCCGAGCGGCTGGTGTCCGTGCTGGTGGTCACTGGTTTCACCGGGCTGGGGCTGCCCACGGTGGTCCTGTTCGTAACGCTGTGCCTGCTGGCCGCCGCGAGCCTCGTGACGGTCATCCAGCGGATCATCACGGTGCGCCGCCAGTCGCTCGATGAGACCGAGGGCACCGCGACCGGACAGGCCGCCTGAGCGCTCAGGTTCCGGCGTGTCCCGCGGGTGTAACCGGAATTCAGCCGGGCGCGGCGGGGGACTAGTATTAGCACTACCGGCCAATGGATCCGGTAATCCGGTGTATGCGACGCGGCATTTGTGTGCCGTCCGCGCTCCGGCGAGGTCATCTATCTACCCATAGGGGTTTTTGTGTCTACACCTGATGTAAGCAGCGAAGCCGGCGCGTCCGCGAAGAGCGTTACGGGCAGCAACCGCGTCAAGCGCGGCATGGCGGAGATGCTCAAGGGCGGCGTCATCATGGACGTCGTCAACGTCGAGCAGGCCCGCATCGCTGAGGATGCCGGAGCCGTCGCAGTCATGGCGCTGGAACGCGTTCCCGCCGATATTCGCGCCCAGGGCGGCGTGTCCCGCATGTCCGATCCGGACATGATCGAAGCGATCATCGGCGCCGTGTCCATCCCGGTCATGGCCAAGGCCCGGATCGGCCACTTCGTCGAAGCCCAGGTCATCCAGACCCTCGGCGTCGACTACATCGACGAGTCCGAGGTCCTGACCCCGGCCGACTACGCCAACCACATCGACAAGTGGAACTTCACGGTTCCCTTCGTCTGCGGCGCCACGAACCTCGGTGAGGCCCTGCGCCGCATCAACGAGGGCGCGGCCATGATCCGCTCCAAGGGCGAGGCCGGCACCGGCGACGTCTCCAACGCCACCACCCACATGCGCCAGATCCGCGCCGAGATCAAGAAGCTCGCCGGCATGGCCGAGGACGAGCTCTACGTCGCCGCCAAGGAACTGCAGGCCCCGTACGAACTGGTCAAGGAAGTTGCCGCGACCGGCAAGCTCCCCGTGGTGCTGTTCACCGCCGGCGGCATCGCCACCCCGGCCGACGCCGCGATGATGATGCAGCTCGGCGCCGACGGCGTGTTCGTCGGCTCCGGCATCTTCAAGTCCGGCAACCCGGCGCAGCGTGCCGCCGCCGTCGTGAAGGCCACCACCTTCTTCGACGACCCGGAAGAGATCGCCAAGGCCTCCCGCGGCCTGGGCGAGGCCATGGTCGGCATCAACGTGGACGAGATCCCGCAGCCGCACCGCCTCGCCGAGCGCGGCTGGTAATTCGCGCCATTGGGGGCGCCGGACGGCGCGATCCTCTGCGTGCTATTCCCCGCGCCTTGTTGGCAGCTGAGTGGCTGGTCGGGGCGCGGGGCCCCTTTTACGCACGCTGCCGGATCACGCCGCCCGTCGCCTTGCGCTCCTGATTGAACGAGTCCGGCCCGTCACCTCTCCAGGTGGCGGGCCGGCGTCGTTT
>CALMVY010000213.1 GCA_937873245.1 uncultured Arthrobacter sp. | reverse complement strand
AGGATCGTGCAACTCATCGCACACGACAACGCCCGCCGGGTCTACGCGCTCCCCTGAGCACCGCCCCGGACCTCCTGCCAGAACCGGTCCACCCGCGCATTCCACTCGTCCGGGACCTCCTGGAAGGGCTGGTGGGATTCCTCCGGCATCACCTCGAACTGTGCACCCGGTATGCGACGGGCCACGTCCTCGCCGAGTTCCGGCCGGCTCATCGGATCCACCCCGCCGGCAAGGACAAGCGTGGGCACCCAGATCTGCCCCAGCCGGTCTGCCGTCTCATGGACCACGAAGGCGTCCAGGAACTGCAGGAAATCGCCGGTGGACTGCTGATACGGGAACGCGAGAACGTCCTCGATAATCTGGCTGACCATTCCGCTGTTGTGTGCCTACGGGGTGTAGACCAGCAGGAAGAAGAACTCCAGGAAGGCGCGTTCGTCCGGTGCCAGCTCGGCCTGCCAGTGAATGGACCGGGCGAGCGTCTTCAGGTACCGGTCCATTGCGGACCACGTGCTTTGCAGCACTAGGCTCCGCACCAGCTCCGGATGCCGGAGAGCGAGCTCCTGGGCGATGATGCTGCCGCCGGAGAAGCCCGCGACATGCGCTGAGGAGATGCCGAGACCGCGCAGCACTGCGGCCGCGTCGTCGGCCATCGCCTCGACGGTCGGCTGCCCCTCCGGCATGGCCGTGCGGCCTGCACCCCGGTTATCAAACGCCGTCATGCGGTAACGCTCCGCCAAACCGTCCAGCTGGAACTGCCAGGACTCGACGGTATCCCCCAGCCCGCCGATCAGCAGCACATCCGGCCCCTCGCCGGCCTGCTCCGTCCAGATCTCCAGTTCCCCGGCCTTCACATACCGTCCCATGCCGGCCCTCCTGTCCCGTTCGGCCGCCGGATGATCGGCCCTGCCGGCGGCGGCGCCGGCCCGCTCCCGGGAACCGCCGGGCAGTCCATTTCGCAATCTACTCCCCCGCGTGCGCGGTGCCTAGGGTGCGCTTTTAGCCCTGGCGGAAACGGGCCTGCGGTCGGGCACTCCACGGTACCCATTGACCGTTGTCCGGGCGCCGCGGGCGAATCTATACTGTGGTCACCGTGAACTGTTCCAGTGCCTTGCGGCTGGAAGTATCGCACTGCAGCGCCGACTCCGGCGAGATCAATTCCGCTAGTGGACCCCACAATCAGAGCTCGGGGTGCCAACCCCTTGGCACGGAAGCAGCAGACCGATGAACACAGTGCACCAGGAAGATCAGGGCGGCGACGTGGACAGTGCCCTGGAGGAATTGCGCGGACGCCTGGCGGGGTCGGTGATCGAACCGCAGGACCCCTTGTACGACGAGGCACGGGCGGTCTGGAACGGCATGATCGACGTGCGTCCGCGGGCGGTCATCCGGGCGGGAGCCGTCGGGGACATTGACCCCGTCCTTGACGCGGCCCGGCGCACCGGCCTGCCGCTGGCCGTCCGCGGCGGCGGACACAACATCGCCGGCCACGGCACTGTCGACGGCGGCCTCGTGCTGGATCTGGGCCAGTTGCGCGGTGTGGACGTCGACGTCGAACGCCGGCTCGTGACCGTCGAACCCGGGGCGACCCTGGCCGACGTCGACCGGGCCACCGTCCCGCACGGACTGGTCGTGCCGCTTGGCGTGATCAGCGCCACCGGGGTCGCGGGACTGACGCTTGGCGGCGGGGTGGGCTGGCTGACCCGGTCCGACGGGCTGAGCCTGGACAACCTGGCCTCCGCCGACGTCGTCACCGCCACCGGAGAGCACCTGCACGCCAGCGAACAGGAGAACGCCGAGCTGTTCTGGGGGCTGCGCGGCGGGGGCGGGAACTTCGGGGTGGTCTCGTCCTTCACCTTCCGTGCCCGGCCGCTGCCGGATGCCGTGCTGGGTGGAAGCTTCTACTACCGCCCGCCCCGCTGGAAGAGCGCGCTGAGCGCGTTCGACCGGTGGACGCAGGATCTGCCCGACGAGATGAACCCGATCATCTCCTTCCTGGTGCTCCCGCCCGACCTCGAGATGGGGGATGATCCGTGGATGATCGTCGGCTTCGCGTGGGCGTCGGAGCACCACCAGCCCGGGCTCGAGCTGATCGAGCAGCTGCGCGCCGCCGCACCCCCGGACGAGGAGGAAGTCGTGCCGGCCGACTGGCCGGCGTGGCAGTCCGCCATGGACAGCCTGTTCCCCAAGGGCTCCCGGGGGTACTGGAAGAACTTGTCGTTCTCCCGGCTGGACGGGGCCGCCGTCGACGTTCTGGTCGGTTTCGCCTCCGAGGTGACCTGGATGGGGACCGGGATCGATATCCACCACATGGAAGGCGCCTTCGGGCGTGTGCCGGAGGACGCCACAGCGTTTCCCAACCGCTCGGCGAAGTACTGGCTGAACATCTACGGCTTCTGGAACGACCCGGCGGAGGACCAGCGGCTGAGCGCGTTCGCCCGGAAGGCCCACGCCCTCATGCAACCGTTCGGCGAGCACGGCGAGTACGTCAACTTCCTCGGCGCGGAAATCGGGCAAGACGTCATCGAGGCCGCACGCCAGGCCTACGGGCCCGAGACGTATGACCGGCTGGTGGCGCTGAAGAACCGTTTCGATCCGGACAACCTGTTCCGCCTCAACCACAACATCGTGCCGACCTCCGCCTGAGCCTGCGACGGCGGCCTCAGATGCCTGGTTCTTCTTCCTCCGCCAGTCGGATCATGCGCAGTTCGTCCTCCACCGCGCGGGACGGCCAATAGTCCTTCGCCAGTTCACTGGCCCGGATCTTGTCTGCTGCCGGTATCAGCTTGCTGAGCAGCCCGGCCGCCTGGAGCAGGGCGATCAGCGCGGTGGTCCTGGCATCGGGGGCCTTGGCGTCAGGCTTCGCGGGAGCGGCCGTCCCCGCATCGGGTGCCGCAGCATCGGTCGCCGTGGACTCGGGCGCCGCGGCGGCAGGTGTCCCGGCAGCAGGTGTCCCGGCATCCGTCGTCCCGGATTCCGACGGCGCAACGCCGAGTGCGGCCCGGATCTTTTCCAGGAGCGCCGCCTCCGGACCGTGATCCTTCTCCGGGTACCGTGCCGACTTGAACACGCCCAGGTGCTTTTCGCCGACGTGTTCCACGATGCCCCGTGCCGCCATCCCCTCGTAGACACGCTGCATTTCGGCCCGGCCCTCCAGCATGGAGACCCACCGCTTGGGAGTGTGGGGCCGCGACTTCCCGCGGATGAGTTCCAGCTCGTGCTGCAAGTCCGTCGGCGGGGCGGCGCCGGTGGCCCTGACGTTCTTTCCCTGCAGCCCGATGGCACCAATCAGCTCCAGCTCGGCCAGTATCGCCCCGGCCAGAGTGGTCCTGAGTGCGAACATCGGCACCTCGGGTTTGCCGTCGTGGTCGTTCGTTGCGAGAAGGAGGAAGGCCTGGGGAAGGTTCAGCTCCGCCGCCTGCGGCGTTTCAGCGTTCATAGGATCATGGTGGCGCAGGCGGGCAGCCGCCACAATGGGAACTTACAGGCGCCGACGTCGGCAGCAGGCATAAGCTGGTTGAGCAACGTCTTTTCCATCACCGGGGAGGTCAGCATGGGCACTGAAACCGCCGACGTGATCGGCCATGACGTCACCACCATCACCTGCGTGTGCGGCAACACCGTCAGCAAGGACGGGTTGATCCAGGCCAATGCACAAGGCGTCCCCGTCTACAACGTTGACAACACCCCGGTCCCGGCCGGGCTGGCGGAATGGCCCGCGGATGAGGATCTCTACACCCTGTGTCCCTCGTGCGGCCGCGTGTACCGTGACTCGGTCATCGAAGAGACAGGAACCGCGCCCGTTGCCTTCCGGGTCGACGTGACCACTGGCCCGATTGCCGAGGCCATCAAAATCCACTGGCAGCTCAGCACCTAGGCGAGAACCAGTGAAGCGGACGACGGCGGGACGTCCCGCCGTCGTCCACTTCGGTTTTCGCTGTGTCCGGGTCAGCGTCTTGGGCTCTGCCCAAAGATTGACTGTCTATTTTGCTACTTCAGGCCGAAGACCCGCTTCAGTTTGATCAGCCACTGTGGACCCTCGCTACCTTTGTCCAACCCGTTGTGCATGTGTCGGATTCCATCGCCTCCGCGACCACCCATTGGTGACGTCCTGGCGGAAGCAGAGCGTTCCGATGTCCCAGCCGCTGGCTTCGGATGGCCGCCGGAACGCACGGAGGCCTCTTCGGGGGCCAGAGACGGCAAGGCCTCCTCGCTGGCTCCCGCGACTGCTAGCAGCCGAACGAATTCCTGCTCTCCCAGAACCGTGATCTGTTGGCCGAGAGCGATGTAGTCGCGGGCCTTGCGTTCCTTGCCAGACGCCCCCAGGTCTTTGGCCGAGGCCGAGTGCTTCGAGTCTGACCGCCCGATGACGACGTACGTTGTCTTTTTGGTGATTCCCTGCCTATTGGTCGCTCCGCAGGCAGCAACCGCGGCCATGGCCTCAAGCCTTGAGAAGCCCTGCAGCTCGCCGGTGAAGCAGAATGTGTGGCCAAAAAAGGGATGGCTGGGGTCAGCGGAGGCGTCGGCCTGTGGCAGATCAGCCAGGCGAAGGCTTCGCTCGGTGGTGTAGTTGATTTGCCCGCCCACCGGCATTCGCGTCTTGGCAGAATCAGCGCTCTTGGTTGTCTTGACACCAATCGGGGCCGCCCACATGTCAGCGGTGGACTGGAGCTG
>CALMVY010000212.1 GCA_937873245.1 uncultured Arthrobacter sp. | reverse complement strand
AGAAACCGAGGGGGTCCTTCTTTGCGTCCGGCTTCTATCAACGGGGCCTTCGCGGTGACACCTGCCCCACGGCGGCATGCACACCGTAGGGCAGCCGCATGGGTGCCAGGTCAGCGAGCGGAGGCCGGATCTTGTGCCACGGTTCGGAGTGGGATTCTTCGCGTACCCGCTCAAAACAGTCAGCGGCGCACCCGATAGCGCAAGTGAAGCACCCGGTTGCCCTGAATCACCACGTCAGGATCCTCCAACAGGTGCTGCGCGTGGACCGACCCGAAGTAGCGCTTGCCGGACCCGAACACGACGGGTGCTACGTCCATGCGCACTTCGTCGACCAGGCCCGCGGCAAGCATCTGGCCACCGACGCCGCCTGCGGCGACCTCGACGATGCGGTCACCCGCGAGCTCCTGCGACTTGGCCACGGCTGCCTCGACGCCGTCGACGAAATGAAACGGCGCCTCGGGGTCCCAGCCCTCGGGCTGCGGCCGTCGCGTCACGACGACCACGTGGTCGAACCCGCTCGGAGGCTTCCCGTCCCAGCCGTCCGTCATGTCAAAGACGTGGCGGCCGACCACCGTCGCCCCGATCTGGTCCCAGTACGGCCGGGTGTACTCGTAGGACGTCTGCGACACCTGCAATTCGCCGCTCTCGTCCAATGGCACGTCACCGCTGGTCAACCAGTCAAACAGGGGGCCGGGCTGGTCGTTCTCATCCGCGATGAAGCCGTCCACCGACACCGAGCTGTACATGACCACCTTGCCCATGGCGCTCTCCTTTGCGTTGGGATGCCCCCAGATTAGCGACTCCTCGCGGTTGGTGGCGGGTTGATCTGCTGAAGCGTTTTCACGCTGCGACTCTCGCGGCGCCGAGCAGTATAAGGGATCGGTATTGCGCTCGTTGCATAAGCCGCGGCCGGTGCGCTTGATGTGCTTTTGTCCTTGACGAGCCGTCAACGGGCCGACCGCAGGTCACACGCAAGGTTCGCGCAGGGAAAATACAGGGAACGTGCAGTTTGGGAAGTCTTGACGCAGGATGCGTCAAGATCGAATCGTCGGCGTGTCGGCGCTTGCTAAGTTCCTCTCAGTGCTGGTGCAGGGCCAGCCGCCCAACTCGCTCAGGAGTCACCCATGCGTTCCTTTTTCTCCCACCTCGCAACCCGCCTTCGCCGCGACCAGCGCGGCGCCACCGCCGTCGAATACGGCATCATGGTCAGCCTCATCGCCGTCGTGATTATCGTGGCCGTAGGCCTCCTCGGGGGACAGCTCAGCAAGACCTTCAATGACGTGCAGTGCAAGGTCAGCGGCAGCACGACGGGCGCATGTGCAGCGCCTGCGGCCTCCGCCGGCTAGTCCGACAAATCCCACCCGGTCTTTGAAGAGTGTGGCGGCGGCCCTGAGCCGCCGCCACACTGTCATATCCCGAACGAAAGCCCAGGAAGGCGGTCCCCTATGTCCAAAACAACGGAACGGGGTGCCGTCGCCGTCGAGTTCGCCCTCCTGGCACCGGTCTTGGTGATGCTGTTGCTGGGGATCGCTGAATTCGGCAGGGCTTACAACGTGCAGAGCTCCCTATCCAGCGCAGCCCGCGAGGGCGTTCGGGTCATGGCCATAGGCAACAACCCAACCGCCGCCCGGACTGCGGCGAAAAACGCAGCCGTTGCAGTGCAACCCGCGCTGAGCGACGCCAACTTCACCTTCAGCCCCTCAACATGCGCCCCAGGGGCCCAGATGACGCTTAAAATCACCTACAACCTGTCCACCATGACCGGCATCGCCGGACCCTTTGCCATGGAAGGCAAGGGGGTGATGCTGTGCAGCGGTTGAAGCCCAGGCAAGGGGACGGCGAGCGCGGAGCCATCAGCGTCTTGGTCGCAATCCTCATGGTGACCCTGCTCGGTTTCACCGCAGTGGCCGTCGACGTCGGCATGCTGTACGCCGAGAGAACCCAGCTTCGCAACGGGGCAGACGCAGCGGCCCTCGCCGTCGCGCAGAAATGCGCGCGGAACCTTAACGACCCGGACTGCTCCACAACGTCCGCGTTGGCCCGCAGCCTCGCCAACGGCAATGCCAGCGATGGAAAAGCGAATGTCTCCTCGCTGGACCTGAACAAAGCTGCAGGCACGGTCAAGGTGACAGCAGGAGCCCAAGAAGCCGGCAAGGACCCAAACCGTGTCTCCCTATTCTTCGCACGGATATTCGGCATCAATGATGCAGAAGTCACGGCAGAGGCAGCGGTGCAGTGGGGCCAGCCGGTGGCCGGCCCCTTGCCGTTTCCGCTCGCGTTCTCCATCTGCCAGGTCAAGTACCACGTAGGCGCCGGCCTGCAGCAGCTGCAGAGCCATGGCGACGACGCCAACCCCGACTGCCTCTACGGGCCTTCCGGAGCCGCGGTTCCGGGAGGCTTTGGTTGGCTCACCAGCGATCCGGGCGTGTGCGGTGGCCTGATCAACATCACCTCCGGTGATGCCAGCAACGCCCCGGGCAACAGTTATCCCGGCGTTTGCGACGGCGTCCTGCTGAAGTGGGCGGCGGACATCACGGCAGGCAAAGATGTCACCGCGCTGTTGCCGGTTTTCAACAAGGTCACCGGAACCGGGGCCGGTGCCACATACCAACTCACGTCCTTTGCCGCCTTCAACGTCAAGGGCTGGAAGTTCAGCGGCACTGACAACGAACTGCCGAAGTCATTCCGGAACACCAGTTCGTTCGTCCACAGCTCCGTGGCCTGCACCAACAACTGCCGGGGCATCATCGGCAGCTTCAAACAGTACGTATCGCTTGCCGACGGCTACACCTACGGAGTCACCACCGAGGACTTTGGCACCGACATAGTGCGCTTCACCCAATAGTTTTCAGCACACCCGCAAATCCCTAAGTACAGGAGCAGTCTTTGAAGTCACGCTTGTTGGCCGGCGTCGCCGCCCTCGTCCTGGCCATCCTTGGGGCGTTGCTTGTGGTCAGCTACGCGCAGGGCGCCGATACCAGGGCCGTCCGGGGCCTGGATCCGGTCACCGTCCTCGTGGTGAAGAAGTCCGTGCCTGCCGGCACGTCGGTCGAGGCACTGAAGGCATTTGTGGCCAGCGAGGAACTTCCCGGTAAGGCCGTCACCGCGTCAGCGCTGAAGAACTTCGACGGCCTGGCCGAAAAGGTCACCGCCGTGGAGCTGCTTCCGGGCGAGCAACTGGTCGCGGAACGGTTGATCGCACCGGAGGAGCTCAAAGCCAGCGGGTCCGTGGACGTCCCGGAAGGCCTGCAGGAAGTCTCTTTCCAGCTCGAGCCGCAGCGCGTTGTCGGCGGCAGGATCGCACCCGGGGATCACATCGGCATCTTCATAAACCTAAAAGATGGGGGCCTCGAGGCCAAGCCCGAGAAGCCAACAACGCAGCTCTCCATCCACAAGGTCCTCGTGACGGCCGTGCAGCGGGCACCCGTTGCCACCCCCTCGCCGCAGCCTTCAGCGGACGGCTCGGCGCCGCCTGCGGAGGACATGTCCCTTCCCACCGGATCCCTGCTGCTCACCGTTGCCGTGAACGACGTGGATGCCACAAAAATCATCTACGCCTCCGAGTTCTCGGAATCCGCCAGCCTTTGGCTGAGCAAGGAACCGCTCACCGCGACGGACAGCGGCAAGCCTGGAATCATGACAAAACCGGAGGTCTACAAGTGAGCCGCTTTGTCCTGGTCACCCCCAACACCGACTTCGACTCCCGCGTGCGCCAAGCCCTGGCCGGCGGACTCCCGGGCGGGCTGCAGACCTTCGCGGTCGTCAACCCCTCGGACCCCGGAGAGCTGTTCGCCAACCTGAACCAGGAACGTCCCGAGGTGCTCATCCTGGGTCCGGACATCCCGGTCGAGGACGCCCTCCGGCTCGCCACCGTTTTTGACGTGCAATTGCCGGAGCTCAGCGTCGTCCTGGTCGGCGAGCCGGACCCCGCCTTCATCCTCCTGGCCATGCGCGCGGGCATCCGGGACATCCTCAGCCCCGACTCGGATCCGGCGCAGATCCGGATGCTGCTGGAGCGGGCCTGCCAGTCCTACGCGAGCCGGAGCCGGACCGCAGCCGTCCAGCAGGCCGAGGGCCCCAAAGGGCTGGTCATTGGCGTCTTCTCCCCCAAGGGCGGCGTCGGTAAGACCACCATCGCCACCAACATCGCGATCGGCCTGGGCAAGGTCGCACCCATGAGCGTCGTCATCGTCGATCTGGATCTGCAGTTCGGGGACGTGGCTTCCGGCCTCTATCTGAACCCGGAGCACACCGTCACCGACGCGGTCTCCGCCGCCGCCAGCCACGACTCCCTGGTGCTCAAGGCGTTCCTGGCGGTCCACCCCAGCAACATCTATGCCCTCTGCGCGCCGCGGAGCCCGGAGGAAGCGGACGACATCACTCCGCAACAGGTCTCCCGGCTCCTGGAGCAACTCGCCGAGCAGTTCCAGTATGTGGTGGTGGACACCGCCCCGGGCCTGCCCGAAGTGGGCCTCGCCGCCATGGAGCAGTGCACCGACGTCGTCTGGGTGACAGCCATGGACGTGCCGAGCATCCGGGGGCTCCGCTCCGGCCTCGGAATCCTCCGCCGCCTGGACCTGCTGCCGGAAAACCGCCACGTGGTCCTGAACATGGCCGATTCCAAGTCCGGTCTCAGTGTCCAGGACGTGGAGGCCACCATAGGCGCACCCGTGGATGTCAGCGTCCCCCGCTCCAAAGCCGTGGCGCTCTCCACCAACCGCGGCATTCCGGTCCTGCAGGACGGCCGCAAGGACCCTGCCATCAAGGGACTCAGGCAACTTGTGGCGAGGTTCGATCCTGCTTGGCGTGCCACTGCACAGAAAAAGCTGCACCGTCGGGTGGTGGTTTAAGTGAAGCTCACCGAACGGCTCCGCACCGCCGAGGGAACACTCCCCCCGGCCGGCACCCCCTCACCGCACCCAGCACCGGCGCAGCCGGTCTCCCAGTCCCGTCCGACGGCGGCCCCGTCCCCCGCCGTCGAGCAGCGCAGGCCCGTGGTTGAACCCCGGAAGCCCGCCGCCACGGCTCCGCCGGCCTTCACCGAACCGGCGGACACCTACCGGTCCAAGGCCCAGCAACCGGTCGACGTGTTCGCGGCCCTCAAGCAACGCGCCGCGACCGCCCTCTTCGAGCGGATGGGGACCCGGTTCAACGATTCCGCCGTCAAGGAGGACGAGCTGCGCACCTCCGCGAGGGAGGAGCTCATCCGAATCATCGACGCCGAGCAGGTCCCCCTCTCGTCCGAAGAACGCTCCCGCCTCGTCCAGGACGTCGCGGATGACGTGCTCGGCTACGGCCCCCTGCAGCGCCTCCTGGACGATCCCGCCGTCACGGAAATCATGGTCAACTGCATGGACCAGATCTACGTGGAGCGGCACGGCAAGCTGACCTTGACCGAGTCGCGTTTCAGCTCCGAAGACCACCTGCGCAAGGTGATCGAGCGGATCGTCTCCAAGGTGGGCCGCCGCATCGACGAGTCCTCCCCGCTCGTGGACGCCCGCCTCGAGGACGGTTCCCGCGTCAACGCCGTCATTCCCCCGCTCGCGGTGGGCGGTTCATCGCTGACCATCCGAAAGTTCAGCAAGGTGCCGCTGACGGTCCGGAACCTCATCGAGTTCGGCACCCTGACGCCGGAAATGGCCGAGCTGCTGAACGCCTGCGTGAAGGCGAAACTGAACATCATCGTCTCCGGCGGCACCGGCACCGGCAAGACGACGCTGCTCAATGTGCTCTCATCCTTCCTGCCCGACGACGAGCGGATCGTCACCATCGAGGACGCCGTCGAACTGCAGATCCAGCAGCGCCACGTGGTCCGGCTCGAAAGCCGTCCGCCCAACACCGAAGGCAAGGGCGAAGTGACGATCCGGGAACTGCTGCGCAACTCCCTGCGTATGCGCCCGGACCGGATCGTGGTGGGCGAGGTCCGCGGCGGTGAATCGCTGGACATGCTCCAGGCCATGAACACCGGCCACGACGGTTCCCTTTCCACGGTCCACTCAAACTCGCCCCGCGACGCCGTCGCACGTTTGGAAACCCTCGTGTTGATGGCCGGCATGGACCTGCCGCTGCGCGCGATCCGCGAACAGATCGCCTCGGCCGTCAACCTGATTGTCCAGATCTCACGCCTCCGCGACGGCACCCGCCGGATCACCCACGTCACCGAAGTCCAGGGGATGGAAGGTGACATTGTCACGCTGCAGGACGCCTTCGTCTTCGACTACTCGGCCGGAGTCGACGCCCACGGCCGGTTCCTCGGCAAACCGGTGCCCACCGGAATCCGCCCCCGCTTCATTGACCGGTTCGAGGACCTCGGCATCTACGTCTCCCCCAGCGTGTTCGCGGCCCCGCTGTCCGCGGCCGGAAGGGCGTGAGCCGGGATGACGCTGTTGCCTGTCGGTGTCGGGCTTCTCTTCACGGCCGTGCTGCTCCTCGGCTACGCGCTGCTGGCCACGGGCGGGGCCAGCGTTCCGCTGGACCGGCGGCGGCCCGTCCAGGACCGGCCCGACTCCCAGCTGACCCGGTTCGCCGGTTCCGCCGTGCACCTGGTGGACGGTTTCTTCTCGCAACGCAAGGTCCGGCTGTTCAACCGGGCAGCGCTGGAGAACGCCGGCCTCCGGATGAGCCAGGGGGACTTCTTCGTCCTCGTCCTGGCCGGGGCGCTGGTGGGAGCCGTGGCCGGGCTGGTCGTGGCCGACCCGCTGCTGGCGGTTCTCTTCGTCCTGCTGTCGCCACTGGTGGGGCACCTCGTGCTCGGTTACCTGGCCGGCAAACGCCGGAACACGTTCGACCAGCAACTCGGCGACACGCTCCAGCTCCTCGCCGGCGGCCTGCGGGCCGGCCACAGCATCCTGCGTGCCATTGACGCGGCCGCCACCGAATCGCTAAGCCCGACGTCGGAAGAGATGCGCCGGGTAGTCACGGAAACCAGCCTGGGACGTGACCTGCAGTCATCCCTCAACGACACGGCCGAGCGGATGCGGAACGAGGACTTCGTCTGGATCGCCCAGGCCATCCAGATCAACCGCGAAGTCGGCGGAAACCTCGCTGAGGTCCTGGACCAGGTCAACGAAACCATCCGCGAGCGCAGCGAAATCAAGGGCCACATCAAGGCCCTCGCTGCCGAGGGAAAATTTTCCGCCTACATCCTGATGGCCATGCCCATCGGGATCGTGACGATGCTCATGCTGGTCAACCCCGGCTACATGAACGTGATGTTCACGCACCCGCTGGGCTGGGGCATGATCGCCGCGTCGATCATCCTGATGACCATCGGCGGCTTGTGGATGCGCAAGATCATCGACCTGAAGTTCTGAGGCGCCCGTGAACCCACTGGTGCTACTTTCCGTGCTGCTGGTCTCCGCTCCGGTGGGCTACCTGGTGTGGTCGCTGCTCTCCGTCGACCGCTCCTCCCAGCGGGCTGCCCGCACGATGCTCGCCCTCGGCACGGACGCTTCCATGACTACGGAGGAGAACCAGAGCAAACTGCTGGAACGGATCGGCTACCGGCTGACGCCCCCGGGGTACATCCGCAAACTCGACAAGCTCCTGTCACTCGCCGGACGCCCCGCTTCCCTGCCCCTCGGACGGGTCCTGGCGGCAAAACCGCTGCTGGGGCTACTGGGTGCCCTGCTCGGCTTCTACATCAGCTCCAGCGCTCCGACGGCGATCATCAAGCTGGTGGGTGTTTTTGTAGTACTGCTGGGCTACTTCATCCCGGACCTCCTGCTCTACAGCAAGGGCCAGGAACGCCAGAAGATCATGCAGCTGGAACTGGCCAACACCCTGGACCAGATGCTCATCTCCGTGGAGGCGGGCCTGGGATTCGAGGGAGCCATGGCGCGCGCCGGTGAGAACGGCAAGGGTCCCCTCGCCGAGGAAATCGTCCGGACGCTCCAGGACATGCAGGTGGGCCGGAGCCGCCGAGAGTCCTACCTGGCGCTGTCCGAGCGGACAAACATCCCCGAGCTGCGCAGCTTCGTCCAGGCCGTGGTTCAGGCTGACACGTACGGCATCGCCATCAGCCGGGTACTCCGGATCCAGGCCAAGGTCATGCGGGTCAAGCGCCGCCAGCGGGCCGAGGAAAAGGCCATGAAGCTGCCGGTCACCATCCTGTTTCCCCTGCTCTTCTTCATCTTCCCGGTGCTCTTCATCGCCATCCTTGGCCCCGCCGTCATCAACGCGATCGAGACCTTCAGCGGCCAGTAGCGCCCGCCTTCGCCGGAATGCCACAAGGTTTCCGCAGGATCACCCGGAGTGCAGGGTCCCGGCCCTGACAGGAAGTAGCGTAGTCGCATGTCCTTTCTCAGTGCCCCAGACGACGGCGACGCCGCCACAGCATTCTCCCCCGGAGCGTTCCCCGGCGGGGCAGCACCGGCCGTCGCTGACGTGGCCCCGCTCGTGGACCCGGCGGCGCTTCAGGATCTCGGTGTCCAGCTGGAAAGCCCGACGCTGGCCAAGGGGTTCGCCCGGGACTATGCCAGGATGTGGGCCCAGCGCTACAACTGCCTGGCGTCGGCGCTGGACCGCCGTGACGAAGCGGGCTCGCTGGAGGCCGTTCTGAGCCTGAAGACGTCCTCGGCCATGGTGGGCGGAGTCCAGCTCGCCCGGCTCGCGGGAGAGCTGGAGGATGCGGTCCGCAGCGGTGACATGGACCGCGCCAGCTCACTCCTGGGGGAGGTCGCCGAGAGCGGCAGCGAAACCGTGGATGAACTTCAGTACAGCTACATTCTCTGGGACAGCTAGTCCCGCACGGGAGCGAGCCGGTACCCCACACCGCGGACCGTCTGAAGCCAGCGGGGATGCAGGGGGTCCTCGCGCAGCTTCCGCCGCAGGTTCCCGATATGCACTTCGACGGCCCGTTCGTCCGATTCGCCGATGTACGCATCCGCCCGGTAGTACTCGCCCCGCACGACGCGGACCAGGTCAGTCTTGGACCGGACGGCGCCCGCGCCTTTCAGCAGGGCGTGCAGCAGGTCGAACTCGCTGCGGGTCAGGCTGGCGCTCGCGCCGTCCACGGTCACGGTACGGCTGTCCGGATTGAGGGCCAGCCCGTTGTGGCGGAGGACGGAATCCTGCGGCGCCGGGGGCGGGGAAGCCGCAGTAACTGCCGTCCGCGGCGTTTGGCTGATTGTGTCCTGCCGTGGCCGCCGCATCATGGCGGCCACCCTGGCCCGGAGTTCGCGCGGCCGGAAAGGCTTCGTCATAAAATCGTCGGCGCCGGTGTGCAGTGCCGTCAGCGTGTCCAGTTCGTCTGTGCGGGCCGTCAACATGACGACGTAGGCGTCGCTGAACTGACGGACCCGGCGAAGGACTTCGAAGCCGTCGATGTCCGGGAGCCCCACGTCCAAAGTGACCACGTCAGCTTCCAGGCGCCGGATGACGTCCACCCCCTCGCGCCCGTCTGCCGCCGAGTGGACTTCGAATCCCGCCTGGCTCAGCACGGCTTCGACAAGGTTACGAACGTCTACGTCGTCTTCAACTACGACGGCGACTCCAAGGTCGGTCATGGCCCCCCTCACATCTGGTCCTGCTCCACTCCCGGACGCGGACGCGCCGGCAGTGCTGATCGCGCCGGCCCCCACCGGCATTTGTCAGAATACCTATGCCGACGCCTGAAAATCGGTTCCCGCGCAGTAACAGAAGCCAGTTTCCTAATGTTTGTGTCAAGTTTATGTGACAACCGGTGTAAAACTGGAGCAGCGAGGAAGGAGCGCGGCTTCAGTGAGTGAACAGCAACTGGCCCGGAGTGCGGACCGGTACTACAAGTCCTTGGGCCCGCATGCGCGGGCGGCGGTCCGCCACCTTTCATTGGCACTCGCCGTGACGGCTGTCGCGCTGGCGGCTGCTGCCTGCTGGCCGGGTCTCTTCGAGAGCGAGGGCATGACCGCACTTGTGGTGCTCGCAGGAGTCGTCACCCTTGCCGCTTCCTTCGCGCTGAGCCTCGCCAGGACACGGCTGCGCCACGAACAGCGCCGGACGGCCGCCAAGGAGGCAGAGCTGCAGGCACTGCTCGCGGACAGCCGGGACCGCGAACGCCTGCTGAACACCATCCTGGACACCGTCGACGTCGGCATTGTTGCGCTCGACGCCGCGGGCCGCCGCGTGCTGACCAACAGCTGGCAGTCAGCCCTGGAAAGGTCCGCTGCGCCCGCAGGCACTGCGCAGGATGCGGAGGAAGCGGAACTCCTGCTGACCGGGCAGGATCAGGAAACTCCCCTCCCCGTCGAACGCCGCCCCGTCAGGCGGGCCGCGTCGGGAGAGTCCTTCGCGGACTACCTCGTGCGGTTCGGCGAGGCCCCGGGCAGCCGCGTCGTGTCCACCGGCGCGCGTCCCCTGAGGGACGACGACGGCGGCTTCCGCGGCGCCGTCGTCGTCTTCAACGAGGTCACCGGTCTCGTCGATGCCCTGGCCGCCAAGGACGACGTGGTCTCCACCGTTTCGCACGAGTTCCGCACACCATTGACCTCGATCATCGGCAACCTGGACCTCATACTCGGCGATGCCGCCGGTCTCTCCACGGACACCGTACGCCGGATCGAGGTGGCACAACGCAACGCCGAGCGGCTGCTTGCCCTCGTCTCGGACCTGCTGATGTCGGCCAACTCCACGGTGCATGTCCACCCGCGCCGGACCGATCTGGCCAGCCTCGTCGAAGCCAGCCTCGGCTCGGCCCAGGCCCACGCCCACGCATCCCGGGTCTCGCTCTCCATGGCCCTGCCGGCCCCGCTCTGGGCCCATGTCGATCCGCTGCGGATCAGCCAGGCCCTCGACAACCTTGTCTCCAACGCCATCAAGTATTCCCCCGACGGCGGCACCGTCCACGTTTCGGCCAGCAAAGAGCAGGGCAGGGTGCTGCTGCACGTGGAGGATGAAGGAATGGGGATGACGGCTGCCGACGCCGAACGGGTCTTCACCCGTTTCTTCCGCAGCCCCGCGGTGCGCGAGGGCTCGATTCCCGGCGCAGGTCTTGGGCTGGCCATCACCAAGGCGATCGTGGAACGGCACGGCGGCAGCATTTCCTGCCGCACGCGTCCTGGCTGCGGGAGCACTTTTACCCTGGAGCTTCCCGCCGACGCGGCCCCGCCGGCCTTCTAGCGGGTGCCGGCAGGCCTCAAGGCCGGCGGCGGGCTACTGGCGCAGTGCGCGGGTCAGCTCGGCCCGGGCCAGCAGCCCGCTGGCCGAGGGGTAGGCCACTTCCTCCAGCACCAGGGGATGCGGGGCGGCCAGCACGGACTTGGCGTCCCGCTGCCGGGCGAGCAGCCGTTCCAGCAGCCAGCCAGGCGATTCGACGCCCTCCCCCACATAGAGGGCGGAACCGACGAGGGACCGCACCATGTTGTGGCAGAACGCATCCGCCTGGACTGTGGCCACGATGACCCCGTCGGCGCCGCGGGAAAACTCGAAGCGCTGGAGTTCCCGGATGGTGGTAGCGCCTTCCCGCGGCTTGCAGTAGGACCGGAAATCCTGCAGTCCCAGCAGCTGCGAGGCGCCTTCGTTCAGCAGTCCAACGTCCAGCTGCTCCTTGTGCCACAGCGTCGACGTGCGGCCCAACGGGTCCCAGCGGGCCGGGCCGTCCGCGATCCGGTAGCTGTACCGGCGCCAGAGGGCAGAAAAACGGGCGTCGAAGCCCTCGAGAGCAATGGACACCTTGTGGACCTCGATGGCCCCGGTGAGATCGCCCAGCCCCCGGCTGAGGGCGCCGCGGAGCCGGCGCAGCAGCGCAGCCGCGGGATCCAGCTCGGCTCCGCGGTTCAGGCCGAGCCATTCGCCCTCGGTCAGGTCCAGATGGACCACCTGGCCGCGGGCGTGCACTCCGGCGTCGGTGCGCCCAGCGCAGGTGATGTCGACCCGCTCCCGGGTGACGGTGGCGATCGCCTCGGACAGCGCGCCGGCCACGGTGGGAACCCGTGGCTGGAGCGCGAAGCCGTGGAAT
>CALMVY010000211.1 GCA_937873245.1 uncultured Arthrobacter sp. | reverse complement strand
GAACGTCGAGACGAACTTCCTCGGGCCTCTCTTCGTCGCCCGCGCGTTCGCTCCGGTCCTGTCGGCGATGGACGAAGCGACAATCATCGACATCCACTCGGCCCTGAGCTGGTACGCCGTCGCCGGCATCTACAGCGCCACCAAAGCCGCCCTCTGGTCCGCAACCAACTCCCTCCGCCTCGAACTCGCTCCCGCCGGCGTGCACGTCGTCGGCGTCCACGTCGCCTACGTGGACACCGCGATGGCGGCGCACTCCACCGACCCGAAGCTCGACCCGGGCGTGCTGGTACGTACCGTTTTCGGGGCCATGGAGGCGGGGGAGTACGAGGTCCTCGCCGACAACACGTCTGTCCAGCTCAAGGCCGGACTCAGCGCACCCCTCGAAGCGGTCTACCCGCAGCTGGTGGACGCTGACGCCCAAGCGAACAACCGGAGCCACCGCGTTCACCAAAGGTGAGCGCGGTGGCGGCACCCTTTAAAGGGACGCCGCGCCAACGATGCCCACTAGGAGCCGACGGAACGCGCGGGTCACCCCACTGCCACTGCCAATGCCCGCCCGAATTCACGGGCGGGCAGAGCCACAGCGGCTTTCGGCCCTGTTGGGGCCGGGTCGTGTCGCGTACGTGCTGGTCAGTTGGCGAGGAATTCGACTGCGGCCTCGGAGAACCTGTCGTGGAACTGGAAGATCCCGCCGTGCCCCGAATCGGCGTAGATGATCAGCTTGGATCCCTTGATGCGCCGGTGCAGGTCCTCGGAGAGGATCGACGGCACCATTCGGTCGTTGTCGCCGTTGGCGATGAGGGTGGGGTGGGTGAGCCGCGACAGGTCCGACGGCGCGGACCGGCCGAACCTCCTGATTGCCTTCAGCTGAGCCTGGAATGCCTTGGTGCTGATCGGCCTATCACGGTCGACCGTACGCTCCTGAAGGCGATTGATGAACGCCTTCGCGGCGGGCTTGCCGGTGGCATTGCGGTTGAAGAACAGGAACTCCTTCGGGTCCGAGCGCGTCAGGGTGGCGCGGAGGATGTCCCAGTACGTGGTGCCGACAACCTTGTCCATGTCCTTGCCGCCGCGCGGCCCGGTGCCGGCCAGCACGACCCTGCGGACAAGGTCGGGATGCTTGAGGAGCAGGTCCTGGGCGATCATGCCGCCCATTGAGAAGGAGAAGATGTCGATCGTGTCGAACCCGAGGGTCTCGATGAAGGTATAGGCGTCGTCGGCCATTGCCTCAATACTGTCTGGAACCTGCCCGGTGGAGGCGCCGACGCCGCGCTGGTCGAAGGTGATGACGTGGCGGTTCTTCGCGATGGAGTCGATGATGCGGGGGTCCCAGTTGTCCAGGGTCGCGGCGAGGTGGACGAAAAACACGACGGGGATGCCGGCCTTGGGCCCCAGCTCGCGGTAGGCGTAAGTGATGCCTCCGGCGGTGATGGTGCGTGTGGCCGCCTTCGCGTACGAGGTGACGACAGGGCTGTTCGGGGTGTCGAAGCTGCACATGCTGGTTGTCCTCCTGAGTGGACTGTGAGGTGAATGGCTGCCGGCAGCTCAGGAGGGAAGGGTCACAACGGCTTTGCCGCGGAGGCCGCCGTTGGCCAGCGACTCAAGCGCCTGCGGGGTCTGGGCGAACTCGAAGACCTGCCCCACGACCGGGCGCAGCACGCCGTCGTCAACCAGGGCGGTGATCTGGCGCAACTGGTCGCCGCTGGCACGCATGAAGAGGAACTCGTAGCTGACGCCGAGCTTCTTCGCCTGCCTGCGGACCTTGCTGCTGAGCCCGGTGATCGCCAGGCGCAGCACCGGGTTCAGACCGGCTTTGCGCGCAAACGCCGGGTCCGGCGGACCGGCGATTCCGATGGCCTTCCCGCCGGGCTTCAGGATGCGCAGTGACTTCGCGAGGTTTTCCCCGCCGAGGCTGTCGAGCACCAGATCGTACCCGGCGAGGAGCTGCTCGAAGTCCTGCGTACGGTAGTCGATTACCGTGTCCGCTCCGAGGTCGCGCACGAAGTCGGCGTTGGAGGCACTTGCGGTGGTCGCGACGGTGGCGCCGAGGTGCTTGGCGAGTTGGATGGCGATCGACCCGACCCCACCGGCCCCGGCGTGAATGAGAACTTTCTGCGCCGGCTGTACGTTGCCTTGCTCAACGAGGGCCTGCCACGCCGTAAGTGCAACCAGCGGTAGCGAGCCGGCCTCCTCCATGCTGATCGACGCGGGCTTCAGTGCCAGATCGCCCTCGCTGATGGCGATGCGCTCAGCGAACGTGCCGATGCGGTCTTTGTCGGGGCGGGCATAGACCTCGTCACCCGCCTTGAATCCACGCACCTTCGCCCCGACACGGATGACTGTGCCGGCGACATCATTGCCGAGGACCAGCTGGAGCTTGTACGGGAGGATCTGCTTGAACTCACCCAGGCGGATCTTTTCGTCCAATTGGTTGAGGCCAGCCGCCTGGACCTGGACCAGCACGTCGCGGTCGCCGACGGCGGGTTCAGGGACGTCCGCTTCACGCAACGGCTCCTTGTACTTGGTGACGACGAATGCCCTCATGGCGTGGTGCTCCTCTGTGACGTGCGGTTGATTCAATATGAGTATACTCAATTTTGAGCAGACTCATAAATGTCGAATCTGATCCGCGATGGTCGAGGTCCAAGCCAGACGGCTCAGTCCACGCCCGGCAGGCGGGCGGTCGTGGGGCCCTGCAGGACGTCGCCGGAGGGTGTGAAGCGGGATCCATGCAGCGGGCAGTCCCAGGATTTTTCGGCGTCGTTCCAGCTCAGAACTCCCCGCATGTGGGTGCACACCGCCGACACCCGGCAGGTGACGCCGTCGACAGTGGAGACCGCGACGGGCTTGCGGCCGTGCCTGACGATAACGCCAGCACCCTCGGCAGGGACCGCGTTCGCGGCGGTGTCGGGAGCGGCCGTTTCGGCTTTTGCCCATCCTTCGGCCATGGTCTTGACGGTGTCAGCGTTGAGCCCGACGGCGGAGACGGCCCCGGCGGGTGACGTGATCCTGTGGTGGATGGTGTCGGCCCAGGGGAGGTGGCCGCCGAGAATGTCCGCGGTGATGGCCAGTGCCGCTGCGATGCCGTTACTCATGCCCCATTTGTTGTAGCCCGTGGCGAAGAGAATCTTGCCTCCGCCGCGGGGCAGTTTGCCGAAGAAGGGCATGAGGTTGGTGGCCTGGTAGTCCTCTCCCGACCATGTATGGGTCGCTTCCGCCCCGGGGAAGTGCCGAAGCGTCCAGTCAAGCAGTTCATCCAGGCGGGCCCTGGGGGAGGGCTCCCTGCCGACGTGGTGTCCGTTGCCGCCCGCTATGAGGAGTTCCCCGGTGTCGCTTGGGTAGGTGCGGAGCGAACGGCCGGGCGTCTCAGCGGACAGATACATGCCGTGCGGGACGGGAGTCGACGCCGGCACCCGGAACGCCGCGGCGTAGGACTGGGAGGCTCTCAGCTTGGCGAAGTACAACCCGCGGTCCAGGAAGGGGATGCCAGTAGCCAGCACCACGCGCGCGGCATGCACGGTCCCGGCGTCGGTCGTGACGGAGACGCCGCTGCCCGTGCTGACACCCCGGACCCGCACCCCGTCCACAAGCGCCCCGCCATGGGCGCGGAAGTCCGCTGCGAGACTCTCAAGGACGTCCATCGGGTTGAACTGGGCCTGGTCCGGGAGGCGGATGGCCCCGAGGGTGGCGAAAGGGAGCCCGGGATCGGGCACTTCCTCGACGTGCAGGCCAGCAGCCCTGCTGACCGCAAGTTCCGACCGGACGCGGTCCGCCCCTTTGTCGGATACCGCGAAGGTGTAAGCATCCCGGCGCTGGAAAGGGACCGCGTTGTCCTGAAGATGCCGGAGCAGCCAGGCCTGTCCTTCCCGGTTGGCTTCGACATAGGCGTTGACGACCTTCTGCGGGTACTGCCGGCGCAGTCCGGACAGCACAGTGCCCTGAAGGAGGCTCAGCTTCGCGGTCGTGTTGCCGGTCGTCCCTGCCCCCACCGACCGGGCCTCCACGACTGCCACCCTCATGCCGGACCGCGCGAGAAGGGCGGCCGTCGCAAGGCCGGTGATCCCGGCCCCGACGACGACAGTGTCGTAGGTGGATCCCGGCGAGAAATCATCGACCGGAATAGCCCGGGCTCCGTCCAGCCAAAGTGACGTCATGACAGTACTTCCTCTCCCTTGAGCGGGGACATCATGCGGTCCCTAATCTCCGCGATCGGGAGAATCTGCTGCCGGTATTCGCGGCAGAGAATGTCCTGGACGGCGGCAGCGGCCTCTGGGTTCTCCGACGCCGTGGCCTCGGCTGCGTAGGTGACGCGGAGGTTGTGGCCGAACGCGTCCGCCGCTGT
>CALMVY010000210.1 GCA_937873245.1 uncultured Arthrobacter sp. | reverse complement strand
TCGTCGGCGTGGCCGAAGAGGACGCGGTCCAGGGGGAGGCCTTCTTCGTTGAAGATGGTCACGGCCGGTTCGGGGTCGATGGCCAGGTGGGTCAGGATCGGCGCTCCGGTGACGACGGCGGCGCGGGCCGCGGCCCGGTAGATGCGCTTGTCCAGGTCCGTCATGCGTCCGCCGCGGCTCACGCCGACTTTAATGACGCCGGCCTTGGCGCCGGTGTTGCCGATGCCGACGGTGATCTCGTGGATGAAGACCTTCGCGAGGTAGTCCACGGTGGCGCGGGAGAAGTGCGGCAGGGCGGTGTCGCCGCCGACGAAGCCGGTGCAGGCCACGATGTGCACGCCGGTCTTGGCGGACAGGGATTTGTAGTAGTCCACGTCGCGGCCGTTGCAGATGCCGGTGGCGTCAACGAAGGTTCCGCCGCCGTATTCGCGGAATTTGCGCAGCTTCGGCACGGTTTCCTCGTAGGCCTGCTCAGGGGACTTCCACCATGTGGTGTCCAGTTCGGAGCCGGGCATGCCGTAGCCGATGTGTTCGTGGACCGCCACGATTTCCAGTTCTTCGGCCGGGATGGTTCCCAGCACGGTGTTGACCTTGGTCATTCGTTCACTCACCTCAGGGGTTTGAAAGTTTGTTGTGTGGGCGGACGCGTGTTTAGCGGACGGTGAGCAGGTTGCGCGGGTTGTCCACGAGGATGCCCCGGGCGTCCTCGTCGCTCAGGCCTTGTGCCTGGAGGAAAGGCACGAACGTGGACAGGACGTGGCTGAAAGGCAGGTCGTAGTCGGGCTGTCCCTTGGCCACGCCGATCGAGTTTCCCGACAGGATGATTTTGTCGGCGTGGCCGGCCGCGACCAGCTTGAGCACCAGTTCGGCGCGGTCGTTATCGGTGAGGTAGTCCGCGTCCTCGTTCAGTCCGGCGTGGTCGATGCCGACGAACGCTCCGCGATCCGCGGCCTCGTGGGCTGCGCCGTCGGCGTCTTTGCGGTCCAGGTCGCCGACGAGGACCCGGTCGGCCGGGAGTTTTTCGTCCAGGACGATGTCGAGGTCGTGCAGCGCGTCGGCACCAAATCGAATGGACACCGGGATGCCGGTCTTCAAGGATGTTCTGGCGGCACCGCGGAACAGGCTCTCCTCGGTCGGCGTCATGCCGGCCCGGGCGGCCGTGGTGGTCACGAGTCCGGCGGCGGCCCGCCGTTCGACGCGCGGCACCACCATGCCCTCGGTGACTTCCTTGCTGAAGAGGTCAGCGAACTTCCCGGCGGGCCACGGCGTCGGGGGGTTGGTCTGCGGGGTCAGGAAGTAGCCGCCGAGCACCTCCTCCGGGCCCATGCCCGTCGAGGCGACGATGTGCACGCCGGTGGAACGCGACAGCGCCTCGTACAGCTTCACGTCGCGGCCGTGGAACATGCCCGTGCTGTCGACAATCGTTTGCCCGCCGTGCTCGCGGAAGCCCCTCAGCTTCCCGGCCAGGATCTCGAAGATCTCCGCCCGGTCCATGGAGATGTCCGGCGCGTACTGGGCCCCGGGAATCACCGAGAGCAGCGCCTCATGGACCGCAACCACACCCAATTCAGAAGCTGGGATGGGGCCAAGGACCGTATTGACGGTTTGTCCGGCCGGGGCATGAAACGTATCCCTGGTCGCGACGGGTGGGGTGTGACTCACTGGCTTCTCCCTTGAAGATCGGTGCTGAATGCAGGGGGCTGCGGAGCCTGACCATGCCGTCGTCGCTCCGTTGCGGTGTAGCCAGCGTCACATATTTCTATACATAGTGTCAAGAGAATAGGCGGTATGTAAATCTAGACCCCGGTGGAACGCCTACAAATACAACTGTCCGTTAATTCTCTTGACATCATGTAAAGCTAGTGGCCACAATGTGGGGAGCGCCACATCCACCTCCCGGGCTTAGGCCGGCGCTTGCCTCGCAGGGCAGGCAGTCCAGGCGCAACACCGGAGGATCGACCGGAAACAAAGGAGTTTCATCGATGAGTCAAACCATTAAGGTGTCGAGCCGCGGCTCGGTACGGGCGACCTTCGTCGCCGCCTACAGCGCGGTCACCCTCGCGCAGATCACCAACGCACTGCCGGGCGCCCTCAGCGGCACCTTTGCCGCGGAATTCCATACTTCGGGCGCAGGCCTGACCTGGATCGCGGGCATGTTCTTGATGGGCATTGTGGTGTTCGAGCTCAGCTGGGGGCTCCTTGGTGACGTGTTGGGACGCAAGAAGCTTCTCTACGCCGGCGCGGCGTTAAGCGTCGTCGGCTCCGTCCTGGCTGCCCTGGCGCCGACAACCGAGATGATGATCTTCGCGCAGGCGGTCGGAGGCATCGCGGCGGGCATCCTCTTTCCGATCTCGCTGTCCATGATCGCGGCCATCACCCCGGACCACCGGGAGCGTGCCCGGGTTATCGCCACCTGGGCCGGCTTCCTGTCGCTCGGAGCAGTCATCTCACCCGTGCTCGCCGGCCTCACCGCCCAGTTGTTCACGGTGCCAGCTCCTGAGGCTGGCGCGCCGAACATTTTCAGCGGCTGGCGCGTGGCCTACCTCGTCGCGGCCGGCGTCGCCGTCGTTGTGCTCCTCGTCGCGCTCCGGGCAAAGGACTCCGCGGCCGCCCAGGGACGCAAACTCGACCTGCCCG
>CALMVY010000209.1 GCA_937873245.1 uncultured Arthrobacter sp. | reverse complement strand
GCGCCCCAGGAGAAGCTCTCGACCTCGATCTCGCCCTTGTGCTTGGCGTCGCCGCTTTCGCCGTCGATGCCGTCAATCTTCAGGAACATGTCGACCGCCATCGTGTTCGACGCTACTCCAACGGTTTTCAGAGATGACGCACGGATTGGGCCCGTCTCTTCGCCGCCCGACGGACAGCGATCGCCAGGAGCATCAGGTCGAAGATGATGAGGCGCGGCGCCACGTCGCGGGACCACCGAAGGCGACCGCGGCGAGGACCCCTGTGGTGATCCACAGGACCAACGCGGCAACGGCGGGCGCGATGCTGGGATCGGGCACGGTGTCCTTGGAACGCAGGAATCTGGCGAACCGCCGCTGACCTTCACGGTCGAGGTTGAGGTCATCACTCGCCGGTGGTCGCCAGTTGCGTAGTGACGAGTTCTCGCCGCAGAACAGGAACGACGCCAGCGCGAGCGGCCCGAACACGGCCAAGAACAGCCAGCCGTAACTCTCTCCTCCACCATGGCGCAAGTGTCTTGTGCTGGTGCAGATGCAGTGTTAGTCTACGAACACCAGTTCGCTTCGAGGGATCGGCTCCCTCCCATGTCAGGCCCTCCGACCTGGAGACGGCCGATGTGTGAACAGCTCGGGCAGGTGCGGGAGGCGATGGGTCGCTACGCGGCCGGCTTCGACGCTCCGCTGCTGTCGTGTGAGGAAGCTGCCGCGGTGGTGGCCCATGCGGCGGTGATCGAGAACCTGGCCGCCACGGTGAAGGGGCTGGCGGCGGCTCGATCTGCCGCCGGCGATGTCTGGAAGGCGGCCGGTGCCCGCTCGGCTGCTTCGCACCTGGCCCGGACCACGGGTACGTCGGTGCGGGCGGCCGGCGAGGTGCTGGACACGGCCAGGCGGCTGGAGAGGATGCCGGCGCTGGCCGCTGCTGCTCGGGCCGGGGAGCTGTCTTCGTCCCAGGTGGCGGCGGTGGCCGATGCCGCTGCGGTCGACCCTTCGGCCGAGGCCGCGCTGGTGGAGAAGGCGTTGTCGTCGTCGTTGGCCGAGCTGCGGGAGCACTGTGGGCGGACCAAGGCTTGCGCCCGCCCCGACGCCGAGGCCCGGCGCAAGGCCATCCACGCCGAGCGGTTCCTGCGGGCCTGGACCGGTTCCGACGGGGCCTGGAACCTGCGCATGCGGACCAACCCCGAGGTGGGCGCGCTGGTCATGGCCGCCATCGACGCGGTGCGGGACCGGCTGTTCCGCGCCGCTCGGGCCCAGGGCCGCCACGAGCCCACCGAGGCCTATGCCGCCGATGCCCTGGTGGAGCTGGTCACCGGGGCCGGCGCCGGCGCCAGGGGCGGCTCACGGGCCAAGATCATCGTGCGGGTGGACCTGCCGGCGCTGCTGCGGGGCCAGGTCGGCCCCGGCGAAGTGTGCGAGGTGGCCGGGTTCGGGCCCATCGCCGCATCGGCGGTGCGGGACCTGATCGACACCGGTGATCCCTTCCTGGCCGCGGTGGTGACCAAAGGCCAAAAGGTGGTGGGGGTGGCCCATCTGGGCCGGCGGGCCAACGCAACCCAGCAGACCGCCCTGGAGTGGCTCTATCCCACCTGCGCGGTCGAGGGCTGCTCGTCGGTGGCCTGGTTGGAGAACGACCACCGCGTCGACTGGGCCGCCAGCCACACCACCATCCTCGAGCTCCTGGACCGGCTCTGTTCCCATCACCACGACCTCAAGACCATCGACAACTGGGCCCTGGTCGACGGGCGGGGGAAACGGGCCTTCGTGGCTCCCGATGACCCCCGGCATCCCCGGCGGGCGGCGAGGGCGGCGTGATGGAGCGTGCCCTGGATGCGACACTCGTCGGATGGAGGCCACCCGCCCGCCGCTCTCCGTGCTCGACCTGGCGGTGGTCAACGAGGGCGGGACCTCGGCCGAGGCGTTGGCGGCCACCACGGCGCTGGCGCAGCGGGCGGACGAGCTGGGTTACCACCGGTTCTGGGTGGCCGAGCACCACAACATGCCGCTGGTCGCCAGCACGACGCCGCCGGTGCTCATGGCGCACCTGGCGGCCCGCACGAGCACCATCCGCATCGGCTCCGGTGGGATCATGCTGCCGAACCACGCCCCGCTGGTGGTGGCGGAGCACGTGGCCGCCCTGGAGGCGCTGCATCCGGGGCGGATCGACCTCGGATTGGGTCGGGCGCCTGGGACAAGTCAGGACACCGCGCTGGCGCTCCGGCGGTCGATCGATCTCCTGGGTGCCGAGGACTTCCCTCGCGATGTCGTCGACCTCATGGGGCTGCTCGGCGACGTGCGGGGCGAGGGCGGGCTGTGGGAGCGGTTCGCAGCCACGCCGGCGGCGACGTCCACGCCCCAGATACTCCTGCTCGGCTCGAGCGGGTTCAGTGCGCAGCTGGCAGCTCGGCTCGGGTTGCCGTTCGTGTTCGCCCACCACTTCGACCAGGGCGGCGCGCTGGAGGCACTTGAGTTGTATCGCGAGGGTTTCCGGGCCTCGCCGGCGCTGGACACGCCGTACGTCATCGTCACGGCCAACGTGCTGGTGGCGGACACCGATGAGGAGGCCGACTTCCAGGCCGGGCCGGGGCGGCTCATGGCGTACCGGATCCGGTCGGGGCGGTTCGGGCCCCTGCTGTCGCCGGAGGCCGCCGCCGGCGAGCGCGACATGTTCATGGCCCGGAACGTGCCGACCAACCGCGTCACCGGCTCGCTCGCCACCGCCTTGCCGAAGCTCGATCGGCTCCTGTCCACCACCGGCGCCGATGAGCTCATGGTGACGACCGTGGCTCACGGGCTCGACGTGAGAGTGCGGAGCTTGGAGCTGCTGGCCGGCGCCTGGCCGGCGCAGGGCGGAGCCAGCCTTTAGGCCTCCCAGCGGCCCCAGTCGACGAGCTCCTCGAGGGGGATGCGGGGCGAGGACTTCCGCTTCTCCTTGGGAGGAGATGGGTGGCCGATGCCGACGCCCGGCACCGGGTCGAGCGGGTGTGGGGCCAGGTCGTGCCCGCGCGCCCCGGGCTGCGCATCCCGCAGATGTTCGAGGCCGCCCGGGGCGGGTCATTGCAGGCCCTGTGGGTGATCGGCGAGGATGTGCTCACCACCGACCCCAACAGCGCTGCGGTGCGGGCCGCGCTGGCGGCCTGCCCGCTGGTGATCTGCAACGATCTGTTCCTCTCCCCCACGGCTGCGGCCGCCGACGTCGTCTTCCCGGTGGCCGCCTGGCTCGAGAAGGACGGCACGTTCGTCAACTTCGACCGGCGCTTCCAGCGGGTCCGCCCTGCCGTGGCTCCCCCGGGCGGGGTCCGTACCGACTTTGCTGTCCTGGTCGACGTCGCGGCCCGCATGGGAGCGGATCTTGGATGCTCGACACCGGCCGAAGCCCTGGCGGAATGCGCCACGGTCGCGCCGCTGTTCGGCGGAATCTCGCACCCCCGCCTGGACCGGGACGGTCCGCTGCACTGGCCGTGCGTGTCTGCTGGATCCCCCGGAACCCCACGGCTGTACGAGGACCGCTTTGCCACTCCCGACGGCCTGGCGCATCTGGCAGCGAGGCCCTACCTGCCTCCGGGGGAGCAATGCGATGCGGAGTTCCCGTTCCTGCTGATCACCGGTCGCCGGGGTGAGCATTACAACTCCGGCAGCATGACCCGGCGCACCGACAACCTGCACCTGCTCGCCGAAGAGACGGTAGACGTCGAACCCGGCGACGCGTCAGCGCTGGGCCTCAGCGACGGGGATTATGTCCAGCTGGACAGCCGGCACGGGGTGGCGGTCCTGCGGGTCAGGATCACCGACGAGGTGGAGCCCGGGCAGGTGTTTGCCGGATTCCACTTCCCGGGCGCCACGGTCAACAGCCTCACCTCTTCCCTGTCAGATGAGGCCACGGGCTGCCCTGAATACAAGGTGACGGCCGTCCGCCTTGCCCCACCCGCGTGAGCCGGCAGGAACAGTGTCCGGGCCTCCCGGGCGGTCAGCTGCGGACCGCCGCCAGGGCGTCCCGAACGGCGTCGACGGCGACTGCAACGTCGGCGTCGTCGGTGCTCCAGTTGCTGACGGAGATCCGCAGGATGTCCCTGTCCTGCCAGCGGGAACCGGACATCCAGACCCGGCCGTCGCCGATGATCCGCGCCGTCACCGCGCGGGTTGTGGCGTTGTCGCCGAAGGCCAGCGAAACCTGGGTGTAGTCGACGTCGTTGAGTACCTCGACGCCGTCCAACGCGGACAGCTGCTCCGCCAGTTGCCGGGCGCGCAGTACGAGCCTGCGGACCTGGCCGGTGACGCCATCCCGGCCCAGGGATTTCAGCGCAGCCCATACCGGCACGCCGCGGGCCCGGCGGGACAGCTCCGGTACGGTCTCGAAGGGGTCCGCCGCACCGTCCGCGTCCTGCATCAGGTAGCTCGTATGCACGCCCATGGCCGAACGCATGGCCTGGGCGTCCCTGACCACGGCGATCCCGCAGTCATACGGCACGTTGAGCGTCTTGTGCGCGTCGGTGCCCCACGAATCGGCGCCCTGCAGCCCGGCGGTCAGCGCGGCGAGTTCCGGGACGGCCGCGGCCCAGAGCCCGAACGCCCCGTCCACATGGACCCAGGCGCCGCGCGCTTTTGCCACCGCGATTGCCTCCAGGAACGGATCGAAGGCGCCGGAATGCAGGTTTCCGGCCTGCAGGCAGACCAGCAGCGGGGCCGGGCCCGATCCGACGGCCGATGCCTGTTCAACGGCGCGTCCCAGGGCACGGTCCAGTTCCCACGGGTCGATGCGGCCCTGCCGGTCCGCGGGGACCACTGTGGGCCGCCCCAGCCCCAGGTACCGCAGTCCGAGGTCGATCGTGTCGTGCCGTTCCTGGCCCACGAAGCAGTGGATCCGGGGTGCGCCGGCGAGGCCGTCGCCGTCGAGGTCCCAGCCGGCGTCGGCCATCAGGCGCCACCGCGCCGCGGCCAGGCCGGTGAAGTTCGCCATGGTGGCGCCGGTGGCGAACCCGACGTCGGACTCTTCGGGGAGACCCAGCAGCTCGAGCAGCCATGTGCCGGCGGCTTCTTCGATGGCCGCCGTCGCGGGCGTGGCGAAGCGCAATGCGGCGTTCTGGTCCCAGGCGCTGACCAGCCAGTCCGCGGCCAGCGCGGCAGGCAGGGTCCCGCCGATGACCCAGCCGAAGAACCGTCCGGAGGGCATGGCCATGAGCCCGGGTTCGGCCTTCGTGGCCAGGTAGTCCACCACCTCTGCCGCCGGCATTCCGTTCCGGGGCATCGGACCGCCAAAGTCGGCCGCCAGGTCCGCCGCGGTCACGCGGGGGCCCATGTGCCGGGTTTCCTGGCTCTCCAGCCACTGGCGTGCGTGCCGGGCCGCAGCCTCCAAGGCAGCGTTATAGCGTTCAACAGGAGCTGACATAGCTGCATGCTACGCCCGGGGCGCCGGAACGGGGAGCCCCCACGGTGAGGGGCTGCTAGGCGAAGCTGTCCTGCCAGATGTCCGAGCCGAGCTTGACGATGAGCGCCCCGACCACGGCCAGGAACACGATGCGGATGAACTTGTTCCCCTGTTTGACGGCTGTCCGGGCGCCGAGGTAGCCGCCGGCCATGTTGGAGACGCCAAGGACCAGCCCGAGGCCCCACAGCACGGCGCCGTGCGGGACGAAGAACAGCAGGGCGCCGGCGTTGGTGGCCATGTTCACGATCTTGGCCTTGGCGCTTGCTTCGAGGAAGGCGTAGCCCATGGCCGAGACGAGCGCGATGATCAGGAAGGATCCGGTTCCGGGGCCGATCAGTCCGTCATAGAAGCCGATCACGCCGCCGATCAGGCACGCCAGCACGTAGTGCCGGTGGCCGTTGTGCCGCAGCCTGGTCAGTTCCCCCACGCTGGGGCGGAAGGCCGTGAACAGCGCGACGGCGACGAGCGCCACCAAGATGATGGGCTTGAACACGCTCGCCGGAAGGTTCGCCGCGAGCACCGCCCCGCCGAAGCTGCCGGCCATGGCGATCACCGCCATGGGCAGCGCCGTGCGCAAATCCGGCCGCACCCGGCCGTAGTACGTGACGGCGCTGGTGGTGGTGCCGAAAATCGACCCCATCTTGTTGGTCGCCAGCGCCTGCACCGGGCTGATGCCCGGCACCAGCAGCATCGCCGGGAGCTGGATCAGTCCCCCGCCCCCGACGACGGCATCGACCCAGCCCGCGGCGAAGCCCGCGACCACGATCAGGATGAGGGTACTGAGCTCGATCGATTCGAGTCCGGAAACCACGCCCGCAGCTACAGCGGGTTAGTGGTTGCGGACGGCGTCGACCACGTAATCGACAGCCTTCTCAACGGCGATGTTCTCGGCCTCGCCGCTGCGGCGGTCCTTGATCTCGACAACCCCGTCCACCAGGCCGCGCCCGACGGCGAGGATCGTCGGCACGCCGACGAGCTCCGCGTCGCCGAACTTCACGCCCGGGGAGACCTTGGGACGGTCGTCGTAGATCACCTCGAGGCCGGCGGCCTCAAGCTCGAGGGCCAGCTTCTCCGCGGCGGCAAAGATTTCCTCGCCGCGGCCAACGGCCACGACGTGGACGTCGGCCGGCGCTACGGCGCGCGGCCAGACGAGGCCCCTGTCGTCATGGTTGGATTCCGCCAGGGCCGCGACGGCGCGGGTGACGCCGACGCCGTAGGACCCCATGGTCACCACGACCTGCTTGCCGTTCTGGTCCAGAACCTTGAGGTCCAGGGCCTCGGCATACTTGCGGCCGAGCTGGAAGATGTGGCCCATCTCGATGCCGCGGGCGGTTTCCAGCGGGCCGGATCCGTCCGGGGCTTCGTCGCCGGCGCGCACCTCGGTGCACTCGATGACGCCGTCCCAGCCGAAGTCGCGTCCGGCGACCAGTCCGAAGACGTGCTTGCCGGCCTCGTTGGCGCCGGTGACCCAGGCGGAGCCGCTGACGACCCGGGGGTCCACGAGGTAGAGCAGCTTCGCGGCACCCTCGGCGCCCAGCAGGGGCGCGTCCAGGGACAGGCCGGGGCCGAGGTAGCCCTTGACGATGAGGGGCTGCTTCTTGAGGTCTTCCTCACCGGCGGCTTCGAGCGTGATTTCGCCGGCGATGGGCAGGAAGGAGCCGATGTTCGCTTCCACGCGCTTGAGGTCCACGCCGCGGTCGCCAGGAACGCCGATGACGACAATCTGCCGTTCGCCGGTGGGCAGGGTGACGGCGAGGACGACGTTCTTGAGCGTGTCCGCGGCCGTCCAGGCGCCGCCGTCGGCCTCCGAACGGGGCACCAGGACGTTGGCGGCGTCCACGAGCGTCTCGATGGTGGGGGTGTCCGGGGTGTCCCGGACCTCGGCGGCCGGTGCGTTGCTGAAGTCGATCTCGGCGGGGACCACCGTGGTGACGGCCTCGACGTTGGCCGCGTAGCCGCCGGCGGAACGGACGAAGGTATCCTCGCCGATCTCGGTGGGGTGCAGGAATTCCTCGCTCTTGGACCCGCCCATGGCGCCGGCGGTGGCGGATACCGGAACGACCTCGAGGCCCAGGCGCTCGAAGATCTTCAGGTAAGCGCCGCGGTGCGCCTCGTAGCTGGCGTCCAGGCCGGCGTCGTCGACGTCGAAGGAGTAGGAGTCCTTCATGATGAACTCGCGGCCGCGCAGCAGGCCTGCCCGGGGACGTGCCTCGTCGCGGTACTTGTTCTGGATCTGGTAGATGCTCAGCGGCAGGTCCTTGTACGAGGAGTACAGGTCCTTGACCAGCAGGGTGAACATTTCCTCGTGGGTGGGCGCCAGCAGGTAGTCGTTGCCCTTGCGGTCCTTGAGCCGGAAGATGCCCTCGCCGTACTCGGTCCAGCGGTTGGTGGCCTCGTAGGGCTCCTTCGGCAGCAGCGCCGGGAAGTGCACCTCCTGCGCGCCGATGGCGGACATTTCCTCGCGGATAACGGTCTCCACCTTGCGCAGCACGCTCAGCCCCAACGGAAGCCAGGTGTAGATGCCCGGGGCGGCGCGGCGGATGTACCCGGCGCGGACCAGGAGCCGGTGGCTGGCCACCTCGGCGTCGGCGGGATCTTCACGCAGGGTGCGCAGGAACAGCTTGGAGAGTCGAAGGACCACTGGGTATCTATCCGTTTCTGGGAAGGTGCGGGGCAAGAGTCTAGGTACTAATCTACCGTCAGCCCGGACGCAGAAGAGCCACGCCATAACCGACGGAAGCCCCTGGCCGTCTCCGGCTGGTCATCCTGTCATGACGTGGCTCTGCGGCCCCCAGTACCGCCAAATCTCTGGCTGTGGGCCCCTGGTGTTGCCCTCAAGGGCGTCTGCAACCCCGGCTGGTACTCCCGGGGAAACACGTGCCCATGCGACACGGCTAGCTCGAACCTATGTGACGCGGGGCCTGAAAACAAGAGTCCGCATCCGGATATTTTTCTGTGGGGCCCGTGTTACTGCCGTGGCAGGAGAGTACGGGCTGGAAAAGCCCTGCCGTTAAAAGAGCACAGTGGCGAAGGTGCCCACCTGGCGGAAGCCCACCCGTTCGTAGGTGGCGCGCGCCCGGGAGTTGAAACTGTTCACGTACAGGCTGGTCACCGGTGCCCTGGTTTGGGCCAGGACGACGACGGCGGCCATGTACCCTGCGCTGAGGCCCTGTCCGCGGAGGGCCGGGTTCATCCAGACCCCCTGGACCTGCGTCACCTCGGGGGTGACCGCACCGAGTTCGGCTTTGAAGACCACCTCGCCCGCGGCGTCCAGGTGGACCAGGGATTGCCCTTCGCGGATGAGGCCCTTGACCCGGCGGCTGTAGTACTCCCGGCCGCCCAGGTACGGCGAATAGCCCACTTCCTCTTCGAACATCGCCGCACACGCGGGCAGGATTTTGTCGAAGTCGGCCAGCTGGCCAAAGCCCAGCCGCGGATTCGGCGCCACTGCGGGCGGCCCGGAAATCGTCATCAGGGGCTGGTCGTCGCGGACCTCATGGGCGGCCTGGCCAAGCTGTTCCAGCCCGGCATACAGGGCCAGGACCGAGTCGGCCGGGCCGAAGATCGAGGCGTACCGGCGGCCGGTGCTGCGCGCCGCCGCCGCCACTGCGCCGGCCAGTTCCGGGTCCAGCTGCACCGGCACCAGGTTGGCGCCGGCCCAGCAGGCCCCCAGAAGGATGCCGCCGTCGAACACGCCAAGGATGCTGGCGCCGCCGGCGGTGGGAGCCGCCGAACCGGCGGCCTTCAGATGGGACAGGATAAACACATTGGCGACGGCGTCCTGCCGGGCCAGGTCCACAAGCTGGGAGGTGTCCGGGCCCCCCAGGGTCCGGACTGCGACGCCGGGAGCGGCGCCGTCCTTACGAGACGCTAACCACGGGGCTACCCTTGACAGCATCTTCGCCATCGGCCTCCCCCATCTCTTCAGCGATACGCATGGCCTCTTCGATCAGTGTCTCAACAATCTGGCTCTCGGGGACAGTCTTGATGACTTCACCCTTCACAAAGATCTGGCCCTTGCCGTTGCCCGAGGCGACACCAAGGTCGGCTTCGCGGGCCTCGCCCGGTCCGTTGACGACGCAGCCCATGACGGCGACGCGCAGCGGGATCTCCATGCCTTCCAGTCCTGCCGTGACCTGTTCGGCGAGCGTGTACACGTCCACCTGGGCGCGGCCGCAGGACGGGCAGGAGACGATCTCAAGCTTGCGCGGGCGCAGGTTGAGCGACTGCAGGATCTGGTTGCCGACTTTGATTTCCTCCACCGGCGGGGCGGAGAGGGAGACGCGGATGGTGTCGCCGATGCCGCGGGACAGCAGCGCGCCGAATGCCGTGGCCGACTTGATGGTGCCCTGGAAGGCGGGTCCGGCCTCGGTGACGCCGAGGTGCAGGGGCCAGTCGCCCTGTTCGGCGAGCATTTCGTAGGCGGCGACCATGATGACCGGGTCGTTGTGCTTGACCGAGATCTTGAAGTCGTTGAAGCCGTGCTCTTCGAACAGCGAGGCTTCCCAGACGGCGGATTCCACGAGGGCCTCCGGGGTTGCCTTCCCGTACTTCTTCAGGATTCCGGGCTCCAGCGATCCGGCGTTGATGCCGATCCGGATCGAGGTGCCGTGGTCCTTTGCCGCCCGTGCGATTTCCTTGACCTGGTCATCGAACTTGCGGATGTTGCCGGGATTCACCCGGACTGCCGCGCAGCCTGCCTCGATGGCGGCGAAGACGTACTTCGGCTGGAAGTGGATGTCCGCAATCACGGGAATCTGGGACTTCCGGGCGATGATCGGCAGCGCCTCGGCATCGTCCGCGGACGGGCAGGCGACGCGCACAATGTCACAGCCGGACGCCGTGAGCTCGGCGATCTGCTGCAGGGTGGCGTTGATGTCCGTGGTGGGCGTGGTGGTCATCGACTGCACGCTGATCGGCGAATCGGAGCCGACGCCGACCGAGCCCACCTTGATCTGGCGGGTTTTGCGGCGCGGCGCAAGGACGGGGGGCGGTGCTGACGGCATTCCCAGGCTGACCGAGGTCACATGGACTCCTTGTATCGAAGTAGGTCTGGCGGTGTGGTTCAGGCGGCGTGGCCGGCGAGGAGGCCGGTCAGGGGGGCCCAGACCATCGTGCGGGTGCCGGAGATGGCGCCCGCGGTGGCAAACGGATCCTGCTTGAGGACCTCGTTCAGGGCCTGTTCGTCGGCGGCCTTGAAGATGAGCAGGGCACCGGCGCCGTCACCGTAGGGGCCGCTGGCGAGCAGCGTTCCCTCCTGGGCAAGTCCTGCGGTCCATTCGCGGTGCGCGGGGCGGGTGGCGTCGCGGGCGTCGGAGGATTCGGCGTCGTATACGTACTCAACAGCAAAAACAGTCATACGGATACACTATCGCCCTGCCGGCCAGGTACCCATCCGGCGCCCGCGTTCGGCAGGGCCGGCGCCTGGGTGGCGTCAGCCCAGGAAGAACACTTTGGCCAGCGCCGCGACGCCGGCGGCCCACAACAGTGACGTGAGGGTTCCGATGATGAACCGCTCCGCGGCAACCGGAGTCTCCTTGAGCTCGGCAAACCGGCCCAGGCCCTTGATCGCGACCACGTAGGCGATGGCGACGGGTTCCCCGGCGAGGATCGCGAGGCAGACCGCCAGCCGCTCCAGCACACCGATGATCGCGCCGCCGCGCAGGATCCGGACGCTGTTCACCGCGGTGGCCTCGGAGCCTGGCGCCAAGGCGGCGGTGGCGGCCGTGCCTGCGGTGGCGGCCGCGGAAGAGCGGTCAACGGTGACATCCGCCGCGGGATCATTGGCGGGGTCCACAACGCCGGCGCCGGCATCGGCCCGGTCGTCGATGGTCCGGGCGAGCCGGAAGACCAGGGCGGTCACGGGCCAGCCGACGAAGCCGGCGGTGAGCAGGGTCAGTGCGATCCAGAGCGCGTCCACCGGTCTCCTTCTGTGCTGTTCCGCGGGCGGGAATCCGATTGCCGGGCCACACCCGCATCCTGGGCACGGCCCGCAGGCTGCTCTGTGCTGGTGCTGGTGTCGGCGCTGGTGCTGGCGACGTTGCCGGTGCTGGGGCCGTTGCCGGTGATGGCTCCATGGGCGAAGGACAGCAGCATTTCCGCCGCCGGCCTCGCCGCCCATTCTTCCTGCCAACCGGAGCGCAGCAGCGCACGGCTCACCGATTGTTCGGTGATTCCCAGTTCCTGGGCGGCGATTTTCTGCGTGCCGTGCGTTCCGGAGTGGCCCTCCTGCACCGAGCGCAGCACATCCACCACCTTCCACTGGGCGGCCGTCCGGTCCTGGACGAGCCGTCCGATCAGCCGCAGCACCGCCTCCGCGTTGGCGCAGGCGCGGGCGCCGGCAGATCCCGCCGGCGAGGGAGCAGCCTCTCCCCTGCGCAGCCCTCCGGAGACGACGGAGACCGGCACGTGCGCGGACCCGGACTTGGCGTTCTCGACGGCCGCGCGCGCCGCCACGAAGGCGGGCCCGGATCCCTCCCTCGGGCTGGCAGGCAGCGGGAGGTCCACCGCGCCCACGCCGATTCCCACGTACCAGCGGCCGCTCCGCAGGGCGTGCAGGGCAATCTCCACGACTTCGTCCGGCCGCTCCACAACCCCCTGGACCTCGTCGCCCACTGAGCGCTCGAAGCGCCCGGCCGTGGACAGTCCGGCCAACTCCGCCAGGAGGCGTGGGACCCGGTCTACGTCGGCGCTGCTGCCGCGCTGGTCGATGGTCATCACGTACATAGCCCCACCTTAAAGGGCTGATCTTAGAGAATCAATCATTTTCAACTGATTACAGAAAATAAGTCAAAATAAGCTGATATAGGTAAATCACCGTTATCTGGTTTGCCCGCCCTGGGCGGTCAGCGCCGGACCCTGCGCCGTCCGGGGGCACTTCGACACGAAAACGCCGGGCGCCGTCGTCCGTTTCGACGCCGGACCGCGGCAAAGTGCCCCCGGAACGCCGGGCAAGCAACCCGCACCGCAGGCCAGCAGGAGCGGCGCCGCGGGAGAGAACCGAGGCGTCAGCCGAAGAGGTTGACCGGCTTGACGATGTCCGCGTAGATCAGCAGGGCGCCCATGCCCATCAGCAGGACCGCCACCACGTAGGTGACCGGGAGCAGCTTGGCGATATCGAACGCGCCGGGGTCCGGGCGGCCGAAGAGTTTGGCGATCCTGCGGCGGGCCCCTTCGTACAACGCGCCGGCCACGTGGCCGCCGTCGAGCGGCAGCAGCGGAATGAGGTTGAAGATGGCCAGGGCGAAGTTGAGACCGGCCAGGAGCCCCACCAAAGTTGCCACCCGGGACTGCATGGGAACCTGCTCCATGGCGGCGACCTCGCCGGCCACGCGCCCCACGCCGACCACACTGATGGGTCCGTTGGGGTCACGCGGTTCCTCGCTGAAGGCTGCCTGCGCCACACCGGCCACTCGGGCCGGAAGGTTCAGGACGACGCCGGTGATCTGCTTGATGTTCTCGCCCGCCATGGGCAGAACCGTCGACGCCGGCTGCGGCACCAGGGCCGTCTGCGCGCCGATGCCCAGGAAGCCGACGTCCTGGTACTGGAGGGTGCCGTCGGCGCTCTTGGCCTGCCGGCCGTCGTCGCCCATCACGGGCCGCGAGGACAGGACCGGGGTGACGGTGGTGGTGACCGGTACGCCGTCGCGCTCCACCGTGATGCTGACCTGCTTGTCCGCTGACGCCCGGATCCAGCCGGTGAGTTCATCCCAGCTGGTGACGGCTTTGCCATCGAAGGAGGTGATGACGTCGTTGGGCAACAGACCCGCGGTGGCGGCGGGCGTGAGCTTGCAGTCGGCGGAGTCCGGGTCCACGGTTTCGCCGGCCTTGACCTGGCATTTGGAGACGTCGGCGATGGTGGTGGTCTGGGTGGCAATGCCGAAGCCCATCAGCAGCACTGCCGTCAGCGCGAGTCCGATCAGCATGTTCATGGCCGGGCCGCCGAGCATCACGACAATCTTTTTCCAGACCGGAAGCTTGTAGAAGACGCGGTTCGCGTCGTCGGGACCGATTTCCTCGTGCGCCAGGGAGCGGGCGTCCGAGGCGACGGACTGGAACATGCCGGTGCTGGAGGGGCGCACCGTGCCGTCGTCCTTGTTCGGCGGGTACATGCCGATCATGGAGACGAAGCCGCCCAGCGGGATGGCCTTGAAACCGTATTCAGTCTCGCCCTTCTTGCGGGACCAGAGCGTGGGCCCGAAGCCGATCATGTACTTCGTGACGCGGACCTTGAAGAGCTTGGCCGGCAGCAGGTGGCCCACCTCGTGGAGGGCAATGGACACGGCGATGCCGATCGCCACAAAGACGACACCGAGGATAAAGAGGAGGACGGGGCTCATGCTTCGATCTGCTGCTTCCTGAAAACTGGCAAACTAGACGCTTCTGACGGCTAAACGTTCGTGGGTGCGGGCGCGTGCCCATCTTTCAGCATCCAGCACGGACTCCACCGTCAGCCCGGAGGAACCTGTGTGTTCGCTGAGCACTGCTTCGATGGTATCGACGATGTCGGTGAACCGGATCCGGCCGGCATGGAACGCCATCACGGCTTCCTCGTTCGCGGCGTTGAAGACCGCCGGGAAGGTGCTCCCCTGCCGCGCGGCGTGCTTGGCCAGTCCGACGGCGGGGAACGCCCCGGTATCCAGCGGCTCGAAGGTCCAGCTGGTGGCCTGCGTCCAGTCGCACGGCCGGGCCGAGCCTGGCACGCGGTCCGGCCAGCCGAGGCCCAGGGCGATGGGCAGGCGCATATCCGGCGGCGACGCCTGGGCAATCGTGGAGCCGTCGATGAACTGGACCATCGAGTGGACCACCGACTGCGGGTGGACCACCACGTCGATCTTCTCGAGCGGGATGTCGAAGAGCAGGTGGGCCTCGATCACTTCCAGGCCCTTGTTGACCAGGCTGGCGGAGTTCGTGGTCACCATGAGGCCCATGTCCCAGGTGGGGTGGGCCAGGGCGTCCTGCGGGGACACGTCGTGGAGCTGGTCCCGGGTCTTGCCGCGGAAGGGACCGCCGGACGCCGTGAGGATCAGCCGGTCCACCTCGTCCGCGGAGCCGGAGCGCAGGCACTGGGCGATGGCGGAGTGCTCGGAGTCGACCGGGACGATCTGGCCTTCGCGGGCCGCCGCCTTGACCAGGGCGCCGCCAACAATCAGGGACTCTTTGTTGGCCAGGGCCAGGGTCGCCCCGGACCTGAGCGCCGCCAGGGTGGGTGCCAGGCCGATCGAGCCGGTGATGCCGTTGAGCACCACGTCGGCCTCGATTTCCGCGATCCGGGTGGAGGCGTCCGGGCCGGTGATGATCTCGGGACGGTAGCCCGTCACTCCGGCCGCGCCGGCGGCGTCGGCGATCAGTGCCTGGAGGGCTTTCGCGTCGCCGGATGCGGTGCCGACGGCCTTGGCCCGGGTGTGGACGGCCTGCCGGGCCAGGAGTTCGAGGTTCCCTCCGCCCGCGCTGAGCGCGACGACCTCGAAAAGGTGCGGGGCGCCGTCGACGACGTCAATCGCCTGCGTGCCGATGGAACCGGTGGACCCGAGGAGGACGATCTTGCGCGGCTGCATGATTCAAGTATCCCGCACCGCGTTCCGTGCTCGAATTTCCCGCCGAGTTGGCATGTCGCGGCAATGTTGGCGCGCAACACTGCCGCGATATGCCAACTCGGCGCCCGCCTGGCGCTGCGCGTGGCTCGCGTGGTTGCGCGTTGGCCCCGTCCGTTGTCCCGTCCCGTTGCCCCTCCCGTTGACGCGTCCGTTGACGCCAAGGGCCGCAGGCGTAACGTGGGGATCGTGGAGTGGACGGCCTGGTTTGACGCGCCGGAGTACGAGTTCGCCCGGCAGGTGCTGCAGCGCGGCGTCGCCACCATCTACTTGGTGGCGTTCCTGTCCTCGCTCAACCAGTTTCCGGCGCTCCTCGGCGAGCGCGGCCTGTTGCCGGTCCCGGACTTCCTGGCACGCTCCAGCCGGCTGCGCAGGCCCACCCTGTTCAGCTGGCGCTACTCGGACCGGTTGTTTCGGGCGGTCTGCTGGGGCGGGATGGCGATTGCCGCCACGATCGTTCTGGGCCTGCCGCAGCTGGGCCCGCCGTGGGTTCCGATGCTGGCGTTCCTGGCACTGTGGCTGCTGTACATGTCAATCGTCAATGTGGGGCAAACGTTCTACGGCTTCGGCTGGGAGATGCTGTTGCTGGAGGCGGGCTTCATTGTGGCCTTCCTCGGCTCCGACCAGACTCCCCCGCCGCGGACCATCCTCATTCTGCTGGCCTGGCTGGTGTTCCGGCTCGAGTTTGGCGCGGGCATGATCAAGATCCGCGGCGGCCGGGAGTGGCGCGACCTCACGGCCCTGTACTACCACCACGAGACCCAGCCGATGCCGGGCCCGCTCAGCCGGCAGGCGCATTTGCTGCCCAAGGCGTGGCACCGGATGGAGGTCCTGGGCAACCATTTCGCCCAGCTGGTGGTGCCGTTCTTCCTCTTTGCCCCGCAGCCGCTGGCCGGCATCGCCGCGGGGATCATTATTTTCACGCAGCTCTGGCTGGTGGCGAGCGGGAACTTCGCCTGGCTCAACTGGATGGCGATCCTGCTCGCCTTCGCTGCGGTCAGTGATCCGGTGGCGCATGCCCTGGTTCCGGCGATTCCGCTCGACTGGCACGCCGCGGCCGGCACCGTTGCGGGCGCCGGGGAGGCCGGGGCGGCCAGCTCGGCCGGCACCCAGGCGCCGGTTGCGTGGCTGGTGGTGGTCCTGGTCGCCACAGTGCTGCTTGTGGTGCTCAGCTACCGCCCGGCCGAGAACCTGTTCTCCCACTACCAGCTGATGAACGCCGCCTTCAACCGCTGGCAGCTGGGGAACACCTATGGAGCCTTCGGCACAGTCACGAAGCAGCGGATCGAAATCGCGGTGGAAGGCACGCTCGACGCCGAGCCCGATGACGGTGCGGAGTGGCGGGAATACGGCTTCCGCGGCAAGCCCGGCGACGTCCGCCGGATCCCGCGCCAGTGGGCGCCGTACCACCTGCGCCTCGACTGGCTGATGTGGTTCCTGCCGCTGCGCACCGTGCACGAGGAGTGGTTCTACGCCTTCCTGGCCAAACTGCTGGAGGCCGACCGCCCCACGCTGCGCCTGCTGCGCCATGACCCGTTCGACGGCGGCCGGCCCCGCTGGGTGCGGGCCCGCAGCTACCTGTACCGCTTCGCCACCCGGAAGGAATTCCGCGCCACGGGCCAGCGCTGGATCCGGATCCCGCTGCACGTGTCGATCCCGCCGCTGTCCCTGCCGCCGGAGGATTGAAGCCCATCTGACGCAAATGGCCGGAATGGTGGTCACCATTCCGGCCATTTGCGTCGATTCAGGGGAGCATACTGCCTACACGGACAGCTCGTCCTTCACCGGGGCGGACTCCAACGCGGCCTGGCGGCGGCGGAGCCACCAGGAGCCCACAAAGATCAGGGCCATGGAGATGTACACCACCACCGCGAACGGCGAGGAGAACAGTGCCATGGGGTCGTTCTGCGACAGCTGCAGCGAGCGCCGCAGCTGCACCTCGAACATCGGCCCGAGGATCATCGCCACCACCATGGGTGCGACGGGGTAGCCGTAGCGGCGCATGAAGTAGCCCAGGATGCCGACCACCAGCAGGATCCCGACGTCGGCCGCTGCGAAGTTCACCGAGAAGGCGCCCAGTGCCGCGAAGACCAGGATGCCCGCGTACAGATAGGGCCGCGGGATCTGCAGGATCTTCACCCAGAGACCCACGAGCGGCAGGTTGAGCACCAGCAGCATGAGGTTGCCGACGTACAGCGAGGCGATCAGGGTCCACACGAGTGCGCCCTGGTTTTCGAAGAGCAGGGGCCCGGGCTGGATCTGGTAGCGCTGGAACGCGGTGAGCATCATGGCCGCGGTCGCCGTCGTCGGAATACCGAGCGTCAGCAGCGGGACCAGGACGCCGGCGGCGGCGGCGTTGTTCGCCGCTTCCGGGCCGGCCACGCCTTCGATGGCGCCCTTGCCGAACTGTCCCCTGTTCGCGCCCTTGGCGAGTTTCCGCTCCGCGGCGTAGGACAGGAACGTGGAGACGTCCGCGCCACCTGCCGGCACCGTGCCGATCGGGAACCCGATGAACGTGCCCCGGAGCCACGGCTTCCAGGACCGCTTCCAGTCCTCCTTGGACAGCCAGGCGTTTTTGCCCTTGCTGACCGGGATGACCTCGACCGGCCCGTGCCGCAGTTTCGAGGCCACGTACAGCGCCTCGCCGAGCGCGAAGAGGCCCACGGCCACGAGCACCATATCGATGCCGTCCACCAGGGTGGGGTTGTCGAAGGTGAAGCGCTGCTGCGCGGTGCTGTCGTCGATGCCGATCATCCCGATGAACAGCCCCAGGGCCAGCGACGCGAGGCCGCGCAGCACGGAGGCGCCCAGCAGGGCACCGACGGTGAGGAACGCCACCACCATGAGCGCCACATAGTCCACAGGCCCCAGGCCGACGGCGAGTTCCGCGACGACGGGCGCCAGGAAGGTCAGCAGCACCGTCGCGATGGTGCCGGCGACGAACGAGCCGATCGCCGCCGTCGCCAGTGCCGCGGCTCCCCGGCCTGCCTTGGCCATCTTGTTGCCTTCGAGCGCCGTGACGATCGAGGACGACTCGCCCGGGGTGTTGAGCAGGATGGAGGTGGTGGAGCCGCCGTACATGCCGCCGTAGTAGATGCCGGCGAACACGATGAGTGCGGCCGCGGGATCCAGCGCGTAGGTGATGGGCATCAGCAGCGCGACGGTCATCGCCGGGCCGATGCCGGGCAGCACGCCGACGGCGGTGCCGACGAAGACGCCGCCCAGGGCGTACAGCAGGTAGACCGGCTGCAGCGCCGTCGAGAAGCCCTCCAGGAGCATCATGAAGCTATCCACGGAAGAACGGCACCCCCTCAAGCAGTGGGCCCGGCGGCAGGGACACGCCCAGCAGCCCGCCGAAAACGTACTGCAACACGAGCGCCAGCACCACGGAAACGATGACCGCCTTCCAGAGCGGCTTGGCCTCAAGGGACCACGCCGCCCCGCTGAACAGCACGGCCGCGGCAACGGGCCAGCCGGCCGGTTCGATCAGGAAGATGTGAAGCACCACGAAGCCCACGAGTTTCGCGAGGGCGATCCAGTCGGTCTTGGCGGTGGCGTCGAGGTCTTCGCTTTCCTCGGCCTGGCCCACCTTTCCGCGGAACACCTGGGCGACGATGCCGGTGCCGACGAGCACCAGCATGGTGCACACGATGTAGGGGAAGGCCCGCGGGCCGATGCCGGTCTCCGACGGCGGGATCGGAATGGATCCCGCCGTCAGGAGGCCCGCTGCGCCCACGCTCACGAACACCAGGGCGAAGAGGATCTCCCCCGTGGGCCGCTTCGCGGGCGTGCTGACTTGGACGGACATTGTTACTTGACCAGGCCGATCTCAGTCAGCGTGGTCTTGACCTTGGTGATGTCCCCGGTGAGGAAGGTCTTGAACTCGTCGCCGGCGAGGAAGGCGTCGTCCCAGTTGTTCTTGGCCAGGGTGGCCTTCCAGGCTTCGGTGCCGTGCAGCTTGGTGACCACCTCGGTCAGCTTCGCTTTCTGCGCGTCGTCGATGGACCCCGGCGCCACCACTCCGCGCCAGTTGGTCAGTACGACGTCGACGCCCTGGTCCTTGAGCGGCTTGACGCCCGGCAGGGCCGGCACCTCGGACGTGCCGGAGACGGCGAGCGCCCGGACCTTGCCGGCCTTGACCTGCTCGGCGTACTCCCCCACGCCGGAAATACCGGCCTGGACCTTGTTGCCGAGCAGGGCAGCGATCGATTCGCCGCCGCCGGAGTAGCCAATGTAGTTGAGCTTGTCGGATTCGACGCCCTGGGACTTGAGGATCTGGCCAGCCAGGATGTGGTCCGCACCGCCGGCGGAACCGCCGGTGATCGCCACGCCCTTGCCGTTGGCCTTGATGTCATCCACCAGGTCCTTGACGGTCTGGTACTTGGACGACGCCGGGACCACCAGGACCAGCGGTTCCTCGGTCAGGCGCGCAATGGGGGTGGTGTCTTCCAGCCGGGTCTTGGCGGCGTTGGTTTCCACGGCACCCACCATGACGTAGCCCATCACCATAAGCGTGTTGGCGTCCTTTTCGGTGGCGAGCTTGGCCAGGCCGTTAGTGCCGCCGCCGCCGCCGATGTTGCTGACCTGGGCGGAGGTGACGAGTTTGTTGGACTGCAGGTCCTGCTGCATTGCACGGCCTGTCTGGTCCCAGCCGCCGCCCGGGTTGGCCGGAACGATGATGCTCAGCTTCTTGATGGGGTCGGCTGCCGCGCCGCTTTGGCTTGCCGGCGCGCCGCTGGCACCGCCCGCGCAAGCCGACATGGCGAGGACGATGCCGGCTGCCCCGGCTGCGAGCGCAGCCCGGCGGGTGAAGGTGGGAAACGTGAAATTGGAGTGGGAGGTCATGGTTTCTCCTAGTTGAAATGTGACGCACGTCATCGGAATCACTCCCCAGAGACTAGGAGCGCTCCGGCGCAGGGGCCAGAATTTGGCCATAGAGGTAGTAGTGGTCATATTGGTCACGGCCCAGAGCCCGGGTTTGAGCCCGGGGGCCGCCGCCGGATGGGAAACTTGTGACATGGTTCACAGGATTCCCTTACGCTTCCAGCTGGTGGCGCTGCAGCTCGTCATCGTGCTGGCCGTCCTGACGGCAGTGGGGGCCGTGACCATCCGGATGCAGGAACAGCAGCTCAGGGACGCCTACAAGGGCAGGCTCATCGGGGTCGCCGAAAGCGTGGCCCGGCTGCCTTCCGTGGTGGGCGCCCTCGGGACGCCGCAGCCGACGCAGATCATCCAGCCCATCGCCGAAGTCATCCGGCAGGCCTCGAACGTCACGTACGTCGTGGTGACGGACCGGAACGGGGTCCGGCAGTCACACCCGAACCCGGCGGAAATCGGCAGGCCAGTTTCCACCGATCCGTCCGTGCCGCTCTCCGGCGAGATCTACGTCGGCACCCAGACAGGAACCCTGGGTGAATCCTGGCGGGTCAAGGTTCCCATCTTTGACGGAGCCGGCACGGTGATCGGTTCGGCTTCGGTGGGCGTACTGGAAAGCACCCTGGCCGAGGACCTCTATGAGGATCTGCCGCAGCTGTTCGGCTGGCTCCTCGGGGCGGCGCTGCTCGGGTCGCTGGGAGCGATGTACATCTCCAAGCTCGTGTGGCGGCGGATCTACAAGCTGGAGCCCGAGGAGATCGCCGCCCTCCTCGAGACCCGCGACGCGATGCTGCACGGCCTGGGCGAGGGGCTGGTCGCCGTCGACGCCGACGGCAAGGTGGCGCTCGTCAACGACGAAGCCCGCCGGCTGCTGGGCGTGGGCGAGGAGATCACGGGAAAACCAGCCAGCGAATGCCTGGAACCCGGGATCCGCCGGATGCTGACCGCCGGTTCAGCCACGGAGGAGCTGGTGCTCTCGGGGGAACGGATCCTGCTGGGCAAAGTTAATGCTGCCACGGTGGACGGCCGGGAGGTGGGCAAGGTCCTGATTCTCCGCGACCGAACCGAGCTCCACACAATCCTCCGCGACCGCGACGGCGCCCTGGACGTGACCCAGGCGCTGCGGGCCCAGGCCCACGAATTCGCCAACAAACTGCACGTAATCTCAGGTCTCCTGGAGCTGGGCGAGCAGGACAAGGCCGTGCAGTACCTCGGCCGGAGCCACAGCGACGCCGCCTTCGTCAGCCGTTCGCTGGCGGCAGGAATCACCGATCACGACGTCCGGGCGCTGCTGATTGCCAAATCCACGGTCTGCGCCGAGCGCGGCATTGAGATCCTGGTGAGCCCGGATTCAGTGTGCACGCCGGACGGGACGGGCGACGTCATCACGGTCCTGGGGAACCTGGTCGACAACGCGGTGGACGCCGCGGGCTACGACAGCACTGTCGCCGTCCGGCTCGAGGAAGCGTCCGACGGCGGCCGCACCATCACGGTCGAGGACGACGGCCCGGGCGTCCCCGAACAACAGCGGGCGGCCGTCTTCGAGGCCGGCGTCACCACCAAACCGGCCGAAGGGATCAACAGCCGCGGCTTTGGGCTGGCCCTGGTCCAGCGCGTGGCCCGGCGTCGGGGCGGCGGGGCGGCGGTGTCGCAATCCGCGCTGGGCGGCGCCTGCTTTACGGTGGTACTCAAGACAAAAGAGGCGGAACTACAAAAACAATGAGCCCCATTCGCACCCTCATCATTGACGATGACGTGGCAGTTGCCGGGATCCACCACGGGTTCCTGCTGGCCCGCGGCGGCTTCGACGTCGTCAGCATGGCCCACACCGGGCAGCAGGGCCTCGACCTGGCGGCGGAACTGCGGCCGGAGCTGGTCCTGCTGGACATCCACCTCCCGGACATGTCCGGCCTGGACGTGCTCCAGCAGCTCCGGGGCCGCAAGCAGGCGCTGGACGTCCTGGTCATCACGGCGTCGAGGGAACTGGAGACGGTCCGCGGCGCCATGGCCGGCGGGGTGCTGCACTACCTGGTGAAGCCCTTCACGTCCCAGGCCCTGAACGAACGGCTCGACGAGTACCTGATCCTTCGCGGTGAACTTGCCGCGGGCGGGGCTGCCGGCCCGCTGGACCAGGACAGCATCGACCGACTCGTTGCACCGACCCGCCGGGCCGCGGCCGCGCACACCGTGGCCGGGCCGGTGGCGGAAGCGGTGACAGTGCCGGCGGCCGAGCCGATGGCGAGGCTGCCGAAGGGGCTGTCCCGGCCCACGCTGGACGCCGTCATCGAGGCGCTCGAGGCCAGTCAGGAGGACGTCTCAGCGGCCGGAATGGCCCTTCAGCTCGGTCTGTCCAGGGTCAGCGCCCGGCGTTATCTCGAGTATTTGGTCATCCACGGCTTCGCCCGGCTCACGCCCCGCTACGGCGCTGCAGGCCGGCCGGAGAACCGGTACCTGTGGAAGCGCTGAGCATGCCCACCTGGTGCAAACCGCACGGAGCATGCCCATCGTTCGCGAGCAGCACGGAGCATGCCCATTGTTCGCAAGCGGCACTGAGCATGTCCATCGTTCGCGAGCAGCACGGAGCATGTCCATCGTTCGCGGCGGCACACCGCGAAGGGTTGGGCCGGGGAGCACCCCTTCGACGCAAACGGCCGCTGAACCACCCGCCATACCGGCCACTTGTGGCGAATCGACGAGGTTTCGCGACCGTTCGTCCACCCCGCCACCCCCGCGCAGCAAAGCCAGGACGCCCTACGACTCGATCTGCGCACCAGAGAGCACCCATTCGACACAAACGGCCGCTCAACCACCCGCCATAGCGGCCATACTTGGCAAATGGACGGCCATCCCGCCCCGCGGCGCCCCACCGCCACCGCGCGCATCAAAGCCAGGACGCCGTACGGCTCGGCCTGCGCGCCAGGGAGCACCCATTTGACGCAAACGGCCGGTAAACCGCCCGCCATACCGGCCATACGTGGCGAACCGACGGGGTTAGACGGGGTTCGGGCGGGCCGAGACGCTGCACCGCGCACTTCAGCGGACAGTCCGCGAACCCAGCGCCCGAACTTCCAGAAGCTAGTGCCCCGCGCGCCGCAGCGTTGATTCGGCGTGCTTGAGGATGGGGCCGTCGATCATCTTGCCGTTGAACTGGAACACGCCCGAGCCGGCCTCGGCTGCGGCGGCCAGCAGGTCGGCGGCCGCCGCGACCTCGGCCTCGGACGGCGCGTAGGCCCCGCGGACCACGGCCACCTGGCTCGGGTGGATGCAGGCCTTCGAGCCGAAGCCAGAGGCGACGGCGTCTCGCGCCTCGACGGCGAGGCCTTCAAGGTCCGGGATGTTGACGTAGACCGAGTCGACGGCTTCCTTGCCGAACGCGCGCGCGGCCAGCAGCACGGTGGAGCGGGCGTGCAGCGCGACCGCGCGGTAGGCGCCGTCGCCCGTCCTGCTGGAGGTGCCGCCGAGCGAGGCGAGCAGGTCCTCGGCGCCCCACATCAGCCCGACCACGTTGGGTTCGGCAGCGATGGCGGCGGCATTGACTACCCCCAGCGCCGTTTCGCAGAGCGCAATCACGCTGTAGCCCTCGAGCTCCTTGAGCTGGTCGGCACTTTCGGCCTTGGCAAGCATGATGTGCCGGTACGGGGTGTGTTTGAGGCAGTGCAGGTCCTTCTCGAACTCCTCGGTGCCGGCCGGGTTGATCCGGACGATCGTGCGGCTCGGGTCCAGCTCGGGGACGTCCCCGGTGGCGCCGAGCTGGGCGAGGATCGCGCCGCGGGCCCGCTGCTTGTCCGCCGGTGCGACGGCGTCCTCCAGGTCCACGATCACCGCGTCGGAGCGCTCGGCCGCCTTCTGGTAGCGCTCGGGGCGGTCGGCAGGGCAGAACAGCAGGGCGGGGCCCATCAGGAAACTCATGGCTCTATTCTGCCCTTTTGTGGGCGTCCCGGGCGTCGGAATGCGCATCCCGTGTCCACATCAGGCAGCTGCGGGTGGCGAGCGCCACGACGTCGCCGTGCTGGTTCCGGCCGGTGTGCTTCATCGTGACAATCCCCTGGCCGGGGCGGGAGGAGGACAGCCGTTTCCCGGTCACCACCGTCTCCGTATAGAGGGTGTCCCCGTGGTACATCGGGTGCGGGAAGGACACGTCCGTGAGGCCCAGCTGGGCGATGATGGTGCCCTGGGTCAGCTGCGGCACGGACTGCCCCACCACCGTGGCCAGGGTGAACATGGAGTTCATCAGGCGCTGGCCGAACGGCTGCTCCGCGCTCCAGGCTGCGTCGAGGTGCAGGGCCTGGGTGTTCATGGTCATGGTGGTGAAGAGGACGTTGTCCGCCTCGGTGACGGTCCGGCCGGGCCGGTGTGCGTAGACCACGTCCTCCTCGAGCTCGTCGAAGTAGAGTCCGCGCTGCTCGATGACGCGGGGTTCAATGGCGCGGGGTTCAGCCGCGTGCTGGGAATCAGTTGTCATACCGTCAGTTCCTGGTCTTCCTCGAAGAGTTCGGCGCCGGTGGCCGCAGCCACGTCCTCGGCCGTCACGTTGGGGGCGAGTTCGCGCAGGACCAGCCGGGATTGTCCGCCTTCGGTCACGACGTCGATCACCGCCAGGTCCGTGATGATCCGGTCCACGCAGCCTCTTCCGGTCAGGGGCAGGGTGCACTGCTCCACGATCTTGGGCCGGCCGTTCCGGTCCACGTGCTCCATCATCACGATGACCTTCTTGGCGCCGAACACCAGGTCCATGGCGCCGCCCATGCCTTTGACCATCTTGCCCGGGATCATCCAGTTGGCCAGGTCGCCGTTCCGGGCCACTTCCATCGCGCCGAGCACGGCCACATCGACGTGGCCGCCGCGGATCATCCCGAAGGAGGCGGCGGAGTCGAAGAACGCGGCACCCTTGTTGACCGTGACGGTTTCCTTGCCGGCATTGATCAGGTCCGGATCCACCGCGTCCTCGGCCGGGTACGGGCCGACGCCGAGGATGCCGTTCTCGGAGTGCAGCACCACCTCGACGCCGGCGGGGATGTAGTTGGGAATCAGCGTGGGCATGCCGATGCCGAGGTTGACGTATTGGCCGTTGCGCAGCTCCTGCGCCACCCTCGCAGCCAGTTCGTTGCGCGTCCACCCCTTGCTCTCCACACCGGCGGGATGCCCGACGGCGGGAGGCCGGTATTCGTGGCGGACCGCCTCGGGACGGGGCGGCGCGCCCGGCAGGCTGTTCGATTCCATGGCCTAGGCTCCTGACTGGACTGTTGCTGCGGCGGGGGCGGGGGTGGACACGGTGGCGGGAGGTGCGCTGCCGGCGGCGGACGGAGCAGCGAGCGCTACCGTCCGCTTCTCGATCCGCTTCTCAGCGCCGGGCGCGAGCACCACGCGCTGGACGAAGATGCCGGGGATGTGGACGTGTTCGGGGTCCAGCTCCCCCGGCTCCACGAGTTCCTCCACCTCGGCGATGGTGATTTTCCCGGCCATGGCGCAGAGCGGGTTGAAGTTCATCGCGGTGGCGTGGAAGACGAGGTTGCCGTGGCGGTCGCCCTTCCAGGCGTGCACCAGGCCGAAGTCCGGGGTCAGCGACTCCTCGAGGACATAGTCGGCGCCGTGGAAGCTGCGGACCTCCTTCGCCGCGGAGGCGATCGCGATGGTGCCGTCGGCGTCGTACTTCTGCGGCAGGCCGCCGTCGGACACCTGGGTGCCGACGCCGGCCGGCGTGTAGAACGCCGGGATCCCCGCCCCGCCGGCGCGCAGCTTTTCGGCCAGCGTGCCCTGCGGGGTGAGGACCACCTCGAGCTCGCCGGCGAGGTACTGCCGGGCGAACTCCTTGTTCTCCCCCACGTAGGAGCTGATGGTGCGGCGGATCCTGCCGTCCTTCAGCAGGATCCCGAGCCCCCAGTCGTCGACGCCGCAGTTGTTGCTGACGGTCTCCAGGTTCGTGGCGCCGCTTTGGTGCAGGGCCTCGATCAGGGCCACCGGGATGCCGCAGAGCCCGAACCCGCCGACGGCGAGCGAGGCGCCGTCGTGGATGTCCGCAACTGCCTCGGCAGCGCTGGCAACAACCTTGTTAATCATCGTTGATCCCTCTCTCGACGGTTGCGGCCAGCGGGCCCGTCAGAGCCCCAGTTCGCGGGCGATCAGCATCAGCTGGACCTCCGTGGTGCCCTCGCCGACCTCAAGGATCTTGGAGTCGCGGTAGTGGCGCGCCACGGTGAATTCGTTGATGAAGCCATAGCCGCCGAACACCTGGGTGGCGTCCCGCGCGTTGTCCATGGCTGCCTCGCCTGCGACCATCTTAGCGATGGCCGCCTGCGTCTTGAACGGCTTGCCGGCGAGCATCCGGGCGGCAGCGTCGTAGTAGGCCAGCCGGGCGGTGTGGGCGCGGGCTTCCATGCGGGCGATCTTGAACGCGATGGCCTGGTACTTGCCGATGTTCTGCCCGAAGGCGCTGCGTTCCTTGGCGTATTTCACCGACTGGTCCACGCAGCCCTGGGCGGCGCCGACAGCCAGGGCTGCGATCGCTATCCGGCCCTCGTCGAGGATGGAGAGGAAGTTGGCGTAGCCGCGGCCCCGGGTGCCGAGGAGGTTTTCCTCGGGGACGTGGACGTTGTCCAGGGTCAGCGGGTGGGTGTCCGAGGCGTTCCAGCCGACCTTGTTGTAGGCCTTCTCCGCTTTGAAGCCGGGCGTGTTGGTGGGCACCAGGATGGTGGAGATTTCCTTCTTGATGCTGCCGTCCGGGCGTTCCTCCTGGCCGGTGACCGCGGTGACGGTGACGAGCTTGGTGATGTCGGTGCCGGAGTTGGTGATGAACTCCTTGTTGCCGTTGATGACCCACTCCCCGCCACCCAGTTTGGCGGTGGTCTTGGTGCCGCCGGCGTCGGAGCCTGCTTCCGGCTCGGTCAGGCCGAAGCCGGCCAGCGCCTTGCCGGAGGCCAGCAGCGGCAGCCACTCCTGCTTCTGCGCCTCGTTGCCGAAACGGTGGATCGGCATGGCACCGAGGGAGACGCCGGCCTCCAGGGTGATCGCGACGGACTGGTCCACGCGGCCCAGCTGTTCGAGGGCGAGGGCGAGGGCGAAGTAGTCGCCGCCCATGCCGCCGAACTCCTCCGGGAACGGCAGACCGAAGAGGCCCATGTCCGCCATCTGGGAGACCACCTCGTAGGGGAAGCTGTGCTCCTCGTCGTGCTTGGCGGAGACCGGGGCCACCACCTGGTCGGCGAATTCGCGGACGGTGTCGCTGAGGTCCTGGTAGTCCTCGCTGAGTTCAAAATCCGGCATGGTGACTCCTTTGTCTGTGGTTACTGTCCGTGGTGCTGTCTAGGAATTGCGGTCTTGTGGTGAGGCTGTGGAGGCTATTCCGCCGCACCCATGGCGATGACGGCTTCTTCGATGGTGTCCTCGGCTGCGTTCTCCGGCGGAGCCGCTGCCGTCGGGTGAACGGGGTGGATGGTGGCGAGGATCTGGTCGGCCTTCACGAGGTCGCCGGGGGCGATGCTGATGTGCACAGTTCCGTCCAGCGGCGCCGTGAGCTGGTGCTCCATCTTCATGGCCTCCACCGCGAGCAGGACCTGCCCGGCGGTGACGGCGTCCCCGTTGCTGACGGACACGGACACCACCGTGCCCGGCATCGGCGAGCGCACCGCGGGGTCCGCGGCGCCTTCTTCGCGTTCGACGGCGGCCAGCACCCGGGCCAGCCGGGTCTCCCGGGTGAGGACCTCGAGGCGGCAGGACCAGCCCTCGTTGCCGAGGAAGAGCTCGGTGGGGACGCGGGGATCGGGAGCCAGCCAGCTCTGGGCGGGAGGACCGGTGCGAACGGGTGCAAGGGCATAACTGCTGGTCTCGCCCTCGAGGGTGAGCACCGGGCGATCCCGCGCAGTGAACTGCAGGAAGGCCGTGAGCTGCGGGCCTCCGTTCACGCTCACCGTGACCTGTTCACCCGCGACCGGGCCGCTGACCTGCACTGTGGCAACGCCGCCATCGGACGTGCCCAGGCTGATCCGCCGCGCCGCCGGGGAGGTGACCCGCCAGCCGTCGCGGCGCCGCCACGGGTTGCCGTCACGGTCCTCCCGCGTGGATTCCTCCGCCATGGCCAGGGCGTACAGCGCCGCGACCACGAGTTCGGCATCCCCGATACGCCGGAACGAGAACTCCGGCATCTTCCGCTCGATCAGGCCGGTGTCGAGCCGGCCGGCGCGGACGTCGGCGTCGTTGATCAGCAGCCGGAGGTATTCGACGTTGGTATCGATGCCCAGCGCCGTGTACCCGGCGAGCGCCTCGTCCAAGGTGTCCAGGGCCGCGGTGCGGTCCTGCCCCCACGCGATGACCTTGGAGATCATCGGGTCGTAGCTGGACGAGATCTCGAGGCCGTCCAGCAGGGCCGAGTCCACCCGGAGGCGGCCGCTGGTAGTTTCGACCTCATTGCGGGCCCGGGCGCTGGGCCGCTGGGCGGGGCCGGGGAGCTCGTCCATAAGGAGGACCTGTCCGGTGGACGGCATGAAGTTCCGTTCCGGGACTTCGGCGTAGACGCGCGCTTCCACCGAGTGCCCGGTGAGGACGACGTCGTCCTGGCGGACGGTGAGTTCCTCGCCGGCGGCGATGCGCACCTGCCATTCGACGAGGTCGACGCCGGTGACCATCTCGGTGACCGGGTGTTCGACCTGCAGCCGGGTGTTCATTTCCATAAAG
>CALMVY010000208.1 GCA_937873245.1 uncultured Arthrobacter sp. | reverse complement strand
CGGGATCGACGTCGCCACGTTCGCGGATGCAGCCGCGCGGGCCGACGTCGTCGTCAATGCCACCAACGGCGCCGGCTCCCTCGAAGCGCTCGCGGCAGCCGGAGCAGAAAACCTGGGCGGCAAGGTGCTGATGGACGTCGCGAATCCGCTGGACTTCTCGCAGGGATTTCCGCCGTCGCTGAACCCGGTGAACACGGACAGCCTCGGTGAGCAGATCCAGCGCGCGTTCCCTGAAGCCCGTGTGGTCAAGACGCTCAACACGATGAACGCCAGCGTGATGGTGGATCCGGTGAGCGTGGCCGGGGGAGGCCATTCGGTCTTCGTCTCCGGAAACGACGCGGACGCCAAGGGGGTCGTGAGCGGGCTGCTCAAGGATTTCGGGCACCGGGACATCATCGACCTGGGCGACATCACCACCGCCCGCGGCGCCGAGATGGTGCTTCCGATCTGGGTGCGGATCTGGGGTGTGCTGGGCACCGGAGCGTTCAACTTCAAGATCGCCCGGTAGGGCCCTCCACCCAACTGGCTGGCGGGTGTCTGGTCCGGCGGCTGCGGCGCGCGTACCGTGGGTGCATGGCTCTTGAAATCCTCGGGACCGTTCTCGCCTGCCTGGCGGTGATCGTCGGATTCACGCTGGCGGGGATGTCCGCGCTGCGGCGGGGCGGGAACCCGAAAGGCGCCACTGGCACCCTGGGCAGTGTGCTGGGCATGATGGATCCGGCCACCGGTGCCCCCACCCGCCAGGAAGCGGCCGCAGCCCGGGAAGAACTCAAGCAGCAGCGGCACGAATCAAGCCAGTCCGGCACCGGCCCGGATCATGGCGATCCCTACAGCGGCCGGATCACGTTGCCCGCAAAGACAACCGCGGAGCATCAGGCCAAGGACCCTGACACTATCTGAGACGGATTCCCCGACGGCCGCGGCTGCGGGTAGCATCCTTAGGGAAGAAAGTAACCCGGCTCACAGTATCCAGCGCAGTGTACGAGCCAAGTCCTCTCGAAAGATATTTTCCATGGCTGACACTGCAATGCATTCCGGCGCCGATCTCGCGGCCGAACTCCGGGCCGACGTCCGCCGGGTGTCCACGCTCCTCGGCGAATCCCTCGTCCGCCAGCACGGCCCCGAGCTCCTGGACCTGGTGGAGCAGGTGCGCCTGCTGACCAAGGAATCCAAGGAAGCCGCCCGCGGCGGTGCGGACGCCACCGGGCCGTGGAGCTCGTACGACGTCGTCGCCCAGGTCCGCGAGCTGCTCGGCTCCCTGCCCCTCGAGCAGGCGACCGACCTGGTCCGCGCCTTCGCGTTCTACTTCCACCTGGCCAACGCCGCCGAGCAGGTCCACCGGGTCCGCGGGCTGCGCACCCGGCAGGAAAAGGACGGCTGGCTGGCCAAGGCCGTCGAGGGGATCGCGGACCAGGCCGGCCCGGCGGTGCTCCAGGAGGTCGTGAACGAACTCGACGTCCGGCCCATCTTCACCGCGCACCCCACCGAGGCCTCCCGCCGCTCGGTGCTCGACAAGGTCCGCCGGCTCTCCGACATCCTCGCCGTGTCCACCGCGGAGGGCACGTCCGCGCGCCGCCGCCAGGACCGCCAGCTCGCCGAGGTGATCGACCAGATGTGGCAGACGGACGAACTTCGCCAGGTCCGGCCCACCCCGGTGGACGAGGCCCGGAACGCGATCTACTACCTCACCGGCATCCTGGGCGACGCCATGCCGGAAATGCTCTCGGACCTCTCCGAACTGCTCGGGGAACACGGCGTCAGCCTCCCCGCGGAGAAGGCCCCCATCCGCTTCGGCTCCTGGATCGGCGGCGACCGGGACGGCAACCCCAACGTCACCGCGGCCGTCACCCGGGAAATCCTGCAGATCCAGAACCAGCACGCTGTCCGGATCAGCATCGGCCTGATCGACGGGCTGATCTCCATCCTGTCCAACTCGACGGCGCTCGCCGGGGCGGACCAGGAGCTGCTGGACTCGATCGACGTCGACCTGGGGAACCTGCCCGGACTCGACCGCAGGGTCCTCGAGCTGAATGCCCAGGAGCCCTACCGGCTCAAGCTCACCTGCATCAAGGCCAAGCTGATCAATACCGCCCGGCGCGTCTCGGCCGGATCGGCGCACGAACCGGGCCGCGACTACACCGCCACCGCGGAGCTCCTCGCCGAACTGGGCCTGCTGGAACGCTCGCTCCGGAACCACCAGGCCGTCCTTGCCGCCGACGGCGCCCTGGCCCGGGTTCGCCGCGCCATCGCCTCCTTCGGCCTGCACCTGGCCACCCTCGACATCCGCGAGCATGCCGACCACCACCACGACGCCGTCGGGCAGCTGATGGACCGCCTCGGCGGGCCCGGCGTCCGGTACGCCGAACTCAGCCGCGCCGAACGGCTCGAGGTGCTGGGTTCGGAGCTGGCCTCGCGTCGGCCGCTCTCCGGCCACCCGATCAAGCTCGACGGCGTCGCGGACGGCACGTACGACGTCTTCCGTGAGATCCGCCGTGCCCTGCGCACCTACGGCCCCGACGTGATCGAGACCTACATCATTTCGATGACCCGCGGCGCGGATGACGTCCTGGCCGCGGCGGTGCTGGCCCGCGAGGCCGGGCTGGTCAGCCTCTTCGGCGAGGCCCCGTACGCCAGGATCGGCTTCGCGCCGCTGCTGGAAACCGTGGAGGAACTGCGGGCCTCGGCCGAGATCGTGGATGCGCTGCTCTCCGATTCCTCCTACCGAGAGCTGGTCCGGCTGCGCGGCGACGTGCAGGAAATCATGCTCGGCTACTCGGACTCCAACAAGGAATCCGGCGTGATGACCAGCCAGTGGGAAATCCACAAGACCCAGCGCAAACTCCGGGATGTCGCGGCGAAACACGGCGTCCGGGTGCGGCTGTTCCACGGCCGCGGCGGGTCCGTGGGCCGCGGCGGCGGGCCGACCTACGACGCCATCATGGCCCAGCCCAACGGGGTGCTGGAAGGCGAGATCAAGTTCACCGAACAGGGCGAGGTCATCGCGGACAAGTACTCGCTGCCCGAACTCGCCCGCGAAAACCTTGAACTCTCGCTCGCGGCAGTCATGCAGGGCTCCGCGCTGCACCGCACGCCGCGCACCTCCGAGGACCAGCGCGAACGCTACGGCCACGTCATGGAGACCATTTCCGACGCCGCCTTCGCCCGGTACCGGGCGCTCATCGATGACCCGGACCTGCCCGCCTACTTCATGGCATCCACCCCGGTGGAACAGCTGGGGTCCCTCAACATCGGCTCCCGACCCTCCAAGCGGCCCGATTCCGGCGCCGGCCTCGAGGGCTTGCGGGCCATCCCGTGGGTGTTCGGCTGGACGCAGTCACGGCAGATCGTCCCGGGCTGGTTCGGCGTCGGCTCCGGGCTCAAGGCCGCCCGCGAAGCCGGGCATTCGGCCCAGCTGGTGGAGATGATGGACGGCTGGCACTTCTTCCGCTCGGTGCTCTCCAACGTGGAAATGACCCTGGCGAAGACGGACATGGACATTGCCGGCTACTACGTCTCCACCCTGGTGCCCGAGGAACTGCACCATCTCTTCCGGGCCATCCGGGCCGAGTACGAGCTCACCGTCACCGAAATCCAGAACCTGACCGGCGAGGACCTGCTGCTGGACGCGCAGCCCACGCTGAAGCGCTCCCTGGAGATCCGGGACCAGTACCTCGACCCGATCAGCTACCTCCAGGTAGAACTCCTGCGGCGGGTTCGTTCCGAGGCCGCCGGGGAGAGCATGTCCAACGGCGAGATCGACGAACGCCTCCAGCGCGCCATGCTCATCACGGTCAACGGCGTGGCGGCCGGCCTGCGCAACACCGGCTAGTCCGGCCGGGGTCCCGTCCACCGTCCCGATAGGGTTGAAGCATGCCGTCGTTCCAGACCAGACTGAAGATCACCGGGCTCAAGCCGGGCAACCCGCCGGAGGCCGTGATGGCTGCGGCCGTCGAAGCGCTCGAGACGCGGCACCACGTCGAAGCGAACCAGCTCGACCTGGCCGGCGGCGTTCCGCAGCTGAACCTGCGTTTCCTCGTCGAGCCCACCTCCTACAGCGGCGAGAACAGCCAGGCGCTGGAGTCCGCAGCGATGATGCGCGACGCCGTCGAACGCGTTGCGGTGACCGGCAACCTGATGGTGCTCCGCCGCAACCGCGGCCGCTGGGCGCCCGTGTAGGTGCCGGGCGCCGGCTCAGATGTCCAGTTCCTCGTCGGGCCCGTCCACCACAGGGGAGCGGTTGCCGCGCTTCCGCGTGACAATCATCCCCACGACGGCGCCGATCAGGAGGCCGAGGCCGACCCCGATCAGTGAGCTCGCCCAGAAGGGCAGTCCGGTGGCGGCGCCGGTGGCATAGCCGAGGCCGACGGACCAGACAGCCCAGAGGAGGCCGCCGAGGGCTGCGCAGAGGCTGAAACCGCGGGTGGAGACGTTGGCGATGCCGGCGGCGGCAGTGGTGGCCAGGCGTCCGCCGGGGATGAAGCGGATTCCTATGATGGCCCCGTACGTGGTGGACCGGCCGGCCTTCCCGATCGCTGTGTGAACGGACTGGTGGAAGACCCGGCCCCACCGCCACCGGTCCAGGGTATGGCTGAGGCGCCGTTTGAAGAGCTGGAACACCAGGATGTCGCCGAGCCAGGACGCCGCCGCGGCGAGGAGCACCACCACGAGGGCATTGGCGCGGCCGACGGCGGACAGGGCGCCGCCGGTGATCACCACCATTTCGGACGGGAGCGGCGGGAAAATGGCATCGCCCATGACCACGGGGATGATCCAGAAATAGATCGCGTCCCCCCAGCTGTCAGCGTTGCCGAAGTCCATGGGCACAAGGTACCGCACTTCGGGCCGGACGCCTCTCCGCGACGGGGTGCGGGCTTGTGCGCCTTTATGGGAGGGCCGGCGGCGGAACCGTTCCGGCTTAGCGGGCCTCGGTGAGCTGCAGCCCGCTGCGGTACTCCACCGGCTTGCCGGTGATGGGGTCCACGAAGCGGATCCCGCGGGCCAGGAGCTGGAGCGGCTTGGAGTAATCGTCCGGCGCCTTGTCCAGCAGTTCCGGGTAGAAAGCGTCGTTGACGATCCCCAGTCCAAGTGATGCCATGTGCACCCGGAGCTGGTGGGTCTTGCCCGAGTGCGGCTCCAGCCGGTACAGCGCACGGCGCGTGGCGGCGCCGTCGGACGCGTTGCTCGGGATACTGGCGCCGGGCGTCTCCGGGGCGGGTCCGTCGAAGGTCCGCAGCCGTTCAATGCGGGTCTCGGCGTTGGGTTCGCCCTCGATCACCTCGGCGAGCAGGTAGCTGCGGGACTTGGTCATCCGGTTCCGGACCACCACGGGGAAGTCGACGGCGGGGTGCCCGGGGGCAGGCTCCGCTGCCGACACACACTCGTATTCCTTCTGGACCTGGCGCTTCTCGAAGAGCACCTGATACTTGCCCCGGGTTTGCGGATTCGTGGAGAGCAGCAGGATTCCGGCGGTCATGCGGTCCAGCCGGTGCATGGGAATGAGGTCCGGGAGGTCCAGCTGGTTCCGGAGCCGGACCAGCGCGGATTCCTGGATGTAGGTGCCGCCGGGCGTGGTGGGCAGGAAGTGCGGCTTGTCCACCACAAGGAGGTGTTCGTCCTGGTGCAGGATGGCCAGTTCCACCGGGATCCGTTCCTCCGGCGGCAGGGTGCGGTAATACCAGATGAAGGTGTGGTTCCGCAGCGGGGTGGCGCGGTCAAGCCTGACGCCGGCCTCGCCCACGATCTCGCCGGCGTCGAAGCGGTCCTCGATGCCCTGCGGGTCGATGTGGCCCCAGCGGTGCATCATGTAGTCCATGGCGGTGTCCCACGGCCCCTCGTCCGGGAGGCGGAGGCGGGTCGCGTTGACGCCGTCGCGCACGGGCAGGGGGGATTGCATCACCGGTCCATTCTACTTTGCCGCACTCTACCCACCCCGCCGTCCCGCCCGCCCCCGCCCCCGCCCACCCCCGCCCCGCCGTTTCGACGGTTCCGTGCCCACACGACGTTTCCGCGCGTCGAACCGGCGGGGAACCGTCGAGATGGCGCCGATGAGACAGGACCGACGGAAAAATAGTTCTTGACAAATAAAACTGTCGGTGGTCAGACTGGAAGCATGTTGGACATCGAAGTGATCGAAGACCCG
>CALMVY010000207.1 GCA_937873245.1 uncultured Arthrobacter sp. | reverse complement strand
GGCCTGCGTCAGCCGGCGGCAAAGCTAGAACAGGTAGTAGCTGACCACGAACTCGCGGGCGATGGTGACGGCAAAGTCGCCATTGGGCTGTTCGAAGATCGCCGCGGAGCGGAACTCGTGCTCGCGGCGGAAGTAGGCGAGGTCGTCCTCGCTGCGGCCGTCCAATCCGCCGGCGTAGCTGAGGAAGGAGCGGGCGTGGCCCAGCTGGTCCAGGGCGATGTTGCCGAGGGCGATGTCCTCTTCGAGCTCCGGGGCGCGCGAGATCCAGTGGCCCAGTCGCTGTGCGAGGACCAGGGCGTCGTCGCCCAGGCGCAGGGCGAACTCGGCGGCGTCCTCGTCCGGCTTCGCGGTGCCGCGGCTGACGGCCAGGGCGATGTCCTCCGGGCGGAGGGCGTTGCCGGGGGTGATGCGGGTGGCGCTGGCCGTGGCCTCGCCGCTGCCGCTTGCTCCCTTGACGCCGACATTGATGTCGCCGTGGCCGGCTGTTTCTTCCGCGGGTGCGGCAGTTTCAGTGGTTGCTTCCGGGGTGCTCACAGGTGCTTCACGCCCTCGCTCTTGGTGTAGTACGTCGCGTGACGGTAGTCCTTGCCCTGGGGCGACTCGAAGAACGAGCCTTTGGCATCAGGGTCGCTCGAGGCGATGGCGTCCGCCGGGACAACCCAGATGGACACGCCCTCGTTGCGGCGGGTGTAGAGGTCGCGGGCGTTGCGCAGGGCCATGGCGGCGTCCGGCGCGTGCAGGGAGCCGGCGTGGACGTGGGAGAGGCCGCGGCTGGAGCGGACGAAGACTTCCCAGATGGGCCAGACGTTTCCTGCGTGCGGTTCGGGGGTGGTCATGCTGCGGCTTCCTTCTCTGCTTGCTTCCGGCTCTGTTTTTCCGCGTAGGCGGCTGCGGCTTCGCGGACCCAGGCGCCGTTGTTGTGTGCTTCGCGGCGCCGTTCCAGGCGCTGGGCGTTGCAGGGGCCGCGGCCAGCGAGGACTTCGTGGAATTCATCCCAGTCCAGGGGGCCGTGCTCCCATTTCTTGGTTTCCTCGTTGAAGCGGATGTCCTTGTCCGGGAGGGTGAGCTCCAGGACCTTGACCTGCTCCATCATCATTCCGACGAAGCGGTTGCGCAGTTCGTCGTTGCTGAAGCGCTTGATGTTCCAGGCCATGGACTGCTTGGAGTTGGGCGAGTCGTCATCCGGCGGGCCGAACATCATCAGGGCCGGGGCGTACCAGCGGTTCACCGCGTCCTGGGCCATCTGCTTCTGCTCGGGCGTGCCGTGGGAGAGCTCCAGCAGGATTTCGAAGCCCTGGCGCTGGTGGAAGGATTCTTCCTTGCAGACGCGGACCATGGCGCGGCCGTAGGGGCCGAAGGAGGCGCGGCAGAGCGGCACCTGGTTGGCGATAGCGGCGCCGTCGACCATCCAGCCGATGGCGCCCATGTCGGCCCAGGTGCGGGCGGGGTAGTTGAAGATGGAGGAGTACTTGGCCTTGCCGTCCATCAGGTCCTGCATCATCTGGTCGCGCGGCTGGCCGAGGGTCTCGGCGGCGGAGTACAGGTACAGGCCGTGGCCGGCCTCGTCCTGGACCTTGGCCATCAGGATGGCCTTGCGCTTGAGGCTGGGGGCGCGGGAGATCCAGTTGGCTTCCGGCTGCATGCCGATGATCTCCGAGTGCGCGTGCTGCGAGATCTGGCGCAGCAGGGTCTTGCGGTAGGCCGGGGGCATCCAGTCGCGGGGTTCGATCCGCGAGTCGTCCGCCATGACTTTGTCGAAGTAGGCCTGGCCTTCAGCCTCGCGCCGGGCCACATCTTCGGGGCTCTGTTCGTGCCGCGCCGCTGTTGGTTCTCCGGGCACTGACTGCAGGGTCTGCGATGCCATGGTTGCTCCTATGCATTTCCGATAAATAATTACCGACCGTTCGTTCAGGATATGCGGAAGGCGGGAGATGCGTCAAGCACACCGGCGCTCCGGCGCGGGTGTCCGCCGGTGCCGTTCGGCACGGCTTCCGTCAATCCGCTAACTGTGCCGCCCGCATCATTTGGCGTGCCGCGGTGGTAATGTCCGGGCCATGGGAACGTCGCCTGAACCAGCAGAACCAGCCGCAGGCTCAGCCGCGGCACCGGGCGGGATGAACCGCCGTCGGACAATTGTCATCGCCATCGCCGCCGGGCTGGTGGTGCTCGCCGTCGCCGTTGCGGCACTCCTGCTGAACCAGCCCCGGACACAACCCGCGGCCACGGTGGCGACCTCCGCCCCGGCGGAGACAACCCCTGCGCCCACCCCGACACCCACTCCGACGCCGACGCCGGATCCGCCGCCCACGGCACTGAACATCCTGCTGATCGGCAGCGACAGCCGCGTCAACGACCGGGCCGTCGCTGCCTCCGGCGGAACCTCGGACCAGCGCGGTGACGCCCTCGTCTTCATCCACCTCCCGGCAGACCGCCAGAGCGTCTACGGCATCTCGATCATGCGGGACCTGTGGGTGGACGTCCCCGGCTACGGCGGCGCCAAAGTCAACGCCGGACTCGAACTGGGCGGCGTGCCCCTCATGACCCAGACCGTGGAGTCCTTGCTGGGCCAGAAGATCGACCACACCGTGATGGCGGACTTCCAGGGCTTTGCTGCCATGACGGACGCGCTCGGCGGGGTCGACGTCGACATCCCGCAGGCCTTTCAGGGCACGATCGACGACTACGTGTATTTTCCGGCGGGGGTGAACAGGCTGACCGGGCCGCAGGCGCTGGCCTTTGTCCGCGAGCGCAAGGCCTTCGGCGACGGCGATTACCAGCGGGTGCGGAACCAGCAGACCTTCCTCAAGGCCGTGATGGCCAAGATGGCCGCCGAGGGCGGACTGTCGGACCGGAATACCGTGAAGCAGCTAGTGGCGACCGTCCTCCCCCATGTCACGGTAACCCCGGGGCTCACAGTGGAGACGCTGGAACGCCTCGCCTTCAGCCTGCGCAGCACAGCACCGGGCAACGGCGCGTTCTTCACGCTTCCCACCGCCGGCGTCGGAACCACCGGGACCGGCCAGTCGGTCATCTGGCAGGACCCGGCCGCCACCGCCGCCGTATCCGCCGCACTGTCCTCCGGCACCCTGGGCGAGTACATCGCCGCAAACGGGTTCCAGAACGGCAACTGACTTTCTTCGGGCGGTAGATTGGAGACATGACCCAGACTCCCGTGCAGCCGTCCCCGCAGCCACCCGTTGCCAAGAAGATCCCCGCCCTCCGCACGCACCACGGCGATGCCTTCGAGGACAACTACGAGTGGCTGCGGGACAAGGAATCCGCCGAGGTCGTGGAGCTGCTCAAGGCTGAGAACGCCTACCAGGAGGCAGTGACGGCCCACCAGGAGCCGCTGCGCGAGGCCATCTTCCAGGAAATCAAGGGCCGCACCCAGGAAACGGACCTCTCCGTGCCCAACCGCAAGGACGGCTGGTGGTACTACACCCGCTCGGTGGAGGGCCAGGAATACGGCATCCAGTGCCGCGTCCGGGCCGAGGACACCGGCGACCGTGTCGCCGATTGGACTCCCCCCGCCGTCGAGGTCGGCGTCGAAATTCCGGGCGAGGAAATTCTGCTGGACGGCAACCTCGAGGCGGAGGGCAAGCCGTTCTTCGCCGTCGGCGGGGCCGCCGTGACCATCGACGGGAACCTCTACGCCTACGCCGTGGACAACGCCGGGGACGAGCGGTTCACGCTGCGCATCAAGGACCTGCGGACCGGGGAACTCCTTCCCGATGTGATCGAGAACGTCTTCTACGGCATCTCCTTCTCCCCCGACGGCACGCGGATCTTCTACACCGTGGTGGACGACTCCTGGCGGCCCTACCAGGTGAAGTCCCATGTGCTGGGCACACCCGTCGCCGAGGATGAGGTCATCTACCAGGAGGACGACGTCGCCATGTGGCTGGGCTTCGAGCTCTCCGCCGACCGGCGCCACCTGGTGCTGAGCATCGGCTGCTCGGAATTCAGCGAGACCCGGCTGCTGCGCTTCGACGCGCTCGACGCCGGACTGACCACCGTGATCTCCCGCGAGGAACGCATCCTCTACGAGGCCGAGCCGTTCCTGCTGACGGACGCCTCGGGGCAGCGCGCCGAGGCCATCGTCCTGACCCACAACAAGGACGCCATCAACTCCATGGTCTCCCTCGTGGACCCGGCCGAGCTCGCCAAGCCGGTCGCCGAGCAGCACTGGACCACCGTCGTCGAACATTCCGACCAGGTGCGTGTCAACGGCGCCGGGGTCACTTCCACCCACGCGGTGGTCTCGGTCCGCAAGGACACCATCGAAAGGGTCCAGGTCCTGCTGCTGGCCGGGCTGGGCACGCCGGAGCAGGGCGCGCCGGTGGAGCCTGCCTTCGAGGAGGAGCTCTACACAGCGGGCGTCGCCGGCTCCGACTACGAGGCGCCTGTGATCCGGATGGGCTACACCTCCTACTTCACCCCGTCGCGGGTCTACGACTTTGTGCTGCCCACCGCGGAGCAGCCCGCCGGCGAACTGCTCCTGCGCAAGGAAAGCCCCGTGCTGGGCGGCTACTCCGCCGCGGACTACGTCGCCACCCGCGAGTGGGCGGTGGCCGCGGACGGCACGCGGATCCCGCTCTCCGTCCTGCGCCACGTCTCCGTCAAGCAGGATTCGACGGCGGCCGGCCTCGTATACGGCTACGGCTCCTATGAGATGAGCATGGACCCGGGCTTCGGCATCCCCCGGCTCTCGCTGCTGGACCGTGGCATCGTGTTCGTGATCGCCCACATCCGCGGCGGCGGCGAACTGGGCCGGCACTGGTACGACACCGGCAAGAAGCTGCAGAAGAAGAACACCTTCACGGACTTCATCGCGGCCACCGACTGGCTTGCGCAGTCCGGCTGGGTGGACCCGGCCCGCATCGCGGCCATGGGCGGTTCGGCCGGCGGGCTGCTGATGGGCGCCGTCGCGAACCTCGCGCCGGAGAAGTACGCGGCGATCGTGGCGGCCGTGCCGTTCGTGGACGCCCTGACCACCATCCTCGACCCCGAGCTGCCGCTCTCCGCGCTGGAGTGGGAGGAATGGGGCAACCCGATCACCGACCGCGCCGTGTACGAGTACATGAAGTCGTACACGCCGTACGAAAACGTCCGTGCCGTGGCGTACCCCAAGATTGCCGCGGTCACCTCGTTTAATGACACGCGGGTGCTCTACGTGGAGCCCGCCAAGTGGGTGCAGCGGCTGCGCGAAGTCAACACCGGCAGCGAGCCGATCGTGATGAAAATCGAGATGGAGGGTGGCCACGGCGGCGCCTCAGGCCGCTACGTGCAGTGGAAGGAGCGGGCCTGGGACTACGCCTTCGTCGCCGATTCCCTGGGCGCCACGGACCTGCTGCCGGGGGCCGGGCTGAAGTAGGCCCCACTACCCGATCGGTTGCTCCGTAGCCGCCCTTTTGGGACCTCATAAGGGCGGCTACGCAGCACTCGACGGGTGGGGTGGCCCGCTGGGCTGGCTGGGCCGACATTTTTTGTAAGGCTCGACGGCGGCACGGTCGACCGGTGGCATCGTCGCGGATTTTCGGGAGTCGCCTACCGGATAAATGCTAACCGTGCTTACTATTGACCCGGATGAGGCACGTCGGTCTGGAAGCTGCTCACTGGGGGCAGCGGAAACCGTGCCGGAACTGGAGCTATTCGTGAGCACTGAACAGGGATTGACCCCGCTGAGCGACACTGAGCTGATGGCGGAGGCCGGCACCGCGCTTCCGGACAAGGAAGTGGCCTCCATCCTGGACCTCAACGCAGACCTGGACCTCGGGATCAACGCCGCGGCACCGATCGACCTCGCCGTCGCGGCCAACGCCAACGTCGCCGCCCCGATCGACGCCGCAGCCTCGGCGAACATCCTGTCCTACGGCTCGGACGCCCAGGCGCTGTCCGACCAGGGCGTCATCATCAACCAGGGCATCGCAGCCGACGCCACCGCCGAATCCACGCAGGACAGCACCATCGAGCAGGAGTCCGGCAGCACCGACGGCGGCGACGCCACCGAGACCGACGTCTCGGCCGAGGAAAGTGCACTGCCCACCGATGTCGCGGGTGCCCTGAACTCCAACCTGCTCAACGTGAACGTCGACCTGGACGCCTCCGCCGACCTCGCCGCCCCGATCAACGGCGCCGTGGCCGCCAACGCCAACGTGGCCGCCCCGATCGACGCTGCCGTCGCCGCCAACATCGGCTCGATCGACAGCAACGCCTTCGCCGTGGCCCAGCAGGACGCCATCATCAACCAGAACATCGAGGGCCAGGCCACGGCAACCGCCGACCAGCAGTCCGACCTCCGGCAGTAGTCCCCTCGATGAACACTCCGCACGGCGGGCCGTCCACCCCGGACGGCCCGCCGTCTTCCCCTGTGCCGGCTTCCTCCCCGCCGGCTGCCTCTGCGCCAGCTGCCTCTGCGCCAGCCGGCACCCTCGAGGCCCCGGCCCGGGCCGACGGCGTCCAGCTCCTCGGCGAAACCAAGGGTTCGGGCTACCGCGAGGCGCCCTCCCTGGTCCGCCGCGCCGACGGCCAGACCCTGCAGCTCACCCGGCTGCTCTACCTGGTCCTCGAGGCTATTGACGGCACCCGCGGCCTCGAGGAAATCGCCAGCCGCGCCAGCGCTGGATCCGGCCGGCTGGTCAGCGCCGAGAACATCCGGACCCTGATCGACACCCAGCTGCTGCCCCTGGGCCTGCTGCGGCTGGCCGACGGCTCACAGCCGGAGGTCCGCAAGGCCGACCCGCTGCTCGGAATGAAGTTCCGCTACACCGTCACTGACCCGGAGCGCACGCGCCGCATCACCGCCCCCTTCGCCGTGCTCTTCAGCCCGCTGATCGTGGTCCTCGTTACCGCGGCCTTCCTCGCCAGCTGCTGGTGGGTGCTGATGGTGAAAGGCCTGGCGTCCGCCACACACGAGGCCTTCGCCAATCCGGGACTTGTGCTGCTGATCCTGGTGGTGACCGTGCTGTCCGCCGGGTTCCACGAGTTCGGACATGCTGCGGCGGCCCGCCGCGGCGGAGCAACCCCCGGGGCAATGGGTACCGGCCTGTACCTGATCTGGCCCGCATTCTTCACGGACGTCACCGATTCCTACCGGCTGGGACGCGCCGGCCGCATCCGGACCGACCTCGGCGGCCTCTACTTCAACGCGATCGTCGCCGTCGCCATCATGGGCATCTGGTGGGCCACGGGCTTCGACGCGCTGCTGCTCGTCGTCGTGACCCAGGTGCTGCAGATGGTGAGGCAGCTGCTGCCGCTGGTCCGCTTCGACGGGTACCACATCCTCGCCGACGCCACCGGGGTGCCCGACCTCTTCCAGCGGATCAAACCCACCCTGCTGGCCCTCCTGCCGTGGCGCAAGAAGGACCCGGAGGCGCAGGTCCTCAAGCCGTGGGCCCGCGCCGTGGTCACCGCCTGGGTGCTCATCACCGTTCCACTCCTGGTTTTCAGCCTGGTCCTTATGGTGCTGTCCCTCCCCCGGCTCCTCGGCACCGCCTGGGACAGCGGGCAGAAGCAGTACGCCATGTTCAACAGCGCCCTCGCCGGCGGGGACATCGTCGACGCCGCCGTGCGGATCCTGGCGATCGCCGCCGTCGCGCTTCCCGTCTTTGGCATTGGCTACATCCTTTTCCGGCTGGTCCGGCAGGTCGTCACGGCCCTGTGGCAGAAGACCCGCGGCAAGGCGCTCCAGCGCGGGACGGCCCTGGCCCTGATAGCGGCCGTCACTGCCGGCGTCGCCTGGGCGTGGTGGCCGGGTGCCGAGACCTACCGCCCGGTCCAGCCGTACGAGCGGGGCACGCTGGCCGACGCCACCACCGCCGTCTTCCCGGCCGGTGCCACCACCGGCATGAAGGCGGGCCAGGCAGGGCGTACCGTCGCACTCTGGCCCGCCGGCACGGAGAAACCCACCCGTGAGGAGCCACAGCTCAGCATGGTCCTGGTGCCGCGTGATGCCGGGACGGCCGGGACGGCGGCGCCGCCGTCGTGGGTGTTCCCGTTCGACCGGCCCGCCGCGCCCGAGGAGGACGGCAACCAGTCGCTCGCCGTCAACACCACGGACGGCTCCGTGGTCTACGACGTCGCGTTCGCGCTGGTCTGGGCCGACGACGGCGAGGACGTCACCACCCGCAACGAGGCCTACGCCTTCGCCAGCTGCGCGGACTGCGCCGCCGTCGCGGTGGGCTTCCAGGTGGTGCTGATCGTGGGGCAGACCGACGTGATCGTTCCGGAGAACCTCTCGGCGGCCGCGAACTACAACTGTGTGCGGTGCGTGACGTACGCCTTGGCGAGCCAACTGGTCCTCACGCTGGACGGTCCGTTGAGCGCCGACGGGATGACCAGGCTCAACGAACTCTGGCAGCAGATCGCGGAGTACGGGCGGAACCTGCAGAACGTGCCGCTTTCGGAGATCCAGGGGCGCCTGGACGCCTTCAAGGCACAGATCATGGAGGTTATCAGGAGCGACCCCAGCGCGACCCCGGCCGGTTCCACCGGGACGGCTCCGGCCACGACGGGCAGTCCGTCGCCGGGAGCCAGCCAGACGGCGGCCCCCGGAGCCACCCCGGGCGCCACCGACGCCGCGCCGCAGCCCGGCACCACCGCGCCCGGCGCGACGACCCCGGCCACTGCGCCCGCGGCACCGGAGCCCACGGGATCCGCCGGCACGGCCACTGCGCCGGCTCCGGTGACGCCGTCGCCGGTTCCCACAGACACGGTCCCGCCGGCGCCGTAGGCCGCAGAAGCCCGGGCTGACGGCGCTCCAGCCCAGTTGCTCGGCACCGGGGCCCGCGCCCAACCCACGGAACCGCGTGATTCTGCGGGCGCGGGGCAGTGCGGCCGGGAGTAACTGGGCTGGAACGTCGCGCCGGAGCCGGGCCGGTCTCCCTGGCTGGGCGCCGTTCGCCAAAGATGGCCGCTATGGGACCTCCCATAGCGGCCATCTTCGTCCATTCGCCAAGTCTTACGCGGGCTGCCGGGACTTCCATTCATCCTCGAGGATGGCGTAGACGACCTCCGTGGCCCACTGCCCCTTGTAATGCCACTTGTCCACCTGGGTGGATTCCAGCCGCATGCCAAGCCGTTGGCAGAGCGCTGCGGACGCAGTGTTCAGGGCATCAAGTTTGGCGTCGATCCGATGGAAACCGAGCTCCTCGAAGCCCAGCTTCAGGAGGGCTTCGGCGGCTTCGGCTGCGATCCCCTTGCCGCGTGCCGCCGGGGCGAGGCTCCAGCCGATCTCGGCCTGCCCGCAGCCCGGCAGCCACTTCAGCACCACCTCGCCGAGCAGGCCGGGCGAGTCCGCGGCCTCGATGGCCAGGCAGATCCAGTCGCCCTCCTTCTCGAAGACGAAGTTGGCGTACTTGCCCACGGACTCCATGGACTTGGTGTAGCTCTTCGCTTCCCCCGGCAGGAACCGTGCGGTCTCCGGCAGCGAATGGTAGGCGTAGAACGCGTCCAGGTCCCCGGCCTCGAAGCGGCGCAGCACCAACCGCCGGGTGCGGAGGGGCAGGCGGAGGGGCAAGTTCAGTTCCGTCATAGCCCCCACGCTACCCATCGATTGCTCCGTAAATGCCCTTCAGGGCCGCGGAAAGGGCAGTTACGGAGCAACGGACGCGCCCACGACGGCGGCCGTCGCCTCGGCGATCGCCCGCTCCTCGTCGGTGGGCACCACGAGCACCGGGATGGCCGAGGACGGCGAGGAGATCACGCGGGGCTCCTTGGACCGCTCACGGTTCAGGCCGGCGTCGAGCTGCACGCCCAGGGCACCAAGCCGCTCCACCACGAGGGAGCGGAACTGGTGCGAGTTCTCCCCGATCCCCGCCGTGAAGACGAGGGCCTTCGCGCCGCCGACTGCCACGTGGTAGCCGCCGATGTACTTCGCGAGCCGATAGGAGGCGACGGCCAGCGCCATGGCCGACTTGGCGTCGCCGGCTGCCGCGGCCTCCACCACGGAGCGCATGTCGTTGTCGCCGGCCAGTCCCTTGAGCCCGGACTGGCGGTTGAGCATGGAGTCCAGGTCCTCCGGGGACCAGCCGGCCCGGCCGAGGAAGACGAGGATGGACGGATCCAGGTCGCCGGAGCGGGTGCCCATCACGAGGCCCTCCAGCGGGGTGAAGCCCATGGAGGTGTCCACGGACTGGCCGCCGCGGATGGCCGTGACCGAGGCCCCGTTGCCCAGGTGGGCGATGACGGCGTCGAACTCGTCCAGCGGGACATCCAGCAGCGCCGCTGCCCGGTGCGCGACGTATTCGTGCGAGGTCCCGTGGAAGCCGTAGCGGCGGATTCCGTGGTTGGTGTAGAGCTCCTCCGGCACCGCGTAGCGCCAGGCGTGCTCCGGCAGGGTGCGGTGGAAGGCGGTGTCGAACACGGCCACCTGCGGCATGTCCGGCCACTTCTTCGAGATTGCGCGGATGCCCAGCACGTTCGCCGGGTTGTGCAGCGGTGCCAGCGGGTTGAGCCGCTCGATGGCGCGGGTGATCTCGTTGTCGACCAGGACGGGCTCGGCGAAGCGCTCCCCGCCGTGCACCACCCGGTGCCCGACGGCGTCGAGCACCCGGTCGCCCAGCGCCGCGTGGATCTCCGCGTCCACCAGCTCCAGCGCCGCCGCGTGGTCGCGGGGGCCCTCAAGCTGGCCGTCGCCCTCGCCGCCGGAACCCATTCCGATCTTCTCGACGAGTCCTTCTGCGAGCACACTGCCGGCTTCTACGTCGCGGACCTGGTACTTCAGTGAGGACGAGCCTGAGTTGATGACGAGGACGAGCACTGGGCCTCCTAAGCCTTGGCTGCTGCGGTGGTCGGTGGAAGTTCGATCGTAGCGTCATTGCATCAGCCGCGGCGGGCGCTTAGAGTCGGCGGACCACGAGACATCTCACGAAGGGACTTCCATGACGACCGACGCGACCCAGCCAGGGAACACCGAGCCGGACCAAACCGAAACTGCCGGCGGGTCCGGGACGAAGGACCCCACCGGCGTCGAAGGCGCGAACCCGGCCTTGGACGACACGGGGAACTACAAGGCAGCCGAGGTCGGAGAGTCCCCCGAACCGCCGGAGAACGTGGAGGACCTGGACCTCACGCCGAAGGGCCTGGCCGACGAACCGGCGAAGCAGGAAGACCCGGACAGCCCGGCAGAGCCAGAGAACAGCTGACGGCAACTAGCTACGCATGGCTGGCCGCCGCGACGGGCTCGACGGCGGGCTCCACGGACTGCGCCTGGACGGCGGTGATGGCCACCGTGTTCACGATGTCCTCCACCGTGCAGCCGCGGGAGAGGTCGTTCACCGGCTTGCGGAGCCCCTGCAGGACGGGCCCGACGGCGACCGCCCCGGAGGACTGCTGCACCGCCTTGTAGGTGTTGTTGCCGGTGTTCAGGTCCGGGAAGATGAAGACGGTGGCCTGCCCGGCTACGGACGAGCCCGGCATCTTCGACTCGGCGATCGCGGCGTCCACGGCGGCGTCGTACTGGATGGGGCCTTCGACGGCGAGGTCCGGGCGGTGCGTTTTCACCACGTCGGTGGCCTGCCGCACCTTGTCCACCGCCTCGCCGCTTCCGGATCCTCCGGTGGAGTAGGACAGCATGGCCACGCGTGGCTCCACGCCGAACTGCGTGGCGGTCTCCGCCGAAGCAAGCGCGATGTCCGCCAGCTGCTCGGCGTTCGGGTCCGGGTTGACCGCGCAGTCGCCGTACACCAGCACCCGGTCCGGCATCAGCATCAGGAACACCGAGGAGACGATCTTCACGCCGTCGCGGGTCTTCACGAACTCCAGCGCCGGGCGGATGGTGTGGGCGGTGGTGTGCGCGGCGCCGGACACCATGCCGTCCACCACTCCCAGCTGCACCATCATGGTGCCGAAGTAGCTGCCGTCCAGCATGACTTCCAGGGCCCGGGCCAGGTCAACGCCCTTGTGCGCCCGCAGCTCCGCGTACTTTTCGGCGAACTGCTGGCGCAGCTCGGATGTGGCGGGGTCCACGATGGCGATCCCGGAGATGTCGATGCCCTGGGTGGACGCCAGCTCCCGGACTTCCGATTCTTTGCCAAGAATCGTCAGGTCGCAGACGTCCCGGCGGTGCAGGATCTCCGCAGCGCGCAGGATCCGCACGTCGTTCCCCTCGGGCAGCACGATGTGCCGGCGCTGCAGCCGTGCCCGCTCGATGAGGTCGTGCAGGAACCGCAGCGGCGTCATCCGTTCCAGGCGCGGGAGGTGCAGGCGTTCCACCAGCTCCGCCTCGTCCACACGCTTGGCCCACAGGCCCACGGCCGAGGCCACCTTGCGGCGGTGCCCGGACCAGATTTCGCTGCGGACCTCGGAGACCCGCTTGGCGGTGGTGTAGGTATCGTCCGGGGCGGCGAACACGGGGAACGGGGCCTGGGCCAGCAACGAGTAAATGTTGGGGTCCGGGGCCAGGCCGCCGGTGAGGATCAGCGCCGACGGCACCGGGAATTCCGGCGAAAACGACGACGCCAGGCACGCGACCATCACGTCGGCACGGTCCCCCGGGACGATCACCAGCGCGCCGTCGTCGAGCACGTGCAGGAAATTGGCCACGTTCATGGCCGCCACCTTGATGGAGCGGACGTCGCGTTCCATGTCCTGGCGGCCGGCCACCTGACGGATCCCCAAGGCCGCGGCCACCTCGCCGGTGGTGGGCCGGGCAATGTCCTCCAGTTCCGGGAAGACATACACGGGACGGCCGGACGCTCCGGGCTTCACGGCCGCGACGATCCCGTCCACGTCCTCCGGATCGGCGCGGTTCACCATGATGGCCAGCAGGCTGCAGCGTTCCGCCGCCAGCTCCTTCCGGGCAACCTCGACGGCGTCAGCGGCTTCCTCGACGGTGCGCCCCTTCGCGCCCACCACGGCCACCACGGAGGCGGCCAGGTTGTTAGCGAGGCGGGCGTTGAGGTCGAATTCGACGGCGGCGTCCTGGCCGGTCAGGTCGGTGCCTTCCACGATCACCACATCGCAGTGGCGCGACATTTCAGCGAAGATCTCCACGCACCGGGCATCGATCTCGGCCCGGTTCCCCTCGGCCAGGAGCGCCCGGACCTCGGCGAAGGTCAACCCGCCCCGGCAACGCTCGTCGTCGAGGTCGAACCGGGCCTTCATGAGGGCCACCATGGGGTCCGAGGCGGCGTCGGAGCCGTGGACCACCGGTTTGAAGAAGCCGATGCGGTCCGCGTGCCGGTGCAGCGTGTCCGCCAGCCCCAGCGCTATGAGCGACTTGCCGGATCCCGGTGTGGTCGCGCTGACGTAGATCCCCTTGGCCATGACCCGCCCTTTGCTGTGGAGGAATGCTGCTTGCCTCCCAGCCTACTTTCTCTTTCCGGGGAGCCGGCGACCGGGGTGCGTTTCTGGTGTTTTTCGCCGTCGTTTTGGGCCTCCGCCGACAGCTTCATACGCCCGCCGGCTCTTGACAGGAGGCACCCAAATGGGATTACCTAATGAACATTCGGTAAATAAAGCTGGAGGCAATGACGCATGGCTGAACTGACGGTTTCCGGTACCACCCACCCCATCCTGAAAGACGATTACGCCTCGGAATGGATGGGCATCGAAGTTGTGGCGCTGGACGACGGACATGCCACGATCCGCATGGCACTCCGGCAGGAAATGCTGAACGGCTTCGGCATGGCCCACGGCGGAATGATCTTCGCCTTCGGGGACACTGCCTTCGCGCTGGCCTGCAACCCCGCCAACCCGAAACCGGGCGAAGCCGGGATCGATGAGGGCACCATCACCGTGGCGTCCGGCGTCGATATCAACTTCCTCAAGCCGGCGTTCCGCGGCCAGGTCCTGACCGCCGTCGCCAACCGCCGGGCCAGCACCGGCCGCAGCGGCCTCTACGACATCCAGATCTACGCCGCCGATCCCGGTACTGGAAATCCGGCGGCGGCACCTGCCGGCACGGCTCACGCTGCCGCGGCCCCCACGATCCCGGGCGAACTCCCCACCGACATCGCGCCAGGCGAACTCGTCGCCGAGTTCCGCGGCCGCAGCCGCACCATCTCCAAGAAATAGAAACAGGGAACCTCAGATGACCCAAGAAACCGTCGCCCCCACCAGTGAAGCTGTCCTGGACCGCGAAGAAACCATCTCCCGCGACGAGCTGGAGGCACTGCAGCTCAGCCGCCTGCAGCACACCGTGGCCTACGCCTACGACCGTGTTCCCCTGTACAAGCGCAAGTTCGACGAGGCCGGCGTCCACCCCACGGACCTGCGCGAGCTCTCCGACCTCGGCAAGTTCCCCTTCACCACTAAGGAAGACCTCCGCCTGGAGTACCCCTTCGGGATGTTCGCGGTGCCTCAGCATGAGGTGGCCCGCATCCACGCGAGCTCCGGCACCACCGGCCGCGCCACGGTGGTCGGCTACACCAAGAAGGACCTCGCAGACTGGGCCAAACTCGTGGCCCGCTCGCTGCGCGCTTCCGGCGTCCGTCCCGGGATGAAGGTCCACAACGCCTACGGCTACGGCCTGTTCACCGGCGGCATGGGCGCCCACGCCGGCGCCGAGGCCCTTGGCTGCACGGTCATCCCGATCTCGGGAGGCCAGACAGAACGCCAGATCACGCTCATCCAGGACTTCAAGCCCGACGCCATCCTGGCTACCCCGACCTACCTCCTGACCATCGCCGACGCCATGATGAAGCAGGGCATCGACCCGGCCTCCACCTCGCTCAAGTACGCCGTGCTGGGTGCGGAGCCGTGGACCGAGGAGATGCGCCACGAACTTGAGACGACCATGAACATCAAGGCCTGCGACATTTACGGGCTCTCCGAGGTCATGGGCCCGGGCGTCGCCGGCGAGGCCGTGGAAACCCAGGACGGCAGCCACATCTGGGAGGACCATTTCCGCCCCGAAATCATTGACGCCTTCGATCCTTCGGTGGTCCTGGGCGACGGCGAGCACGGCGAACTGGTCTTCACCTCACTCACCAAAGAGGCGCTGCCGATCATCCGGTACCGCACCAAGGACCTCACCCGGCTGCTGCCCGGCACGGCCCGCCCCGCGCACCGCCGCATGGGCCGCATCACCGGCCGCAGCGATGACATGATCATCCTGCGCGGGGTGAACCTGTTTCCCTCCCAGATCGAGGAGATCGCGTTGCGCATCCCCGAGCTGAGCCCGCACTTCCAGCTCGAACTCACCCGC
>CALMVY010000206.1 GCA_937873245.1 uncultured Arthrobacter sp. | reverse complement strand
CGAATGGTTCGGGTCTTCCGGAATGACTTCCCGGTTGGCCCGCATCCCCAGCAGCCGTTCTGCAAGCCGGGCCGCCGCACTGTCGACCGGGTCTTTGCCGCCGCTGGGATCTGCTGCGCTCATCGTGGTTCTCCCTGTGTCCGGGTTATGAAATAGCGACAGCCTCTGCGCTACCTGCTCCCAGCGTAGCGCCCCACCTGGCGCAGTTGCGGAAAATTAGTATCAGAAACTGGCAACCACGGCGCTAGTTGTGCCCCACGCCACCGGCCTAATCTTGAGGAACATCAGCGAGGCACTCGGGCTTCCAGCCCAGATCCCGCTTTCGGCGCCGCACCCCGACACAGCAGTCGGAGCGCAGGTCGCATTGCATCCCCGAAGAACAAAGGAGTCCTTGAATGCGCGCAAAAACACGCGTCGCCGCGTTGGCCGCAGGTGCCCTCTGCGTGGCACTCAGCGCCTCGGCCTGTGCAGGAGCAGGCGGAGGAAATTCGGCAGGTGACCCGAACGCCATCAATGTCCTGATGGTGAACAACCCCCAGATGGAGGACCTGCAGCGGCTCACCGCGGAGAACTTCACCCAGGAAACCGGCATCAGGGTCAACTACACCGTCCTGCCGGAAAACGACGTCCGCGCCAAGATCAGCCAGGAGTTCTCGAGCCAGGCCGGCCAGTACGACGTTGCGTCGCTGTCCAACTACGAGATCCCGTTCTACTCCGCCAACGGCTGGCTGGCACCGCTGGACCATGTGGCCAAAGATCCCGAGTTCAACCAGGCCGACATCCTGCCGGCCTACACCGCTTCGCTGACCGGCAAGGACGGCAAGCTCTACGGCGAACCGTTTTATGGAGAGTCTTCCTTCCTGATGTACAGGAAGGACATCTTCGATGCCAAAGGCCTGACCATGCCGGAGAAGCCCACCTGGGATGAGGTCGCATCCCTGGCCGCCCAGGCCGACGGCGCCGCCCCGGGCATGAAGGGGATTTGCCTGCGCGGCCAGCCCGGCTGGGGCCAGGTCTTCGCACCGCTGACCACGGTGGTGAACACCTTCGGCGGGACATGGTTCGACAAGGACTGGAACGCGCAGGTCAACAGCCCGGAATTCACCGCAGCAGTCGAGTTCTACACCAAGCTGGTCCGGGACCACGGTCCGGCGGGGGCCGCCCAGGCCGGGTTCACCGAGTGCCTGAACAACATGAGCCAGGGCAAGGTCGCCATGTGGTACGACGCCACCTCAGCGGCCGGCGCCCTGGAAGCAGAGGCCTCCCCGGTGAAGGGAAACATCGGCTACGCCCAGGCCCCGGTAAATGAAACCAAGTCCTCGGGCTGGCTGTGGACCTGGTCCTGGGCCGTGCAGGCGGCCTCCAAGAAGCAGGATGCCGCCGGGAAGTTCATCGCCTGGGCCAGCTCGAAGGAGTACGAGGAACTGGTCGCATCCAAGCTCGGCTGGTCCAAG
>CALMVY010000205.1 GCA_937873245.1 uncultured Arthrobacter sp. | reverse complement strand
CGGTAGTTCAGGAAGGATCCATCGGATTCGTCGGCTTCCGCGACGAAGATTGGTGAGCTGCCGCTGGCGGCGTTGACGCCGAGCGCCGGAACGTTCGCCCCGATGGCGAACGACGGGTCCAGGCCCGCGCCCTGCAGGAGGACGGCAATCATTGACGTGGTGGTGGACTTGCCGTGGGTGCCGGCCACCGTGACGGCCGTGTCCTGCGCCATCGCGGCCGCGAGTGCCTCCGAGCGGTGAAGCACGGGCAGCCCGGCAGCCCGCGCCGCAGCCAGCTCGGGATTGTCAGGGCGGATCGCGGAGCCGGCGACCACGCTTTGGGCATCGCCCAGGTTGGCAGCGTTGTAGCCGACGCTGATCCGGGCGCCGGCCGCGGCCAGGTCTGTCATGACCGGCAGGTCCTTGGCGTCGGTGCCGCTGACCGGCAGGCCGCGTGCCACCATGATGCGGGCCACGGCGGACATCCCCACGCCGCCGATGCCGATGAAATGCATCCGGCCCAGGGATTCCGCGGAACGGACGGCCGCGGTGGTGTGCTGGGGTTCGGGCTGGGTCATTGCTCTACCGCTTCCTGCCGTGTTTTGTGGGCTTTTCAGATTTTTCGGCCCCTTTCCGGACAGGCTCCCCCGCTTCGAGGACGAGCTCCGCCATGCTCCGGTCAGCATTGCGAATGCCGAGCTTCTCTGCGCTGGCCGCCATCCGTGCGAGCCTGGCGGGATCCTGCAGCAGCGCGATGATGTGCTCGCTGACCCAGCCGGGAGAAAACATGCTGTCCTCCACGAGCAGGGCACCTCCCGCCTCGACGAGGCCGGCGGCGTTGAGTGCCTGTTCGCCGTTGCCGATCGGCAACGGGACGAAGACGGCAGGCAGGCCGACGGCGGCGACCTCGCAGACCGTCGCGGCGCCGGAACGGGCCAGCAGCAGGTCCGCCGCGGCGTACACCGTTTCCATGCCGTCAACGTATTCGCGCTGCTGGTAGCCGGGGGCGGCGAGGGGCCTGCCGTCGGCGTCGTGGACTGCCTTGCCCCGGCCGGTGATGTGCAGGGTCTGGATGCCGGCCTCCGCAAGGAGCCCGACCGACGCTGCGATGGTGCGGTTGATGCTCTGGGCGCCCGAGGAGCCCCCGGTGACGATCAGGGCCGGACGGTCCGGGTCCAGGCCGAGGGCTGCCCGCGCCGCGGTCCTGGCCGCGGCCCGGTCAAGGCCGGAGATTTCCTTGCGCATCGGCATGCCGACGTGGCGGGAGGCGCCCAGCCTGGTTGCCGCGAAGGCCACGGCCACGTGTCCGCCCAGCATTGCCCCCACCCGGTTCGCGAGCCCCGGGCGGGTGTTGGCCTCGTGGATGACGATGGGGATCTTCCGGCGCCGGGCGGCCAGGTACATCGGCGTGCAGACGTAGCCCCCCACGCCGACCAGGACGTCGGCCCCGGCCTCCTCGAGGATGACGCCGGCCTGCTTGACGGCACCCGCAAGCCGTCCGGGCAGCCGCAGCAGGTCCAGGGAGGGCCGCCGCGGGAAGGGAACCCGGCTGACCGTGGCGAGGTCGATCCCGGCGGCCGGGACCAGCCGGGCCTCCATGCCGCCCGGTGTTCCCACAGCCAGCAGCCGCACGTCGGGGCGGGCATCCTGGAGTGCGTTCGCGATGGCCAGGAGCGGGCTGATGTGCCCGGCTGTTCCGCCGCCGGCAAGGACGACGGATAAATGGGATAAAGGGTACTCGGTGTTCATGGAGGGCTATTTGCGCTTTCGTGCTGGATTGCTGGGGGCGGGATTTCGGGTGCCCGGCTTTCGCGGGGCCGGTGTCCTCGGGGAGGCCGCGTCGACGGCGGCCTTGGGGGCAGCGGCCGCGGGAGCAGGTCCCCTAGCCGTTGTGGCTCTTTTGTTCGCTGTGCCGCCGGCTTTCTTCCTGGCTTCGTTCCCGGCTGTCTTCTTAGCTTCGTTCTTGGCTGCGTTCTTGGCTTCGTTCTTGGCTGCGTTCTTGGCTGCGCCGCGTGCCGCGTTCCGCTTCCGCAGGGACGCGGCCAGCCCGGCGGGGCCGAACCTGAACAGCCCCGTCGGCTGGAGCCCGGGCGCCATCTGCGCCCGGGCCAGTGACAACACTACGCCGATGGCGCACAAGGACATGAGCAGTGCCGAGCCGCCATAGGAAATGAAGGGAAGCGGGATTCCCACCACGGGGGCCAGCCCGGTGACCACGGCCATGTTGACCGTCGCCTGGCCCAGCAGCCAGACCATGATGGTGCCGGCCAGTACGCGGTGGAACATGTCCTTCTGGGCGACCACTACCCGGTAGATGGCGGTGCCGAGGATGGCGAAGAGCACCAGCACCACGAGGGTTCCGACCAGTCCGAGTTCCTCGCCGATGATGGCGAAGATGAAGTCGTTATGGGCTTCCGGGATCCAGCTGTACTTCTGCCGGCTTTGCCCCAGCCCTACCCCGAACCAGCCGCCGGAGGCCAGTCCGTACAGGCCGTTGGTGGACTGGTAGTTCAGGTCGGAGCCGTCCGCGCAGGTCTGCCCGGTCCAGGACAGGATCCGGCACATCCGGTTGGGGCTCGTAATGGCCATGACGGCCGTGCCCACGGCGATGAACGCGCCGGCGATCCCGAACAGGTAGAGCCGCACCCCGGCGAAGAACAGTGCGGCCGCCGTGATCATCATGACGATCATGGCGGTGCCGAGGTCGTTGCCCATCAGGATGAGCCCGATCACGCCGGCGGCGCCAGGCAGCACCACGGGGACCAGGGCGTGCTTTGCCTGGGAGAGCAGCTTGGCCTTGCGGTCCAGCACCGTGGCCATCCACAGGGCAAGCGCCAGTTTGGCCGCCTCCGAGGGCTGGAACGTGAAGGGTCCGACGTCGATCCAGTTCTTGTTGCCGAGGGCGCTGCGGCCGACCAGCAGCACCAGGACCAGCAGGACGAAGGCTGCGATGATGGCGAACCAGGCGCCGCGCTTGAGCCAGACGACGTTGACCCGCGAGAGCAGGAACATGCCGAACAGCCCGATCCCGGCGAACAGCCCCTGCTTGAGGGCGGCCGTGTACGGCGACTCCCCCGCTGCGATGGCTTCGACGCTTGAGGCGGACAGCACCATCATGATGCCGATCGCCGTCAGCGCGAGGGTGGAGCCCAGGATCAGGTAATACGTGGAGCCGTTGCGGGACTTGCCCGTACCTTCGAGCGCGGACCAAAACCCCCGGTACCAGCTCCGGGCCTTACGGCCGGCCGCCTGCAGGCCCGATGGCGCCGGGGCCGCAGTGGGCCTGGTTGCGGACGACGATGTTGCGGACGACTTCGATGCGGCCGGTGCGGCCGCGGGGGAACGTGTGGGCGTGCTGACCATTGCTACTCCTTGCTGGTCTGAGCCTGCCCTTCCACGAGCTCGCGGACAGCTTCGATGAAGGCGTCGCCACGGTGAGCGTAGGAAGAGAACTGGTCCATGGATGCAGCCGCCGGAGCCAGGAGCACAGTGTCCCCGGAGGCGGCAAGCTGCGCCGCCGAGGCAACAGCCCGTGCCATCACAGTCTCGCCGAAGATCGGTGAGGGTCCTGCTTCAGAGTCGGCCTTCCCGGCAGTCTGCACCTGTTCAGTTTCGCCCTTCCCCTCACCGATCACGGGGACATCCGGCGCGTGTCGCTGCAGCGCGGAGCGCAGATCGCCGGAGTCCGTCCCGATCAGGATGACCGCCTTGAGCCGGCGCGCGTGCTCCTGGACAAGCGCGTCGTAGTTCACGCCTTTGGAGAGCCCGCCCGCGATCCACACGACGTTCTCGAACGCCGAGAGCGACGCCGCGGCCGCATGCGGGTTGGTGGCTTTGGAGTCGTTGACCCAGAGGACGCCGTCGTGCCGGGCGACGAGCTGGATGCGGTGGTCCCCCGGCAGGTAGTTCAGGAGGCCCTTGCGGACGGCCGCCGGCTCGACGCCGTAGGCCCTGACCAGGGCCGCCGCGGCCAGGGCATTGGCCACCATGTGGCGTGGAGCCACGGCGCCAAGGTCGGACACGGACGCCAGTTCGGCGGCGCTGTCTTTGCGCTCCGCGATGAACGCGCGGTCCACCAGGAGTCCCTCGACGACGCCGAGCATGCTGACTGCCGGGGTGACGGTGGTGAAGGCCACCGCACGGCAGCCTTCGACGACGTCGGCGTCTTCGACCATGCGTTCGGTTTCGATCTGCTCGGCGTTGTAGATGCACGCCTTTTGGGTGTTTTCGTAGACCTTGGCCTTGTCCGCCAGGTAGGACGCGTAGGAGCCGTGCCAGTCCACGTGGTCCTCGGCGACGTTCAGGCAGACGCTGGCCACCGGGGAGACGGAGTCGCTCCAGTGCAGCTGGAAGCTGGAGAGCTCGACGGCGAAGACGTCGTAGTCCACCGGATCGCGCAGGGCGTCAAGGATCGGTGTGCCGACGTTCCCGACGGCGATGGCTTTGAGTCCTGCGGCCTGCAGCATCGATTCGGTCAGCCCGACGGTGGTGGTCTTGCCGTTGGTGCCGGTGATGGTGAGCCAGTCCGCGGTCTTGCGTCCCTTGCGTTCCCGGACCCGCCACGCGAGTTCGACGTCGCCCCAGACGGGGATGTGTGCCCTGGCGGCTGCGGCGAGCAGGGCCTGGTCCGGCCGCCAGCCCGGGGAGGTGACGATCAGGTCCGGCTTCGCGCCGTCGATTGTGGGGACGGTCTCCACGGCGTCCCCGCCCAGCAGGACCTCCGCAGCCCCGACGATCCGCAGGGTGTCCGCCTGGGCCTGTGCCGTGGTGCCAGTGGCGGCGTCCACGACGACCACGCGGGCGCCGAGTTCGATCAGCGTGTCCGCGGCGGCGAAGCCGGAGACCCCGATGCCGGTGACGACGACCCGCAGTCCGGCCCAGTCGGAGTCCCAGGTGACCAGGTGCTCGAGCCGGGGTGAGGTGGTGAGGGGTGCGGGAATCGGACTCGTCACAGCAGTACCACCCATTCGGCGTAGAAGATGCCCAGCCCGGCGGCGACAAAGAGGCCACACAGGATCCAGAACCGGACCACGACGGTGACCTCCGCCCAGCCCTTGAGTTCAAAGTGGTGCTGGAGCGGGGCCATTTTGAAGAACCGTTTGCCCTTGGTGAGCTTGAAGTAGCCGACCTGGATGATCACCGAGAGGGTGATGAGCACGAAGAGTCCGCCGATGAAGGCCAGCAGCAGCTCGGTCCGGGACAGGATGGCGAAGCCGGCGACGGCGCCGCCGATGGCCAAGGACCCGGTGTCCCCCATGAAGATTTTTGCCGGGGAGGTGTTCCACCAGAGGAAGCCGACCAGTGCCGCGCTGAGGATGGCGGCGAGCAGGGCCAGGTCCAGCGGGTCCCGGACGATGTAGCAGCCGGAGCCGGCCTGCCGCGGCGAACCGCAGGACTGGTTGCTCTGCCAGATGCCCATCAGGGTGTAGGCGCCGAAGACCATGATGGAGGCGCCGGCGGCGAGGCCGTCGAGGCCGTCTGTCAGGTTCACGCCGTTGGTGGCGGCGGTGATGATCAGGTTGGACCACAGCACAAAGAGGATGGTGCCGAGGAGGGTGCCGGCGAAGGCCAGGTTCAGCCACGGGATGTCGCGGACCAGGGAGATTTGGTACGACGCTGGCGTCACGCCGTTCTCGTCCGGGAAGTAGAGGGCGAGGATCGCGAAGATGATGCCCACGGCGGCCTGCAGGATCAGCTTGGCCTTGGCGTTCAGGCCGAGGCTGCGCTGCTTGGAGATCTTGATGAAGTCGTCCAGGAAGCCGACGAGCCCCATGCCGACCATGAGGAACAGGAGCAGCAGGGCCGAGGCCGACGGGCCCGGCGAGGCCGGGTTGATCAGCCACATGACGAGGTGCGTGATGCCGTAGCTCGCAAGCACCGCCAGCACGACGACGGTGCCTCCCATGGTGGGGGTGCCGCGCTTGGTGTGGTGGGTGGTGGGCCCGTCATCCCGGATGAATTGCCCGTAGCTCTTCCGGACCAGGAAGCGGATGAAGAGCGGGGTGCCCAGGAAGGCGAACAGCAAGGCCAGTCCAGCGCCCATCAGCAGTGCAATCACAGCAGCGCACTCCCTTCAGTGGCGGTTCCGGCAGTGTCTCCGGCAGTGTCTCCGGCATTGTTTCCGGTTGTGCCTCCGGTACTGTTTCCGGCAGCGCTTCCTTCAGCGGCCCGGGGGGCTTGTGGGGGTAATGCTATCCGATCGCCCAGATGGCGCAGTCCGATGCTGTTGGAGGACTTGAAGAGCACCAGGTCACCGGGCTCCAGCTCGGCCTGCAGCAGTTCGTAGGCTTCCTCGGGCGTCTCGGCGAAGACGCATTCGTTGCCCCAGGACCCCTCGTTGACGGCGGAGACGTAGAGCGAGCGTGCCTCGCGTCCGACGACGACGAGACGGGAGATGTTGAGCCGGACCACCTGGGTGCCGACCGCCATGTGTTCGCGGATGGAGTCGGTGCCCAGCTCGAGCATGGCGCCCAGCACGGCCCACGTCCGCCGGCCCCGTCCGAGGTCGGCGAGCGTGCGCAGGGCGGCGCGCATGGATTCCGGGTTGGCGTTGTACGCATCGTTGATGATGGTGACGCCGTCCGCCCGCTCGGTGCGCTCCATCCGCCAGCGGCTGGCGGCGGCCTGCGCGCTGAGGGACGCGGCGATCCGTGCAGCGGGGACGCCGGCGGCGTGCGCGGCCGCCGCCGCTGCCAGCAGGTTGGCGATGTGGTGTGCGCCGATCAGCTGCGCCGAGACGTGGTGCCCGGCGCTCTCACCGGGCAGGAAGAGGTCGAATTCGGGGCTGCCGCCGGCATTCAGCTCGACTCCCTCCGCGCGGACCCGCCCTGCATCGGCTGAGTCGCCGGCAGCCTGTGCGGTGTAGCCAAGGACGGTGGCCCGGGTGCGCCCGGCCATGGCGGCGACCCGCGCGTCGTCCAGATTCAGAATGGCGGTGCCGGTGGACGGCAGCGCTTCGACGAGTTCGCCCTTGGCGCGGGCGATGTTTTCGACACCGCCGAATTCCCCGGCGTGGGCAGTACCGACGCCGAGGACCACGCCGATGTCGGGGCGGACCATCTCCGCGAGGTAGCTGATGTGGCCAACGCCCGTGGCGCCCATTTCGATGACGAGGTACCGGGTGTCGACGCCGGCTTTGAAGACGGTGAGCGGGACGCCGACTTCGCCGTTGTAGGAACCCTGCGGGGCAATGGTGGTGCCTTCCGCGGCGAGAATCCCCGCCAGCAGGTCCTTCGTGGTGGTCTTGCCGGCGGAACCGGTAATGCCGATCACGGTCAGCGGTTCGCCGTCGGCGGCGCGGCGGGCACGGATGCGCCGGACGGCTTCCGCGGCGAGGGCGCCCATCGCGAGGACCGAGTCCTGGACCACGACGGCGGGGTACGTGACCCCGGCGCCGTCGGCGACGTCGTGCTCGACGAGGGCCATTACGGCGCCGCGCTCGAAGGCTGCGGCGACGAAGTCGTGGCCGTCGGCCGTCTCCCCCGGTTTGGCCACGTAGAGGGATCCCGTGGTGGCTTCCCGGGAGTCGGTCACCACTGAGCCGGGGGTGATTCCCGGTTCGGCGGCCAGCCGGCCATTGGTAATGTCGGCGATTTCCGCCGCGGTAAATGCAATCATGTCGGTTTAGGACTCTATCCGCTGGTCTTCGAGAACGGTGAATCCCCGAGCTGTCAAGGCGGAGCGGAGCTCCACCCTGTCGTCAAGGGCGAGGTTGACGCCCTTGACCTCCTGCCACACTTCGTGGCCCCGTCCCGCGACGAGGATGGTGTCTGCCGGGCCCGCGAGTTCCACGGCTTTCCGGATGGCGGCGTCCCGGGGGTAAACCTCAAGGATGCTGCAGGACAGGCCTTCGTGTTCCTTGGCGTCGGCCGCGCCGGCCATCACGTCGGCGCGGATCGCCGCGGCGTCCTCGTCGTGCGGGTCGTCGTCGCTGACGATCACGATGTCGGCCAGGCGGGCGGCGATGGCACCCATGGCCGGGCGCTTGCCCTGGTCGCGTTGTCCGGTGGCGCCAAAGACGACGATCACGCGGGATCCCGGCTCGGGGGAACGGACGGCCTCCAGTGCCCGGGCCAGGGCGTCCGGGTTGTGGGCAAAGTCGACCACCGCGGCGGGGGCGGTGGAAACGAGCTGCATGCGGCCGGGCACGGCGACAGTGAAGGGGTCGCCCGCGTCGAGGGCCGCCTGGACGGCGGCCAGCTCGCGCTTGCGGCGGGCCTTGGCGAGCTCCCGGCGACGCTCGAGGTCCGGGTGGGTCAGCTCCTCCTCGGTCGGCTCGCCGGGGATGGCCGCCTCGTGGATCTCCTCGCGGATGAGCTGGACGCGCTCGCGGATCTGCTCGTCCGACAGGGCGGCGATGTCCGGCTCGAGCTCGTTGATCTCGTCGACCAGGGGCTGGATGCGCCGGATCTCGCGGTCGTTCGAGTCGACGAAACGGGAAAGGAATCGCATGGGACGCTCAGTATAGGGTCAGGGGTGGTGAACCCCGGCCGGGACCCCCGGGTCGGGCGACGTCGCCCCGCCTGTCTGCCGACGGCGTGGGGCGGCCGGTGACCGATGCTCCGGAACGGGACGCCCGTCGGGAGACTGCCTCCCCAACGTCGAATCGGCGGTCGTTCGGGCCAAGCAGAACCAATTTGCCAGCCATCCATCGGGAGAGCACGCCCTCCGAACCCCGCCGGCCCGGAAGCGGTTCCGCGTCTGCGGAACGACCCGAATCCGCCCGGCCGGGCGGCGCAGGGGCCGGGCCCGGCACGATCCGGCCGCGAACGGCTGAAGCGAATGCGCGAACGTCGAGTGTCCGAGAGCCGGCCGTCAGCCTACTGCCAGAACCCCGTCCCATAGCCGACGACGAGGATCACGAACGTCAGCACCCCGAGGCCGGCCCAGAACGCGACGGCCATCCAGGTCGACGTCGGGTTCATCTCGGGGTTCTTCAGCTCGGGCAACTTGCCGTCGCGGCGGTTCATGCCCCAGCGCTTCGACAGCATCCCGCGCCGCCAGTTCGTGTCGGTGACGGCGCGCGGCTCGACGCCGCCCTTGCCGTCCGGTCGGTGGAGCTGGAGGCTCATCGATCTCCCTGTCCGGTGACGCCGAGGAGCACTGGATCGTCCTCCGCGTCGTCGCTGCCGTCGCCGTCCGGCGCGTGGCCGGGTTCGTGGCGCGTGTCCATCGTGCGCTGCTGGCCATCCTCCCACAGGAGCATCTCCTGGGTGAACGACACCTCGCTGCTGAACAGCGCCCCGACCGACTCGCCGCGGTGGATCCGCTTGATCGCCTCGCCGATGAGCGGCGCGACCGAGAGGGTCGTGATCTTCGACAGGCGCTTGACCGCCGGGAGCGGGACCGAGTCGGTCAGCACGACCTCGAGCAGGTTGGAGTCGCGGATCCGATCGACCGCCGGGTCGCTCAGGACGCCGTGGGTGGCGCAGGCGTAGATCTCGCCGACCGCCTCGCGCTCGAGGGCCGTGTGCGTGTAGCGATGCTCCTTGGTGGTCACGACGAGGATCATTCGGGGCTCCGGTAACCGCGGACCTGTTGAAAAGAGTGGTTAAACACCATGATTTAATGCATTAATAACGAGTCGTTACGCGATCTTGGAGAAAAGCCTGTGACAAAGCGTCCCCTTTCAGCACAACTCGACTGGAACAATTTGCTTGGTTTCGATCAGATCGCCGTTGATCGCGAGGCGATTCGCGGCGAAATCAACGGCCGCGTCGGCGCCAAGGTCGGCCAGCATGCGCGCGGCGATCGCCCAGCCGCGCTCGGCGGTGGCGATGTCCTGCTCGCGGTTCTGCGTGTCCCAGGTGAAGCCGTCGCCGGTGACGTGCCATTCGACGCCGGGCTGCTTACCGAGGAAGGCTTCCTCGCCGGTGTCGGTGCGGCTCTTGATGAACTGCACCACGCCGACCTTCATGCCGTGGCCGAGCGCGCGCGCCACCATGCCGAAGCCGGAACTGCTCTTGCCCTTGCCGTTGCCGGTGTGGACCAGCAGCACACCCTGGTCGCGCGTGGCTTCGGCGATCTTGGCATCGACCACGGCTTTTTTACGCTGCATACGCGCGTGGTGGCGCGCATTGCGTTGCGCATCGCTATCGGCCATGGGCCTTTCCCCAATCTTGAATAATGCTGTGCAATTGGCGCAGGCCATCGGTCAATGCCGCCGGTCCTGGCTGCAGAATATCCGGCGATTTGATTTCATAAACATGGCCGTGACGAATCGCCGGAATATCGGCCCAACCCGAACGCTGTCCCACGCTACTCGGCTGAAATTTTTTTCCGCACCAGGAGCCGATGATAATGTCCGGCGCGCGGCGCGCGACCTCGCCGGCATCGGCGATAATGCGCCGTTTCGCCGATTTCTCCCGGGCGAGTTCCGGGAAACAATCGTCGCCGCCGGCGATATGAATCAGCTCCGACACCCAGCCGATACCGGAGATCAGGGGGTCATCCCACTCCTCGAAGTACACACGCGGGCGGTGGGTGAGCCGTGCGGCCGACTGCTCGATCGCGGCGAGCCCGGCACGCAGTTCGGCGATCAGGCGTTGCGTCTTCTCGACGGCATCGACTATCGCACCGAGTGTTCGAATCATGTCGAAGATGCCTGCCACCGTGCGTTGGTTGAACACGTGCACCGCCACACCGGCGCGGATCAACTGTGCCGCGATGTCCGCTTGCAGGTCGGAGAAGCCGAGCACCAGGTCCGGTTCGAGCGCCAGGATCTTGTCGATCTTGGCGCTGGTGAACGCGGAGACCTTGGGCTTCTCCTTGCGCGCCTGCGGCGGGCGCACGGTGAAGCCGCTGATGCCGACGATGCGGTCCTGCTCGCCGAGCAGATACAGCGTCTCGGTGGTCTCCTCGGTGAGGCAGACGATGCGCTGTGGTCCATGGACGGTATCGCGCTTCATGTCGGTGTGCCGGTGTTGCCCCAGCTATTGTCGAACACCATCTCTTGCAACGGCCGCGCGCGTGTCCAGCCCTCGAGCTCCAGCATCGGCGCCGGATAAAACGCGTCCACGTGCCCGAGACAGAGGATGGCGACGGGCTTGGCGCCGACCGGCATGGCGAGCAGACGCGCGAGCGCGTCCGGATCGAACAGCGACACCCAGCCGAGGCCAAGCCCCTCGGCGCGCGCCGCGAGCCACAGGTTCTGGATGGCGCAGGCGACCGAGGCGAGGTCCATCTCCGGCAGCGTGCGCCGGCCGAAGACGTGGCGCTCGCGGCCGTCCATGAGCGCGGCGACGAACAGCTCGCCGCAGTCGCGAATCCCTTCGAGCTTCAGGCGCATGAACTCAGCACCGCGTTCGCCGAGTGCCTGCGCCGTGCGTGTGCGCTCTTCGTCGACCAGTGCGTAAATGTTCAAGCGCAAGGTGGAGTCGGTGATGCGCACGAAACGCCATGGTTGCATGAGCCCCACACTTGGGGCCCGATGCGCCGCGTCGAGCAAGCGTGCGAGCACCGCCGCATCCACAGGGTCGGGGCGGAAATGGCGCATGTCGCGCCGCTCGGTAATGGCGCGGTATACGGCCGCGCGCTCGGCGTCGCTGAAGCAGTGTCCGTTTCCGCTCATGGGTGAAACAACCGCGCCGCGGCCTCGGGATTCGACGGGAAGTACGCGTGCACGTAGGAAGCCGTGAGCCGGCCGACGCGGTATACCGCTTCGGCGGTCGCGCCGCCATTCGGGCATTGCCCGCGCGCGATCGGCACCGCCTCGGTGTCCAATCGTGAATGGTGAAACGTATGGCCGCGTAGCTCGCCCTCCGGCAGCGCCACCTGTTGCAACGCCAGTGCCGTGAGGCGTCGCTGCATCGTCGCGTGGCCGCGCAACAGTCCTGTCATCTCCGCCCGCTGTCCGTCGATATCCGCGAGCGATTCGAGCAAGTACAGCATGCCGCCGCACTCGGCGACGATGGGCTTGCTGCACACATGGTGCGCGCGGATCGCCTCGCGCATCGCACGATTGTTTTGCAACTCACTGAGGTGCAGCTCCGGGTAGCCGCCGGGCAGATACAACGCGTCCGCGTCGGGTAAGGTGTTGTCGGTAAGCGGCGAGAAGAAGTGAAGCTCGGCGCCGAGCGCGCGCAAGACATCGAGATTGGCGCGATAGACGAACGAGAACGCCGCGTCGCGCGCGCAGGCGATGCGTACCCCAGACAGCACGCGCGGCAACGGCGTCGGCGTGACCGGCGAGAATTCAACCGGCGCGGGCAGCGCGTCATCCACTATGACGAGCGCCGTCGCGGCGCGCTCGATGCGTACGTCGAGATCGCCGATCTCGGCCGCCTGCACCAGGCCCAGGTGGCGGTCGGGCAGGGTGATGTCGGCGTCGCGCGCGAGCCAGCCGAAACAGGTCGATCCCGGCGCCAGGCTCTCTGCGAGCAGCCGGTAATGACGCTCGCCCGCGACGCGATTGGCGAGTACCCCGGCAAACGGGAGATCCTTGCGATATGTCGCGAGCCCGTGTGCCACGGCGCCGAAGGTCTGAGCCATGGCGCTGCCATCGATCACCGCCAATATTGGGATACCGAAGCGGACGGCGAGGTCGGCGCTCGATGGCTTGCCGTCGTACAAGCCCATGACGCCCTCAATCAGAATCAGATCGGCGTCGCCCGCCGCTTCATGTAATAGGTATCGGCAGTGCCCCTCGCCCCCCATCCACAAGTCGAGCTGGTACACCGGATTCCCAGAGGCGCGCTCTAAAATCATCGGGTCAAGGAAATCCGGCCCGGTCTTGAACACGCGCACGCGCCGGCCCCGATTGCGGTGCCAGCGCGCGAGCGCGGCGGTAATGGTCGTCTTGCCTTGACCCGACGCGGGGCCGGAAATTAACAGCGCAGGGCAGCGGCGCATGTTTTTTCTCCCACGACTCGCCGGCGGTCGTCCCAGCCCCGACCGGTAATGTGGCGCGCACGCAGCGCGATAAAGCGGAGATCAAAACCGCCGGCTGCGGACGGCGACGTCGGAGGCGAACAACGTGTTTTCACTTTTTTCCCTCCGCGCACACCCGCGCGACGATGCATGGGTTGGCGGTACGCGGAGGAAAACGAACGGGCGAGGGCGGGAAAGACCTACGCGCCGGGTATCGCCCTCCGCAATACCGTGGTATCGCTTCGGGCCGGTCTCCGGGCTCACGAGCGGGTTTCCCCGGATCTGCGCCTTCCCGTGCTAAAGCACAGTGGCGTGTCGCAGACCCTTTCACTCGTTTACCGTTGCGGGGGCAGCGCCGGCCTAGTTCGTTGAACGTCGAACGCACCGGCTTCCCGTTTCACCCCGCAGCAGCATGCCTGCGGGGAACCTGAAGCTTGAGTGGCAGGGAGTCTATGCGCGCACGGCGACCGCTGTCAAACCGGCGATACCCTAAGCTTGGAGTGTGGTAGCCCCGGTGTTCACGGTCGATGAACTCGGTTGCCTCGCCTGGCGCAAGCGTGGTCGGGGGTGAGTGACTTACGCGGACGCCCAGGACAGGAACGCGTCTACGCAATCCGGATCCAAGCGCGTGCCTCGGTGTTCCTTAAGGTAGGCGATGGTCTTGGCCACCGGCCACGATTCCTTGTACGGCCGGTCGGAGGCCAGCGCGTCGAACACGTCGGCGACCGCCACGATCCGCGCCGCTAGCGGGATGTCTTCGCCGCGCAGGCCATGGGGATAGCCGCCGCCGTCGTAGCGCTCGTGGTGCGACAGCGCGATCTGCGCGCCCATCTGCAAATAGATCGACCGGCTTCCCTTGAGGATCTCGTAGCCGATCACCGTGTGCGACTCCATGATCCGACGCTCCTCCGGCGTCAGCACATCGGGTTTGCGCAGCAGCGCGTCGGGGATGCCGATCTTGCCGATGTCGTGCAGCGGCGCGGCCAGCTCGATGGCCTCGCACTCCGCCGCCGGGCGCCCGAGGCGCTCGGCGATGCAGCGACTCAAGTGCGCGAGGCGCATGAGATGCGCGCCGGTGTTTTCGTCGCGATACTCGCCCGCCTTGGCCAGGCGCAGCAGTGTCTCCTTCTCGCGCGTGCGGATCTCGCGCGCGTGCTCCCCGTTGCCGTCCAGTCGCGTGTGTAGCACTTCACGTTGCGCGGTCTGCGCGAGCAGGCGGCGCATGCGCATCTGGTATTCCTGGGGTTTCGGCGGGGCGAGGATGAAATCATCCGCGCCCAACCGCAGCGCCTCGTAACCGATAGTGCGCTGGCCCGGGGGCACGATCAGCAGCAGTGGGATACCGTCGCAGATTCGCGCGCCGCGAAACACGCGGGTGAAACCGACCGCATCGAGCTGCGGGTGCCGTAGGTCGAGCACCACCAGTTTCGGGCAGTGGCGCAATACCGCATCGACCGCCTGGATCGGATTAGCGATAGCGGGCAAGAACACCGAGTCGACCGACGTCGACAGCATCGCCTGCAACATCCGCTGCACTGGGTCCGCAACACCTACCGTCAGGACGATGGGGCTCACCGCCGCCGAGGCCACCGCGCTCATGCTCGAATCTCTCGCTTGTTATGACGCCGATTGCCAAAGCGGGCCGCCGGCGTGTTCGTGTTGTAAGACGAACCGGCCGCCGCCGGGTTACACCGGTACGGTACTGTGTTTCTCCGACTCATTGAACGATCTCCGTCCAGGCCTTGACCGGAAACGCCGCCGCGCTGGTCGTGAGCCGCACGTTGTCGGCCCAGATGAAAACTTGCGAGGCAGGGTTGTTCGCGTTTCTCAGGTTGTAGTGGAGTCGAATCCGATCGATGACGACGCCGGCCGGGACATTGAACGAAAACGTCGGCGAGTTGATCCAGACGTTTGCATTGGACAGATCGTTGAACGCCGCGATCGGATGCACCGTGCCGGCGGTATCCAGCAACTGCAACGCCAATTCCTGGTTTCTCGGCGCAGGGCCGGTGTAATTTTTTTTGTAAGCGATATTCAGTGTGACCGTCTGCGGACCGGCGATGTTGTTCTGCAGCGTGCGCGTGCGATACGCCTCGAATCGATTGTTCCTGCCACGCCTGGTTTGCATGATGAGCGAGCCGGTGTTATCGGTCGTCGCGCTGGCGGTGTCGAAACCGCTGTTGCCGTTCGGCCGGATAACGACTTGGGGCCAAGCGACAAGGGCCGCGGCGTCGGGAAACGTTTCATACACCAGTGTCGTGGCATCGCCCCGGACGACGCGATTGGCGGCGCGCACCGTGCCGAGGACGGTGACGCGGCAGATGTTGGCCGTGAATTCCGCCGCCTGGATCGTGAATGTCCCGCGCCCGAACGCAATCGCCGGCTCGGCGAGGTTGACACAGCGCGTGCCGTCGGCGAAGCGTTTGGAGGCGCGTTCGAGTCCGCTCTCGGCCAGAAACAGCGCCTCGACCGCGTCGTCGTGCGCCGCCGAGTCGGTGATGTCGGATGCGCCCATGTTCAACGCGATCAGGAGCGCGAACGCCACCATAACCAGCAGGAACAGCGCCACCATTGCGGTGGCGGCGCCGCGTTGAGCGAACGCCGCACCCGATCGCCTCGCGGAAGGCACACGCATCATCGCTTGTTCCTCAGGCCCACGCGCGTACGTTGCGCGAAGTCAGTCCCGTCTTGGGTCAGGGTGAGGCTTATCTCGACGAAGGCGATATCTCTCTTCGACGTTGCCGCGGTCACGCCGTCGTCTTTGAAGTACTTGAACGCGAAACTCTTGACCTGATCGGTCAGCGCCGGCGTCGGGGAGACGGGTGGCGCGTAGTTCAGCGTGAGCGCCGGTGGCACGGCTTCGAGCGTGACCCTGACGGTGTCTGACTTGGTGAACTCGAACTTGGCGGCGGTCATGACGGCGATGTCGTAATCCGTCGGCACTATGGGATCACGCCGCACCTCGCGGATTTCGCGCGCCAGGCGCTCGGTGGCGTAACGCAGCTTGCCGAGCGTGCCGATGCCTTCCTGGGTGGCGGTGTAGGCGCGCAGACCGTTGGAGAGGATCGGCAGGCCGACCGCCGCCAGAATTCCGACCAACACCAGGGTGACGATCATTTCGATCAGAGTGAAACCGCGGGGAGACGGGAATGTCATGGGCGCGCCGGTATCAATAGTTGATTACCATCAGCGTCACCGCCGCCGGCGCGATCCCGGCTTTGGCGATGGACACGACGACCTGCTTGCAAGTACCGGCGGCGGTGACGGTGCATGGCGGACTGGCGGTGAGGTCGGTGACCGCGACCGTGCGCATGAATCCCGGCAGCGGCGCCGGCAGGACATCACAGACGCTGTTGGTCACGGCGGCGAATCCCTGGGCCGGGTTGTGGCGCACGGCCATGACGTGCTCGCCGCACTCCTGCGCGAGCTGGCTCGCCGTCTGGATGTCCTCGTTCGATGCCAGCGATTCGGCCACGCCGGTGAAGAGCTGCAGCAACACCACGGCGGCGATGCTCACGACGACGATGACGACGATGAGCTCGATCAGGCTGAAACCCCGAACACGGCGCCGGCCGGGGCTCACGGGGACTTGACCTCGACGAAACCGGTGAGCGGCCGCAGCACCGCTGACCAGGCAGTCTCTCCCGCTGTCAGCCGAAAGACGCGCGCCGCGGCGAGCAGCGTCCCGTCCTTGGGTCGCCCGAGGCTGTCGAGTTCGGTGCTCGTGCCAGAGAGCGTCACATCGTGCTCGAGTGGCACAACGAAGGGCGCACCGGTGGCGGGATCGCGGATCGCCTGGGCGCAGTCGGTCGCGGGCGCGAGCGTCACGCAATAGCGCGTGCTCTCCACGTTGACGCGCAGGGTCCGGCCCTGAGTGTGGGCGAGTGCTTGCGCGTGACGCAGGTCGCGCGCGAGCCGGTCGATCTGAAAACCCACGGTGGCCTCGCCCGCCGAGTACCAGCGCGGTGCCACCGCAGCCGCGAGCACCGCGGCCAATAGCAGCACGATCGTCAGCTCAATCAGCGTGACGCCGGCGTGACGCGATGTACCAAAGGATGCCATGACCGATTGCCCCGGGACACCGCGACGCCACTTGGCGTCACGGTATCCCGCGCCGTGTTACTGCTTGACGCAGGTAACGGGGTCGGTCGTCGCCACCGTCGCCGTTGCGCAATCGCCGGCCGCGTCCTTGTAGGTCAAAAAGCGGTGCAGCGTGATGCCGTCGTCGTTGTACACCTTCGGCAGCTCGACGCCGTCGGCGAAGGCCGTGCCCTTCGGATCCATGGCCGCGGCCAGTTCGGCCACGGTGGGATCCACGCCCTTGTTCTTGGCAATAAAAATGGCGCGCGCCGACTTGAGACTGCCTTCGCCCGCGCCGCGCACGGCTTGGTGGGCATCGGGCGCCAGGTTGGCGTAACGTGGCAGCGCCGTGGCCGCGAGAATGGCAAGCACGACGATGACCATGACCAGTTCAATAAGCGTAAAACCGCGAGAACGTAACCGCATGTGAGTGCCCCCCGTTGCTTGTCGTTGTCTCTCGGCGCGGACCGGATATCGGCCCATGCGCGCCGCACAGACGATGAGACGGGCGAGGGTTGCGGAGGTTACGCTACGTTGGTGGGATCTCTGTGGAAGCGGCACCGCCGGCGTCGGCCGGCGGCGTGTTTTGATCTACCAGCCGCCGGGCACCGACCCGGAGCCGCCCATGCCGCCGCCTGGCGGGGCCGACATATCTTGCGGGCCGGGCGATATGTCCTGGGCCGGCGGGCCTTTGAAGTCCTGCATCGGTTCGTGTTTCATGTTTTCGCGCATATCGCCGCGATCCATCGGCGACTGCAACGCGGGGCGAGCGTTGTCGAATTTTTCCACGCCGCGCTCGAACTCGATCATCAACTCCGCCGGCGCGCGCCCGGCCGCAATACCAGCGGCGAACTGACGCTCTAGGCGCGCGAGTTCGGCCGCCGTCATGCCGGCACCGCCCGCGCGCGCGAGCGCGCGCACGGCGCGTTCCGGCGCGACGCCCCAACTGCGCAGGTTGCCCGTCGCGCCGGCGAGTCCGGCGATCTGGTCGAGCGTGAGCGCGCCGTTCCCGAGCATCTGCTCGAGTTGGGCGCGCTCGAACCCGGCGCGCAGCGCCGCTTCGAGATTGCGCGTCGCCTGATCGACCGCCTCGGGCCGCCGGCGGATCTCCGCCCTGGCGGCATGGCGGTCGATCACCTGCTTGGCCCAGGTGAGGTTCGTCTGCAAGGTCGCGAGTGCCTGGTCGATGCGCGCCACCGGCACGCCCTTGACCAGCCCTTGCACCAGCCGCTCGCCTATCAGTGCGGCGGGGATGCCGGCCTGCTGCGACTGCCGCATGCGCTCGGCCCACGCGCGCACCACCTCCGGCGGCGCCCCGCGGTTCTTGGCCTGATCGATGATCGTGTCGACTTGGCCGGCGGGGAGGCGCGCGGCGCGCAGATCGCCCGCGGCGTCGTCCCAACTCGGAGCAGCGATCGCGCTCGTCCACAGGCTGAAGGCAGCCGCGATCACGGCCAGTCGGCCAAGCGCTTGTTTCGTCTTCATCGATGCACGCATATCTCAATCCTCGTTAAATAGTCGGCACGCTCACCACCGCGTTGCGGTTGCCGAATCCGTCCTCTCGATAGCTCGCGGCGCGCGGGTCGGCGACCCAGCGTTCGCCGTCCACCACGAACACGTATTCATAGTTGCCCGGCGCCAGCGGCAGCTCCGCCACCCAGGTGCCGTCGGCTTTTTTGCGCAGGGGCACGCGCGCCTGCCATTGGCTGAAGTCACCGGCCAGGGACACTTGGCGCGCACCGGGGGCGCGGTACTCGAAGCGCACGGTGGCGACAGTCACGGGATCGGCCGGCCCGCGCTCGATCAGCAGCGGGGCCGCGACCGCAATCGCGACCAACCCCGCCGCCGCGGCCACACCGGCGACGTTCCACTGCAACGGGCGCGGCGCGAACAGGAAGCGACGCAGGCGCGCGTGCCAGGGCAGCGGCCGCTGTTCGATGGCGCGCATCACGCGTGCGCAGAACGCCGGTGAGGCCGGTGGCAGCGGCGCGCGCGCAAGCCAGGCCTCGAGGCGCGCATCGTCGTTGGAAAGCAGCTCTTCGTTGTCCGGTGTCTTCATAGCTCCACCCCCAACCGTTGCAGGATTTCCTTCATTCGTTCGCGCGCCCTGAGGCTGCGCACCTTGGCGGCCTGCACGGTGCAGCCGAGCATCTCGGCGATGGTGTCGTAGCCGTAACCTTCGATGTACTTTAATACGATCAACTCGCGGTCCTCCGGTTTCAGGCTGCTCAGCGCTGCTTGCAGTTGTCGGTCGCGCCGTTGTTCATCTTGCTGCACTTCGAACCGCGCCTGCGGTCCGCCGTCATCGCTCTCGAGCTCCAGCTCGTCGACATCGACGTCGTTCTCGCGATAGCGGCGTGCGCGCATGGCGTCCCGCGCCTTGTTGAGCGCAATCTGGCACAGCCAGGTCGAGAACTGGCAGGACCCGTTGAACTGCGCCAGCTTTTCGTACGCGCTGACGAAGCTTTGTTGCGCCAGCTCGTCCACGTCATGCTCGGCGGCGATCAAGCGCCGGATCACCCCGCGCACCATGCGCTCGTAGCGCTCAACCAGGAATCGGAACGCCTGGGTTTCGCCTTGCCGGCAGCGCGCGATCCATCTTTCTTCCTGGCGCTGCGCATCGTCGATTACCGGTGTCCCCGGCGCCTTAACTATCATATGAGACGCGCGGCGGGGGGCAGGGTTACCGGTCATCGCGCGGCAGCACGATCAGCACGTTGTTCCAGTCGCCGAAGGCGTCGGCGACCTTGGGAAGGGAAGGGTCGTGTCGCCATCGGCCGTCGATGAGGAACTGGTACTCGTAGCGGCCGGGCGGAACGTCGAGCACCACGGTCCAGCGGCCCGCGGCGTTCTTTTTCATTAGATAGCGTTTTTGCCAGTAGGGATCGAAGCTGCCGGAGACGTGGACTTCCTGCGCCGCGGGCGCATGCAACGACAGCGCGACGAGTTCGGCGCTGGCCGAAAGTGGGAGACCGGCCAGCAGCAGCCCGCACGCCATTTGGATGCAACGTCTGGTCATATTTCATCCCCGCAAAACGTCAGTATAGCCATTTTCGCAAAAAGGCCCCCGGCTTGGCCGGGGGCAAAGGGGAGGCATTAAGCTGCCTGTGACGCTATGGCTCTGCGTTTCCAGTGCCGGCGCTTAAACCAATTTTGCGTTTACAGACTGAAACCAAGGCCCATGCTGTACACATTGCTGTCGTACTCGCTGCCGTCGTTGGCGCTATTGTTCAACCGCGTGGCCGACGCGCGGACGTAGACGTGCTTGCCGAATTGCTGCACCACGCCGAGGGTGACTTGCTTGCCGGTGCGCTCATCGCCGACGAGCACGTCATAGACGCGCCGGTTCCAGGCCAGGCCAAGATTGAACAGGGTTGAAGCGCCCGCCGACCAATTAAGCGAGCCATTCGCGCCGTAGCCCGTGTATTCGCCGCTGCGCAACTCGGCGACCCCGTACTCTGCGGTCACGCCCTCGCGGAACCAGAACCGGTCGCTCGTCTTCTGTTTGAAGCCGAACTGAAGCGCGTAGACCTCGCCGTCACGGCGGCTGTCGTCGAAGCGCTTGGCGCGCACACCCAAGTTCGAGGTCATGGTGTTGTGCTGGCTGAAGGCGTGAAAGGTGCCGACGCTCACGCCAAAGATGTTGTTGTCGAGCGCCGGCGTTTTTTCCAGACGGTTGGCCTGTATGTCGCCCTTGACGATAAAGGCCGAGCGGCCGTTGGCCGACGGCGAGTAGTGGCCGAGATACCCGGTATAACTCGTGATGTTCTCCTCGAGCCGGTTTGCCTTGTCCGGCGCACCGTTAAAGTTGGTGTCGCGGGCGTAACCCGCCTCGAGACCCCCGAACATCCCCGCCTGCGCGGGCACGTGCAACACCGCGACCAGCGCGGCGACTAATAGTTTGTGATGCATATGTCCCCCCTGTTGTTTAATTTTGCGTTACGGACCGGTGGAGCTGCCCTGGCCGGAAGAGCCGTACGGTGTCGGGTATGTGCTCGGATCACCCGACGCGGTAGGAAAGCCGTCCATGCCGTTGGCGGTTCCGGAGATGCCCCCGAAGTCCTGCTGCCAGCCGCTACGGAACGTGCTGCCGGATTGACTGAATTCGCCAGCGGTGGGCGAGGCGATCTCCTGGTGCAGATCGATCTGCTCGACCGTCGACGGTTTGTTTCGGTCTTGCGCCTTGTCGGCGGCGGCGGAAAAACCGCTCGCGGTCGCCAACACTGTGGCACTTACCAACAATGCGATGAGCTGTCTGGATTTCATTGGATTGTCTCCGTTGTAAGATTGCCGCGAATCGCGGGTCCCACTTCCGCTCGGGAAGGGGACCCGGTTTCGTCGTTTACTACTAATAGCAGTTGCGCTTAACGGCCGCCCGCGCCAAAACCGCCACCCATATCCGGACCACCCGCGCCGGCACCCGCGCCTGCGCCAGCCGCGGTACCCCCCATGCCCATGCCGGAACCGGACATGTCCATCGCCGAAGGAGCAGGGATCTCCATCGTCCGCGACGCTTCGCGCTGGTCGGTGTAGTCACGCGCGTGGTCGCGCGTCGTCTCACGCTGGATGCGCCCGAGCGCTTCCGCCGCAGCGGCCTCGGCCGACACGCCGTCCTTACGCCGGTCCTCGACGTGTTTCGCGATCTCGGCCAGCTTCGGACCCTTGGCGCCCTTGTCGATCGCGGACTCGACCACCTCGTATGCCCGCTTCACCGGCACACCCTTCTGCACCAGCACGTCCAGCGTTTTGACCGCCGCGACGCGGTCCTTGGCATCGAGCCGCTTCTCGGCGGCGTGCTTCTCGATCTCGGCGCGGGCCTCGCCTTCGGTCAGGGCCCAGGCTGAGGAAAGGCCGAGTCCCATGCTCAGGGCGCCGGCGACTGCATACTGAATTACGCTCTTCATAAACCCTCCACTTGGAATTTCGTTGATGGTAACGATCGGTTCGTTCCAACCATGAGACGACATACCTCGCAGGAGGTTACAGGGCCGGGTGGTCGGCCCGGGGGAGGCTACAGCTCGATGCCCTTTTGCGCGCGAATCCCGGCCTTGAAAGCGTGTTTCACCTCGCGCATCTCGGTGACGGTATCGGCGTTCTCGATCAACTCGGGCGGCGCCGCGCGGCCGGTGACGACGACGTGCTGCTGACCGGGCCGCGCGCGCAAGGCGTCCAGCACCTCCGGCAGCGGCAGGTAATGGTGCTTCAAAGCGATGTTGATCTCGTCCAGCACGACCAGATGGAAGGCGGGATCGGTCAGAAAGCGCCGCGCCCGCTCCCAGGCGGCGCGCGCGGCGCGGATGTCGCGCTCGCGGTCCTGCGTCTCCCAGGTGAAACCTTCGCCCATGACGTAGTAATCGACTTCAGAGAAGCGGCGGAAGAACGCCTCCTCGCCGGTAGAGAAGGAACCTTTGATGAACTGCACGATCGCGACGCGCATGCCGTGCCCGAGCGCGCGCGCCACCATGCCGAAGGCGGAGGAGCTTTTGCCCTTGCCGTTGCCGGTTAGCACCAGCAACACGCCGCGCTCGGCGGTCGCGGCCGCGATCTTCGCGTCCACGACCTCCTTCTTGCGCTGCATGCGCGCGCGGTGGCGTTGGGCGCGCGCCGTGTCGTCCACGGTTAGCTCGCCTTCACGTCGCGCGCGACACCGCTCCCGCGGGCGACGACCAGCAGTGTGTGCACGACCGCCGCGATGGCGACGTAGAATACGAGCGAGCCGAGGTAGGACGGAAAGTACTTCGCCAGGCGCGCGCCGAACTCAACGAGCGTCGGTTCGGCGAAGCGGCCGGAGAAGAAGTAGAAACCGCCGCTCGAGAACAGCTGGCACACCGCCGCGCCGGTGATGACCGCGCCCGCGAGCGGCGTGAGCGTGCCCCACGCGAAGCGGTAACGCGTCGCATACCAGCGGCCCGCGATCCAGAGCGACGCGTATGCCGGCAGCAGGAATGCGTACGCCGGCGTGAGACAGAAGCCACTCGCCCCGCCCCAGGTGAAGGCCGCGAAATCCAGAAACCAAACGAGGCCGAGCAGCGCCGGCAGCGCCCACGCTGGTCTCAAGTAGGCGCCGGCCAGAAAGAATACTGCCCACGAGGCCCCGGGCAGGTTGTGCAGCGTCGCGAAGTGTTGCCCGCGGGTTGCGATCACAAGGATCGCCAAGGAAAACCCAACAACGAGCTGGTTGCGCCGAGAGATAGTCAACATGGTTTTTGCTCCGTGTCGTGCGTCAGGGTTGGTAACGCAGGGTCAGGTAAACTCCGCGCCCGGGTTGGTTGAAGAACGCCGCGGTTTCGTACTCTTTGTCGAACAGGTTCTCCACGCGTGCCTGTGCGCGCCATGCCTTGGCGAAGGCATATTCGGCGCGCACATCAACGGTGGCATAGCCGCCCATCTCGCGCGTATTGGCGAGATCGTCGAAGCGCCGGCCCTCGGCGATGAGTGTCGCGCCGACGCGGTACTTGCCGAGCGGGCGGTCGAGCTCCAGACGCGCCGCTCGCTCGGCGCGGCGCGGCAGCACCTTGCCGCTGTTGGCGCCGGACGTGCGGTTCTCCGGGTCGAGGACAGTTAGACTGATCTTTGTCGCCCAATCCGCAAAGCGGGCGTCGAACGTCGTCTCGAGCCCGCGGATGCGCGCTTGGTCGATATTGGCCGGCGCGAACGTGGCGGCGTCGAAGGCGATCAGCTCGTCGACGTCCGTCTGGTAGGCGTTGATGGACCAGCGCCCGGCGTCCGCATTGCCGCCGATACCAAGCTCAGCGCTGCGCGATTCTTCGGGTCGGAGGTTTGCATTGCCGAAGCCCGGGAAGTACAGCTCGTTGAAGGTCGGCGCCTTGAAGGCGGTGCCGTAGGAGGCGGTGAGCCGCAGGCCGTTCCCGAGAGCGTAACCCCCGGCCGCGCCACCGGTGGTGAAGTGCCCGAATTGTTCGTTGTCGTCCCGACGCAGGCTCAGTTGCAAGTCCAGGTGTCCGATCCGCGCTTGGTGCTGCGCGAATACGCCTTTGTTGTCGCGTTCGGTGACGGGATAGGCGACGGTGCTGTCGATCGCGTCATCCTGGTAGTCCACGCCGGCGGTCAACAATTGTGCCGTGCCGATCGAGATGTCGTTCTGAAGCGATAGCGTGTCGCGTCTGGTATCGAAGCGACTGCGGAAGGTGCCGTCCTTGAAATTATCGGACTCGTCGCGACTGCGGCCGGCCGCCAGCGTAACGTTCCAGGGTGCGGCGGGCGAGAAACGCAGTCGGCCGCCGACGACTTGTTGCACAGAGTCGGACTCATTGACGAAGCCGCCGTCGAACTGATTCTTTCCAGTGGAGCGCAGCGCGTTCATGTCCACTTCGGCGCCGTTGGCGAAGCGATAACCCGCGCGCGCCGCACCCGACGTATTGCGGTAGCCGTCCTTGTCGGGTTCAACCGTGAAGCAGCCAGCGCCCCCGGGCGAAGGCTTGCCGGTACAGGCGTTGAAGCCATCGGTTTCGATGCCGTCTGCGCTCAAATTAAACCAGCCGCGCTCACCGCCACCCGATACGCCGGCCGAAGCGTTGTAGGTGCGGTAGGTTCCGCCGCCGATGCTCACGAATGGAGCGAGCGCGCCGCCGCCCTTGCGCGTGAAGATCTGGATCACGCCGCCGATCGCCTCCGACCCATATAAGCTGGAGCGCGGGCCGCGCACGATCTCGATGCGCTCGATCTGCTCAATCGGGATGTGCTGGAACGCCGTGGTGCCCAAAGTCGCTGAACCGACTTTGACGCCGTCGATCAACACCAGCACGTGATCGGATTCGGTGCCGCGCAGGAACACCGAGGTCGATTTGCCGGGACCGCCGTTGCTGGAGATCGAAATACCCGGCTCGCCGCGCAGCAGGTCTTGGACGGATTGCGCCTGTCTGCGCTCGATGTCCGCTCGCGTGATCACGGACACCGAAGCAAGGGTCTCATCCGTCGTTCTAGCGGTGCGCGTGGCGGTGACGACGACGGGATCTGTGGTGGTAGGTTCGGCAACGGCGACATGAAGTGGCGCCACCAGCGCGGCGCCGGACAAAACGATAACCACTCGATACATTGTTTTTCTCCGCAAGACCGCGCGCCCGCGCACGGTCGGGTGATGTTTGGAATTGCGGAGACGAAA
>CALMVY010000204.1 GCA_937873245.1 uncultured Arthrobacter sp. | reverse complement strand
GAAGGGCCTTGGCTTTGGCAATCTCTTCGGTTGGGCTCGCGGTGGCCACCTGGCGGATGTACGCATCCGAGGCTTCCTGGTTCTGGCGGGCCCGTTCCCCCGCCCTCTCGGTCATGCCCTTGCCGCGGGCAATCAGGTACACCAGCACGCCCAGGATAGGCAGGAAGGCCAGGAATACGATCCAGACGGCTTTCAGCCAACCATTCAGATGCTGGTCTCGAAATACGTCGCCGATGATGACGAATAGCGCGTAGAGGAAAGCAATGAATGCGTACACATAAATAAACCACCAGAAAATATTCCAAAAGTTTTCCCAGAAACTCATGGGGCTGCCCTGCTTTCACTTGATACGGCGCGGGAATGGAACTAATTTCAGGTCCGGGTAATCGCCTGGCTGCCTGACCAGTGGCAGGTACGAACATCTTCGGTCTCGCGTCCGCATAGTTTCCTCATCCGCTGCGGGTGAAATCCCCATGTGAAATGGTGGCCGCAGAGATCAACCCAGAATTGCCCCCTCGCCGGCACCGGAGGCTTTGGGGTCGGGAAGCCGCATCATCCGGAAGGACGTGAACAGCCCGGCCAGGCCGGCCAGGATCGGAACTACCAGGGCGATCTGAAGGGCCAGGGGCCGCGCTTCCGTGTTGATCCGGATGATCTCGTCAGATACTTCCTCCGTTTGGCCGGCGAGGAGTTCCTCAAGCTGCGCATCGCTCATCACCTGGGCGTCCTGTTCAAGGCTCTGGGCCACTTGCTGCTGCTGCTCGGGCGCCAGAACCGTGCTGGACGTCGCCATGCCGATGAAGATGGACGAGAGCGATGCCAGCATGATGCCGCCGGCAAACGCGAGTCCCAGCGACAAACCGAACGACCCCGAGGCCGAGTTCACACTGGCAGCCTCGCTGACCCGCTCATCCGAGATAGGAGCCAGGGTGTAGTTGTTGAGCTGGGACACGAGCAGCCCCAGGCCGCATCCGGCGATGATAAGCGGCACCAGAAGCCACCAGCCGGAGTCCGCACGCGGCACGACCGGAACCAGCACCAGCAGGCCCACGATCAGGAGCACGAAGCCCCACCGGATTAGGCTTGCCGGCCGGCGCGCCCCAGCCCTCTTACCGGCAAGCATTGCGACGGCGAACATGGTCAGCGAGAGGGGCGCGATCGACAGCCCTGCCTGCATCGCGTTGTATCCGAGCACCATCTGCAGGTAGATGGGCAACACGATCATGGTCCCGCCGAGGGCGACCTGCTGCATCATTTGTCCGGAAGCACCAAAACGGAAGCCCTTCGATTGGAACAGGTCCGGGTCAAGCAGGGTGGCTTTGTTGAGGCGCTTGCGCCTGAGGAGCCAGTAGACCAGGCCCCCCAGCCCAACCGCACCTACCGCCAAGAGGGCGCCCACAGACTCTCCGCCCTCCTGCCACACCAGGATGCCGAGCACGATGCCGCCCATACCGACGATGGAGAGGACGGACCCGAAGAGGTCCAGCGATCGCGACCCCACGAACGGGACGTCGTGAACCAGCTTGATGCCGGACAACACGACCGCAATGATCAGGGCCTCGAGCATGAAAGCGACGCGCCAGGACAAAAACGTCGTGATGAACCCACCGATCAAGGGTCCCACGGCTGCGGCAATCGCCGCCGAGGCGCCCACCAGGGCATAGACCCGTTTCTGCGCCGCCCCCTCGAAATTTCCGTGGATGAGGGATTGCATGGCCGGCAGCAGGAGCGAGGCACCCAGGCCGCCGATCACCGCCCAAAAGATGATGATGGGGAGGAGGCTTTGAGCCATCGTCATGGCGATGGCACCGATGGCGTAGCAGACAAGTCCAATCACGTAGGCGCGCTTGCGCCCGATCAGATCGCCGATTTTGCCGCCGATCAGGATAAAGGCGGCGGATACCAGCGCCTCAAGTGCAATCGCTGACTGGAGGCCGCTGACGGTCGAGCCGATGTCCTCCACAACGGCGGAGATCGAGACGTTCATGATCGATGTGTCGACGACGAGCACGAACATGGCCATCGCAAGCAGCAGTGCGAGCCTGCCGTTGAATGGCTCTGCCTCGGTGCCGCCGCCCTTGGGCGGGTTCATCGGTGATCGCCTCCGGGTTTCGTAGGGCGTACTAGCCCAAAGCTAGCCGTCCGTTGGGACGGGGCAATCATTCCCCGCGGGTGAGCTTGCGGCCGGGCCGCTAACCCGGTTGATTGTCAGGGCCTTTCCCGACGGCGGCTTGTTCGGCTTGGACGGCCCTGAAGATATTTCCGTGGATTTTGTCTTCCCCGATGCGTTCAATTGCACCGTCCCTGGCCAGAATGGCCCGGACCGCGGGCTTCAGCCGGGCAAGGCGCAGGGTGACGCCGGCCTCGTTGGCGAGGTCGACAATATCCGCCATCTTTGCCACTCCCTGTGAGTCGACAAAGTTGATGCCCGCGCAATCCAGCACAATGCCGGTCAAGTCCGGTGTTGAGTGGATTGCCTCACGCAGCCGATCCTCCAGTGCATCGGCGGTGGCAAAGAAGAGGCCGCCGTCGAACCTGATGACGGCGATGCCAGGAATCACCTCATCGCCGGGGTGCCCATCCACTTCGCGGAAGACCTGCGTCCCCCGTTCGCGTCCAAGGGCCGGCATCTCCGGGTGGGTGGCCACCCCGATGAGCCAGATGAGCGAGAGCCCGATCCCGATGATGACGCCCGCGAGGACACCGAAGATCAGGGTGCCGACAATGGCTGCTACGGCGATCCAGAAATCAAATCTCTGCACACGGGCCAGCCGTCGCATCTCCGGCAGGTTCATCATGCCCATGACAACGGCCTCGATGATCAGCGCCGCCAGCACCGGCTTGGGCAGGTTCGAGAAGAGCGGCGCGAGGAACAGCAGCGTGAGCAGGACCGTAGCGCCGGAGGTGAGCGAGGCCACGCCGGTCTTCGCCCCGGAGTGGTCATTGAGAGAGCTCGCTGACAGGCTCGTGGAGACGGGCATCCCCTTGAACAATCCCGCGGCCATATTGGCGAACGACTGGGCTGCTGATTCCTGGTTGATGTCAATCTGGTAGCGGTGCTTGGCGGCGAACGCCCGAGCATCGCCCGCAGTCTGGGAAAAGCCGATCAGGACCAATGCCACCGCGGCGAGGGCGACGGTGCCCACGTTGTCCCACATCAGCTGGCCGTCAGGGAGCTCGGGCGACGGCAAGCCGCTGGGCACGTCGCCCACCAGTGCCACGCCCCTGGCTCCGAGATCGAACACCGCTGCCGCCAGCAGCCCGCCCACCACGAGGACCAGGGCACCGGGAACCCTTGGCGCGACGGCCTTCAGTCCGAAGACGACGGCCAGCGCGATGACACCCACCACCACGGTGGTCTGATGCGCTTCGCCCAACGTCCCCAGCCACGACCACAGTTCCTGGATCGGGTTGGAGCCGGTGACCTCCGTCCCGGTCAGTTTCGGGAGCTCCCCGATGACGACGTCGATCGCCGCACCAAAGAGGAATCCGGTGACCACCGCCCGGGAGAGGAACTGCGCTATCCAGCCCATCTTCAGGACGGCAAGAAGCAGGAACAGGATCCCGGAGGCGAGGGTGATCCCCGCGACGAACGTGGCGGCATCCTGCTCGCTGGTGATGCCTGCCGCGAGCACGGCGCTCGCCGCCACTGCCGCCAGCCCGGAACTTGGACCCATGGAAATCTGCCGGCACGAGCCGAAGATCCCGTACACGATCGCGCCGGCCGCCGCCGCATAGAGACCGTTCTGCAAGGGGATCCCGGCGATCCCGGCGTACCCCAGGTTCTTGGGAACGATCAGGGCCGCGACGGTCACCCCGGCGATCAGGTCGCCCCTCAGCCAGCCGCGGTGATAGGAACGGAGCTGGTCCGCAAGGGGCACCACCGTGATGCGGCTCTGCTGCGGTTTTTTCATGCCGAGTCCTGCCCGTCGCTTCATCAGGCTTCGCCGGCCGACCCGTCCACTCCCGTTGCGGCCGGCTGGCTTACGGTGTCGGTTCTGTGGGACTGCGGACGGCCCGGCGGGTCCTCGGCGAGCTGGTCGGCGTCGGCGAGCTGGTCGGCGTCGACGGCGGCCAGGTTGCGGATCAGGACGATCAGCCAGGCGAAGACCAGCGAGGCGGCGATGAGCTCCACGGCGGTGAGGTTGTAGTAGCCGAACGGGAAGTACATCAGCACGGCGAAGACGATGACCGCCAGGAACACCAGCCCCAGCACGTTGAACGTGGCCGGGATGGAGGGAATCAGTGAACGCATGCGGACAATCAGACTCCCGAACACCACAACCATGCCGGACGCTGCGGCGGTGTGGAGCCAGAACTGCTCATCGACGGGTAACAGCCCCACACAGGCGAGAAGGATGCCGATGAGGACGATGCCCGCTTCCAGCTGCCGCACCCGGCGGCGCGCGGACACTGTCCTTGCTGTCGCTGCGAGCGTCCTGGTGGAGTATCCGGCCAGGGTTGTGACCACGACGCCGGCGACGATCAGCGTGACGTTGAACGCCACCCCGGAAACATCCGAGCTCATGCCCAGGGCACTGAGGTTCTCCTGCCACCACTGCGGATCCGATGCGGTGAGCATGCTCGTCAGCACACCCGTGACGAGGAAGACGGCAAGGAGCGCGGCAAGCCGGTAGGGATTCATGGTGACCGCCGACAGGTACGAGATGTAGGTACTCAGGGCTCCCGTGACGCCGACGAGGACTGCCGCTGCCAGCGGGTACAGGACGGCGCCCACGAACGCCCGCTGGAAGATCGAGAACAGGGCAAGCCAGCCGAGCAGGAAGATGCAGGCATGCGCCAGTGCGAGGGCGGCGATGTCGACGATGTTGCGCGCCCGGCCGCCACCCGGCGCGCGCGGCACTTCAAGCCCCCGGCTTTGCCGGGCACCGACCACCACCGCCGCGGCGCCGAGGACCGCCGTTCCGAGCGCAGCGATGTCGCCCACCGATCCCCGGCCCGACAGCGCAACCGGCTCCCGCCCCACCAGCAGGAACGCGACCACGCCGAGGATGAGGAAGCCCGCGCTGCCGATGACAAGTGCCCGCGATTCGGAGGTGACTGCAGCGTGTTTCTTCAGGGCCAACATCGCTCACTTCGCTTCCCCGGGGCTCTGGGGGTCATGAATTGCCATCCCGGAAGTATCCCCACGCTATGACGGCCCCGACCGGGTGCCGTCACCCGGAAAGGATGAAACCCCTCCGGCCCACGCCTGCGGGGATCGGAAGTATCTCCCGGTGAACGCGCGCAGGGTGTTGAATAGTAGTAGGTCCGCACCGTTGCCGAGCGCAGCGTGTTGTCGGGCCGGCTACGTTGCTTGCCGGAGCGTCGGGATCCGGCGCGAGACGGGGCCGGCGACGCTTGAGAGCCCTCTGAGACCGGGGTTCTCTCCCCCAGCCGTCGTCGGCCCCTTGGGGCACCCATATAGTACTGACATGAAGGTAACCGCCGCGGCGTCGCAGACTCCACCCGGGCCATGAACAGAAAAGCGGTGCCGTGACGGATCTGGATCTGGACGTGCGCTGGTACGCGGGGACGCGGTCCCGCGCAAGCAGCGCGGCACCGCCCATCCAGGTGCACATGGCCGCGCCCGACACAGCCCTGCTCCGGCAGAGCATTGACAGCAATTTCGAGGCGCCTTTCCTTTACCTCCTGTTCGGCAAGGAGCGCGCGTTCCTCCTCGATACCGGCGCGACGGCGGACGCCACCGGGTTTCCACTCAGGGCGACAGTAGACGCCCTCATTGAGGACTGGCTCCGCGGCCATCCCAAGGACGGTTACGAACTCATCGTCGCCCACTCGCACGCCCACGGGGACCACGTCGCCGGGGACGGGCAGTTCACGGGCCGGCCCCACACCCGCCTCGTGGGGCATTCGGTCGAAGAGGTTGCCGAGTTCTTTGGAATCGACAACTGGCCCCAGGGCACGGCCCGCGTGGACCTTGGCGGCCGGGTGCTTGAGGTCATCCCGACGCCGGGGCACCATCCTTCCGCCGTCGCCGTCTACGACGAGGCCACGGGCATGCTGCTCACGGGAGACACGGTCTATCCGGGCCGGCTCTATGTGCAGGACTTTCCAGCCTTCCAGGATTCGCTGCGCACGCTCTGCGATTTCAGTGCCTCGCATCCGGTCAGCGTGGTGCTCGGCGCCCACATCGAAATGCCTGCCCGGCCGTTCGTGGACTTTCCGCTCGGCTCGACCTGGCACCCCGGTGAAGCGCCGCTCCCGATGACGGCCGGAGACCTGGGGTCGATCAGGGATGCGGCCGCCCGGGTCGCCGGCCGCCCCGGGGCGCACCGGTTCGCCAACTTCATCATCTGGAACGGGCCCTGCCGGCGGGAGTCCGCGATCCAGGCGGTCAGGCTCCTCCTGTTCCGGGCCCTGGGCCGGTAGCACTCCCCCTTGCTCGGGCTAGCCGTCGAAGGCCGAGCAGGGGGATATGCCAAAGCCGGCCACGTCCGCCCCGCCCGGGAGGATAATGGCACCGGAACCAACGGTCGGCATGGGCGGGAGGGAGTCCGAATGCAGTCTGCTCCCCGGATCACGGTGGAGGCGCCGGTGCTCGCCGTCGGCTCCGCGCCCTCTGACTACGAGGAACTGGGCAGCCACGTCGATGCGCTGCGCAGGCAACAGGGCCTCCACCTGACCCTGCTGCACATCGGCGTCCTGGCTGACTTCGCACAGGACATCGCGGACTGGACCAACGGCATCACGGCTGCCGGGGAGGCCGCCAACGCGACGGTTGCGTGGCTGGAGTCGCTTCCGGTCCTGGAAGGTTTCTCCGCGAGCTCCGGAAAGCTGGTCCTGCTCGGCGGCGGGCGGGTAAGCGGCCTGGAAGTGGACGTACCCCAGCATGTGCGGGACTTCCAGGTATCCCTCGTGAAGGCGCTGCACGAACTATTGGACGAGCTGCTCGTGGACAGTGTCGATGATTTCATCCTCGGCTCGCGAGCGCTCGGTTTCCGGTACCCCCGGTGGACGCCCCACGTCGCCGTGGGCCGCCCCGGGCTGCGGGAACGCGGACCGTGGGAGATTGCGCCGTTGGCCCTCGAATTCGGCGAATCACGGATCAGGAACCGCCAGTTCCTTCCTGCTGCCGGCGCCGGAGAAAGACCACAGGACCCGGGCCCCGGGTCATCCCGGGCAGGCGGTGGGCAATGACGGTCCGGAGTGCAGGCATTCTTCTGTACCGCCGGGGCTCCGGATCGGACGTTGAGGTATGGATCGCCCATATGGGCGGACCGTTCTGGGCACGCAAGGATGCCCGCGCCTGGTCGATTCCCAAGGGCGAATACCTTCCCGACGAGGATCCGCTGGCCGCTGCGCGTCGCGAGTTCGCCGAAGAAATGGGGACCCCCGCACCGTCCGCCGGCTACTTCCCGCTGGGCTCCTTCCGGCAGCCCTCGGGAAAGGTCATCACGGCCTTCGCGGCAGAGGCTGGCTTCTTTGATCCCGGGCGGATCGTGAGCAACACCTTCGCCCTGGAGTGGCCGCGGGGATCCGGCACGGTCCACAACTTCCCCGAGATCGACGACGCCAAGTGGGCTGGAGAGGCCGAGGCCCGCACCAAACTGGTCGGCGGCCAGCTGCCGATTCTCGACGCCCTCATGGCACATCTGGGGCGCGGCGGCCAATGAAGGGCGCGGCTCCCGCTGGCCGCTGTCAGTCCCGCCGGCCATTGCTGGCCCCGCGGCAGACTGCCATCCTTGGGTAATCCGCACTCCCGAAGCGAACGAAGGGAAAGACGATGCCGCTCTACCTGACAAAGTTCAGCTACACCCCTGAGACCTGGGCCAGGATGATCAAGAACCCGGAGGACCGCGGAAAGGCCGCCCAGGCCTATATCGAATCGGTTGGAGGCAAGCTCCACGGCTTCTGGTACGCCTTTGGCAGCCATGACGGCTACAACCTCTGGGAGGCCCCCGACAACGTATCCATGGCCGCGGTGGCGCTGGCCATCACCGGCGGCGGTGCACTGAGCTCGCTGGAAACCACCGTGCTGTTGACCGTCGACGAAACGCTGGATGCCCTGAGGATGGCAGCGGATGTCGGGTACCGGGCTCCCGGCGCTTGACGGTCCCGCTCCACCCACAGAGAGGACATCCTCGATGAATGCGACCGAAACGGCCGGGCGGAATGAGCCGTCTGCGAGCCAACGCGCGGCCAGCCTCAAAGAGCGCGTCTACATCAGCTTCACCAGCCTGGCTGTGGTCCTGGCCCTGAGAAGCCACGCTGACGAAACCACGCCCGCCTCCGCGGCGGTCACCCTCACCATCGTGGTGGTCGGCTCCCTCCTGGGCATCTTCGTCGCCGACTTGCTGAGCCACCTGACGGTCCACGCGCAGCTTCCCAGCCGCCCGCAGCTGCAGCACATGATCGCCGTCAGCACCGAATCCCTCAGCGTCCTGGTGACGCCGCTCCTGCTCCTCACGGCCGCCGGCTTGGGTCTCTGGTCGACGGCCGTGGCGCTTCAATGGTCGATTGTGGTCCTCGTGGTCACACTCTTTATCATCGGGTACCTCGCGATCCGGCGGCTTGACCTTCCGTTCCGCCACAAGGCCCTCATCGTGTTCGCCGAAGTAGTGTTGAGTCTTCTGGTCATCGCGCTCGAACTGCTGGCCCACAATCTGTGAGGGATCAAGCGGCGCCTCTTATTCGTTGCTCAGATAACGCCCACACCAAACCTCCAAGGACACTGCTTGCTGATCGTTCTCACCGGAATTGACGGCTCAGGAAAAACGACGGCGGCCCAGGCCACCGTCGACGCCGCCCGTCAGGCGGGCAGGAGCGCCCTGTTCCTCCGAAACTACGCCGGCCGCCGCAGGATGTCCCTGCTCAGCGCGAGGCTCGGCCGGCAACTGCCCGCACGGGCCGCGGATTCCATTGAGACGGCTGTCCGCACGTCTAATGTCCTGAATTCACACCGCCGTGCCCGGAAATTCGACGGCCTTGTGGTCATGGACCGGCACCTTCATTGCCAGCTCGCGCTCCGCGGAATGCACGGTCTTGCCAGGGGACGCTTCCTTCCGTGGCTCATCCGCAAGCTCCCCCAGCCGGACCTGATCATTTACCTGGACATCGACCCGCAGGAGGCGCACGCCAGGATCCTCGAACGGGGCACCGACTCGGAGCTCCTGGAGGACCTGGTATCTTTGCGCGACGCCTACCAGGCGCTGCCCGAGTTTCCCGGTTTCACCCGCATCACGGCTGGCGGGTCCCCCGCCAGTGTGATCACCCGGGTGCAAGCCGCCATTTCCGACGCCGCCGGAGAGCGGAAGGAATGCTGCCCGGCCGGCACCGGGCCGGCCGGTCCCTCCTCCTCCGGCGCGGGGCCCAAAACCTAGCGGGCCAGGTATTCCTCGTGCTGGCGGTGTGCCTCTGCGACCAGCTCCCGGATCTTGTCGATGTCCTTGGCCTTGTTCCGGTACTTCAGGTCCATGGTCATGATCTGGGCCTCCTCCGCGGTCAGCATCCGGTAGATGCGTTCGCGTTCGGCAACGTCTGCAGTGTATTCAAGGTCGAGGTAGTTAACGGCGTGCCGGCGCGCGTTGTTGATCGACGTCTGCGCTTTGCCGGCCTTGCTCAACAGCGAGGCCACGACCGTAATGACGAGCACTCCGACGATGACGCTGAGGGACGTGGCGGTGCTGATCTCGATGACAGGTACCGGCTGGCCGTCATTAATGAACGGCAGGTTGTTCTCGTGCAGGGCATGGAGCACCAGCTTGACGCCGATAAAGGCAAGAATGGCCGCCAAACCGTACGCGAGGTAGATGAGGCGGTCCAGGAGTCCGTCGATCAGGAAGTACAGCTGGCGCAGGCCCATCAGGGAGAACGCCGTGGCCGTGAAGACGATGTACACGTTCTGGGTCAGCCCGAAGATCGCCGGGATGGAGTCGAGGGCGAAGAGAATGTCGGTTCCGCCGATCGCGACCATCACCAGCAGCATCGGCGTGAGCGCCCGCTTGCCGTCGTGGATGGTGAAGAGCTTGTCCCCGTCATAGTGCTCGGTGGTGTGGAAGAGCTTCCTGGCAATCCTGATCATGAAGTTGTCGGCGTGTTCGTCGCCGTGGGCATCCGGCCGGAGCAGGTTGCCGGCGGTGATCAGCAGAATAAGCCCGAAGATATAAAACACCCACGCGAACGAGTTGATCAGGGCGGCCCCCAGAAAGATGAATCCGGTGCGGGCTATCAGCGAGAAGACGATGCCGAAAAGCAGCACCTTCTGCTGGTCCTCCCGGGGGACGCGGAAGCTCGCGATGATGATCAGGAAGACAAAGAGATTGTCCACGGAGAGGGCTTTCTCCGTAATGTAGCCCGCGAAGTATTCCGACCCCATCGCGGTGCCGCCGAAGATCCACACCAGGACGCCGAAGACCACGGCAATGCCCACGTAGAGGGTGGACCACGCCGCAGCCTCTTTCAGCGTCGGCACATGGGCCTTGCGTATGTGGAAGAAGTAGTCGAATGCCAGCAGGGCCAGGATGACGACAATGGTGATTGCCCAGATGAGGGGAGAAACTGTCATGTCTGCTCAACTTCCGTGAAGGGACCGGCGCCCCTGTGAAAAACTCTGTTCGCTACTACCGATGGTATTAGGAAACCCAGTGATGGTGCCGCTGACGGAGTGGCGCCAGGGCCCATCCGCGGCCGGCCCACCCTCCTCCTGGCTCCCGAGGCACCGGATTCGCACAGCACTTTCACAGGCAGGCGCTATTGAAGATACAGCGGGATCCACGAGAATGAATTGAACTGATAGTGCAGTCCGCGGATCCAGTGACGACGATCCAATCGCGTCGATTCAATCGCGTCCGCGGCCTTGCCCAGCATCAGTAGCCGGCGTCTTGACGCTTCGACCTGAAACCGACTAACGACGGGTTTCCCAGCATGTTGAATCTGCGCAAACATGTTCTTCCCTCGATCCTGGCCGTGATGCTGCTGTCGGCGACGGCCTGCACTTCCGAGTCCGCAACCGGTTCCCCGCCCGGCGTCGCGCCCGACGGCCCTGGCAGCGGCCAGACGAGCAGCGCGGCCCCCCGAACCACCGGCCCCAGCGTCGAGGCTCCGCGGCTGGTGCCTGCGGGCGGGGTGGATGGGCGGGCGGCGCTGGAGGCTTTCAAGGGCCGGGGCATGGTGGGCCATCTGGAGGCGCTGCAGCGGATCGCCGATGACAACGGCGGGAACCGCGCGTCGGGCACGTCCGGGTATGAGGAATCCGGCCGGTATGTCGAGGAGCAGTTGCGCGCCGCCGGGTACACCCCGGTCCGGCAGACGTTCACGTTCCGGGGCGAGGGCCGGAACCGGAAGCAGGTGGAGAGCTTCAACATCCTCGCCGAGACCGGCGGCAGCGCCGAGAACACCGTCGTGGTGGGCGGGCATCTGGATTCGGTGCGTGAGGGCCCGGGCATCAACGACAACGCCAGCGGCGTCGCGGCCATGCTCGAAACGGCGAAGTGGATGAAGGAAAACGGGATCACGCCCGAAAATAGGGTGGTTTTCGCGTTCTGGGGCGGTGAGGAGGACGGCCTCTACGGGTCCCAGCACTATGTCGACGAGCTGAGCAGGGCCGAGAAGGACCGCACCGCGGCGAACCTGAACGTGGACATGCTGGCGTCACCGAACGGGGTGCGGTCCATTCACGACGGCGACGGGTCCGATTTTGGGGATGCCGGGCCGAAGGGGTCGAAGGAGATCGAGGAGCTCTTCTTCCGGTTTTTCCAGGAGAACTCGCTGCCGGCAGAGGCCACGGTCTTTGACGGCGGCTCCGACTACGACGCGTTCATGCAGGCCGGGATTCCTGTCGGCGGGTTGTTCAGCGGCGACGTCGAGAAGAAGACCCAGGCCCAGGTGCAGTCCTATGGCGGCGTGGCCGGGAAGGTCCTTGATTCCTGCTACCACCGGGCCTGCGACACCATCAGCAACACTGACGCGGACCTGCTCCAGGAGATGTCCGCCGCCCTGGCCTACGCCACCGCCTCCTACGCACTGGCAGCCCGGGGCTAGAAAGCTGTTGCGGACTACTCGAAGAACTACTCGACGGACTACTCGACGTGGACCCGACTCTTTGTGAGTACAGCTAAGTAGACCGTGCCGGATATGGGTGAAGTTTTCGAGTATGGCCTACGGGTCCCGAAGATACGGGCGTTCCGTAGCTTGGAATTACCCCCGGTCACACTTTCTGATTGCGGCGTTGCGCCGATGTAACTCGCTCTCCAGTGACCGTATTTCCGGAGGTCTGAGCCTTACATGGGCCGGGGAAATAGAACGAAGGAAAGCTACCCATGGATATATTCGAAACCCTGGAGTCAGAAGTCCGCACCTACTGCCGCACCTGGGACACGGTCTTTGATCGCGCGGCCGGCAGCACGCTCTACAGCGAGGACGGCCGGGAATATCTCGATTTCTTCTCCGGGGCAGGAGCGCTGAACTACGGCCACAACAACCCGGACCTGCTTCGACCACTCGTGGAATATCTTCTCTCCGGTGCAATCGTCCATTCCCTCGACATGAAAACGATTGCCAAAAGGCGCTTCCTGGAAGCATTTAGCGAGCTGATCCTGAAGCCCCGGAAGTACGACTATAAAGTCATGTTCCCCGGTCCTACAGGAACAAACTCGGTGGAAGCTGCCTTGAAGCTCGCACGAAAAGTCACCGGCAGGACCCACATCCTCAGCTTTACGAATGCATTCCATGGGATGACGCTGGGCTCATTGGCCGTGACGGGCAATTCAATGAAGCGGGCGGGCGCCGGTGTCCCGCTGACGAATACCTCCAGCCTGCCCTATGACGGGTTTTTTGATGGCCAGACTCCGGACTTTCTATGGCTCCGCCATGCACTGGAAGACAGCGGTTCGGGGGTCGACAAACCCGCCGCCGTCATCGTTGAAACCGTGCAGGGCGAGGGCGGGCTACGGGCCGCCCGGGCCTCCTGGCTGCGCGGCCTGGCGGAATTGTGCCACCAGCACGGCGTCCTGCTCATCGTGGACGATGTACAGGCGGGGTGCGGACGCACGGGCACTTTCTTCAGCTTTGAGGATGCCGCCATCACGCCCGATATCGTCTGCCTGTCGAAGTCCATTTCAGGCTTCGGGCTGCCCCTGTCCTTGACCCTCTTCAAGCCGGAACTGGACATCTGGAAGCCGGGCGAGCACAACGGGACGTTCCGCGGCCACAACCCGGCATTTGTCACGGGAACTGCTGCCCTGGAGCACTTCTGGCAGGACCGGAGGCTCGAATCGAAGGTCGCGGGGCTGGCTTCGCAGTTGCACGAGGGACTGGTACAGATCGCAGCGGGTACCGAGGGTGCCCGCGTCCGGGGCCGGGGCCTGCTTGCCGGCATCTACTACCCGGACCACCAGGTGGCAGGGAAGATCGCCGCAGAATCGTTTGACCGCGGTTTGCTGGTGGAAACCTCCGGGCCGGAGGGCGAGGTCATCAAGACGATGCCGGCGCTGACCATCGACCCAGGGGAACTCCAGAAGGGGCTCGACATTCTTGCCGAAGCCGCCGAGTCCGTGACCGGCGGGAAGGTCACGGTGAAGTCTATTGCCTAGGGATTGGTGCAGTCGGAAATAGCCAGCTACAAGTGACCGATCAGATTTTAGGAACGGCAAATGAGCATCCAACAGGCAGTAGCGGCCAATCAGGATGGGTTGAGAGCAGCAGCGGGAGCCGCAGAGTCCCGGTTTCCCCTTGTCAGGTCGGAGAAGACGGCGGGCTCCCCGTGGAGACCTCCGGCATCACCCGTTGCAGGGTTGGGATTCACATCATGCTAGATGAGGGCGGCAGAACCATTGCCCAGGGCAGCGTCATCGTGCAGAAGTTCGGGGGCTCATCATTGGTGGACCCCTCGGGTATCCTCCGTGCCGCCGAACGGATAGCCAAAACGCGGGAAAACGGATTTCAGGTAGTGGCCGTTGTGTCCGCAATGGGCGACACGACCGATGAGCTGTGCGACCTGGCTGCCGAAGTATCCTCGCGGCCGCGTCCCAGTGATCTTGATGCCCTGTTGAGCACCGGCGAACTCGTGTCGTCGGCCTTGCTGGCCATTGCGTTGGCAGATCGTGGCCACGCACCGGTCACCTTCACGGGCAGCAAGGCGGGCCTTATCACCGATGATGTTCACGGCAAAGCACAGATTACCGACGTCAGGCCCGAGCGTATCCGCGCCAGCCTGGCCCGTGGAGAAATCCCTATCGTTGCGGGGTTCCAGGGACGGACCCGGAAGGGGAAGCGCGTGACCACCCTTGGACGGGGCGGCTCCGATCTCACCGCGGTTGCGCTGGCCGCGGCCCTGGGCGCCGGAATCTGCGAAATCTACACGGATGTGGACGGCGTTTACACCGCGGATCCCCGCGTTGTGCCGAGGGCGCGCAAGCTGGGTGTCCTTTCGAGTGAGGTAATGCTCGAGTTCGCGGCCTCAGGGTGCAAGGTCCTGCACCTGCGGTGTGTTGAATACGCCCGCCGGTTCGGCATCCCCATCCATGTCAGGTCCTCGTTCGTGCCGGATCTGGGGACACTGGTCCTGCCTGGCCTTGACAGCCACCCATTTCGTGAGCCATCGAGGGAGCAGCCAATTGTGACTGGAGTGGCCAGTGTCGACTCGGCTGTGAAAGTCAGCGTTATCGGAGTCCCCGACGCACCGGAAAGCATGGCGCGCATGTTCCAGGTGCTCTCGCATTCGGGGGTGAGCGTCCAGACGATCGTGCAAAACGCGGTCAGCTCAGGTTCCGCGCGTTACGACGTTGCATTGATCCTCCCGTCACCACAGGCCCCTCCTGCCCTCTCCGTGCTGAGCGCCGCTCAAGGGAGCATAGGCTTCCAGAGCTTGCGGCACGACGGTCGCGTCGGCAGGGTCTCAGTCACCGGCGTCGGGATGCGGTCCTCGCCGGGGGTCTTCTGCACGTTCCTGCGGACGCTTGCGGAGGCCGGCATCGACCTCGACCTGGTCGAAATATCGGAGACCTGTGTCGCGGCCATCACCCGCGCCGAGCGGCTCGAGGATGCTGAGCGCGCGGTCAGAATGGCGTTCGGCATGGATCCTGCTGCAGTCCAGGGCCCTGCTTTTGTCCACGGGACAAGGTCGCGCCCGCCCTCGGACCAGGAACTGGGTGACCTCCGGTGGAGCCATGGCCTCAGGGGTTTGGCCCCGTGTCCGGCGTCACGGGGGGGCTAGCAGCGCGCAGGACACCAATTGCATGCCACAGTCGCCGGGTCTGAGGCTCCGGGGGAATGAGCGGGCAGTCCCGCCACATCACTTCACGCGAAGGAAGCACTTCATGAGTAAAAAAGTGAGGGTCCGTGCCGGAGCCGCTGCCCCTGCTGAGTTCCGCGGCAGGATGTTGTCGGAGGGCGGTTCGGCGGAGGGAACGGTCTTGACCTCGGCCGCTCCGGACCAGACCGCCCGCTGGCATCAGGGCGAACGGCTGGACCAGCTGTTCGAAGAACGCTGCGACCGGCTGCGTGTAGAGGGACTGGACGCCCAGCTTGCGGTGGACGCAGGGGAAACGGTCTTGAGTTATCTGGAGCTGGATGCCAAAGCGAACCAGCTGGCGCGCCATCTTTTGGAATGCGGAGCCCGTCCCGGGGACCGCATTGCGTTGCTGTTCGATGAGCCGTGGCGCTCCTACGTGGCGATGCTTGCCGTGCTGAAGATCCATGCAGCCTATGTGCCACTGGACCCGGGGTTCCCCCCTGACCGGCTCAAGTACATCGTTGGAGACGCCGACGTGGCGATGGTGCTGTCCCTGTCGCACTTGAAAGACCTTCTGCCTGAGGTTGCCGCACAAACTGTGTGTCTTGACCACGTGCAGGCGCACGTGGACGCCGAGAACCCGGAGCGTATGGGCAGTGCGGACATGGGCGGGACGGCCGATGAGCTGGCCTACATCATCTACACCTCCGGTTCGACCGGCCGGCCGAAGGGTGTCGCCGTCGAGCATGCCAGTATCTGCAATTTTGTCCGGGTCGCTTCCGCGATCTATGGCATCGAGTCGACGGACCGGGTCTACCAGGGCATGACGATCGCCTTTGATTTTTCGGTGGAGGAAATCTGGGTTTCCTGGATGGCCGGAGCCACCCTGGTGCCCAAGCCAGGGGGACCGAGCTTGCTGGGTGCCGAACTTGCGGAGTACCTGCAGGAAAAGAACATCTCCGCGCTCTGCTGTGTTCCGACGCTGCTTGCGACGCTTGACGAAGACCTGCCCGGACTCCGGTTCCTGCTGGTCTCCGGCGAGGCCTGCCCCAGGGACCTCGTGATGCGCTGGCACCGACCCGGCCGTCGATTCTTGAATGTCTACGGACCCACTGAAGCGACGGTCACCGCGACCTGGGCCCTTCTTGACCCCGACAGGGCGGTGTCGCTGGGGGTTCCCCTGCCCACCTACTCGGCCGTCATCCTGGACCCTGACGGGAGCCGTGCACTTCCGCCCGGTGAGTCCGGGGAAATAGGCCTTGCCGGTGTGGGACTGGCCCGGGGCTATGTGAACCGCCCCGATCTGACGGAGCAGGCCTTCATCCAGGACTTTCTCGGCATCGGCAACAACCCGTCCGGCCGGATCTACCGCACCGGGGACCTGGGACGGATCAACGCCGACGGCGAGATCGAGTACTTCGGCCGGATCGACACCCAGGTCAAGATCCGTGGCTACCGCATCGAGCTGACGGAGATCGAGTCCTTCCTCCTCCAGCTGCCCGGCATCGCGCAGGGTGTCGTTCAGACCTTTTCGCCGGAGAACGGGTCGACGGAGCTGGCCGCGTACTTCACCCTCCGCCAGGACGCGGCAAGCGTCGACGCCCATGACATCCGCCAGATGCTGCGCACCAGGCTACCGGGCTACATGGTTCCTGCCTATTTCGAACAGCTGGAGTCCATGCCCATGATGGCCAGCGGCAAGGTGGACCGGAAGAAACTGCCCCCGCCGACGCACCGGCTGAGCGTGGCAACTAACGGCGCCTACACAGCTCCCGCGACTGCCGCCGAAGAGGCCCTTGCGAAGCAGCTTGGCGCCGTGCTGGGCCTTGACAAGGTGTCCACGGATGCCCACTTCTTCAACGACCTGGGCGCCGACTCGTTGCTGATGGCGCACTACTGCGCCCGCATCCGGAAGGAAACCGAGCTGCCGCCGGCGGCAATGCAGGACATCTATAAACACCCCACGGTCCGGCAGCTGGCCGAGTGCCTCGAGGCCATGCGCCTTGAAGCCGGGCTGGAACCGTCCGTCCCCGCGGCTGACCTTGTGGCCCCGGCGGCGGCGCCCCGTGTCAGTTCCCTCCGGTACGGACTCTGCGGTGCGGTCCAGCTGCTGTTCTTCCTGGGCTACACGATGTACGCCGCCTGGCTGCTGGTTTTCGGTTACGAATGGGCATCCGGCGGATCAGGCCTCTTCGAGATGTGGTTGCGGTCCGTCGGGTTCGGCGCCGCCATGTTCCTGATCCTTTCCGCGACTCCGATCCTCTTCAAGTGGCTCTTGGTCGGGCGCTGGAAACCTGGCCAGATCAGACTCTGGAGCCTGGACTACCTCCGGTTCTGGGCGGTCAAGACGCTGACGCGGGCAAATCCCCTTGTACTGTTCGCGGGCTCGCCGATTTACGTCCTGTACCTGCGGCTCCTCGGGGCAAAAGTTGGCAAAGGGGCGGTGGTCTTCTCCCGGAAGGTGCCGGGCTGCCCGGACCTGCTCACCATTGGCGACAATACTGTCATCAACAAGGGCGCCTCGATCCTGTGTTACCGGGCCCACGGAGGCATCATCGAAAAGGGTCCGGTGACGCTGGGCAGCAACGTTCTCGTTTCGGAGCGGACCACCCTCGACATTGGCGCGTCGATGGGCGACGACAGCCAGCTCGGACACGCGTCCTCGCTGCAGTCGTGGCAGGCCGTACCTGCCGGCCAGGTCTGGCACGGATCCCCGGCTGCACGGACCAACACCAATTACCTCCGGGTCCCGTCCGCGCACTGCAGCACACGCCGGCGAGTCATCTTCAGCCTGCTCCAGTTGTTCAGCCGCCTCGTCCTGGTCCTCCCGGTCGCCGTCCTTGGGTTGGCGGCGCTGCTGCCGTCTTATCTGGACAGCGGGCACCTGCAACTCGGCGCCCTCGAGTTCTTCCTCGACGTGATGGCCAGTACCCTGATTCTCTTTATTGGCGGGCTGATCATAGGACTCTTCTTCGTCCTCGTCGTTCCGCGTGTGCTGAACCGCTTCCTCAAACCTGATGTGGTGTACCCGCTCTACGGCTGGCATTTTTCAGTCCATCGGACGATCACCCGGTTCTCGAACCTCGGCGTGTACAAGAATCTCTTCGGTGACAGCTCCTACATCGTGCATTACCTGAAGGCCCTCGGCTGGGACCTGGGGAAGGTGCAGCAGACAGGATCGAACTTCGGCCCCACGCTGAGCTACGAGTCGCCGTTCCTGAACTCCGTGGGAACAGGAACCATGGCGTCGGACGGCCTGAACATGATGAACGCCGACTACACGAACACCTCCTTCCGCCTCTCACGCGTCGAAATCGCCGGCCGCAACTTCCTCGGGAACAACATCACTTTTCCGATCGGATCCCGGGTTGGGGAAAACTGTCTCTTGGGCACGAAGGTCATGGTTCCGATCGACGGCCCGGTCCGGCGGGATGTGGGCCTGCTGGGTTCCCCCGCATTTGAAATTCCCCGCTCCGTGCAGCGCGACGCACAGTTCGACGATCTCAACATTGCGGGGGCCATGGAGCGGCAGCTCCCGTCAAAGAACCGGCACAACATCGTGAGTATGGTGCTGTATTTGGCTGTTCGCTGGTTCCTTTTGTACGTTGCCGCACTCACCAGCGCCGTTGCCGTAGCGGCGCACACCTTTCTGGGTGTGCTGGCCATCTCCGGCGCCATGCTCGGCTTGATGTTGTTCCGCATTTTCTTCATGGCGCTGGTGGAGCGCTCCGTCATGGGGTTCCGCCGCTTAAAGCCTCAATACTGCTCCATCTACGATCCGCGTTTCTGGCGGCATGAACGCCTGTGGAAGCTCCTGGGCGGAGCGGCCTTCAACGGAACCCCTTTCAAGCCCGTGATCTGGAGGCTGTTCGGCGTCAAGGTGGGCAAACGGGTCTATGACGCCGGG
>CALMVY010000203.1 GCA_937873245.1 uncultured Arthrobacter sp. | reverse complement strand
CTGGCCGAGCGCCAGTGGGTAGCGCATGGTCCAGTCCTGGATGAGGCGGACCAGCGCATCGTAGATGGCGGTGTCGCCGTGCGGGTGGTACTGGCCCATCACGTCGCCGACCACGCGGGCGCACTTGTTGAAGGAGCGCTCCGGGCGGTAGCCGCCGTCGTACATCGCGTAGAGCACACGCCGGTGGACGGGCTTGAGACCGTCGCGGACATCCGGCAGCGCGCGGCCCACGATCACGGCCATCGCGTAATCGAGGTAGGAGCGCTGCATTTCCGTCTGCAGGTCAACCTGTTCCACGCGGTCGATCAGCACATCGGTGTCCAGGACGGTGCCCTCGACAACGGGCTCGCCATCGGCAGAACCGGCCGGAACTTCAGGTGTTTCGTCACTCATAGTCTATATTTTCCGTTTCAGGTATATATCAGTCCGGGAATATTAAAGCCGTGTGGCGGCCGCTAGATATCCAGGAACCGAACGTCCTTGGCGTTCTGCTGAATGAAGTTTCGGCGCGACTCGACGTCCTCACCCATCAGGGTGGAGAAGGTCTGGTCGGCGGCCAGGGCGTCGTCCATGGTGACTTGCAGCAGGGTGCGGTGATCGGGGTCCATGGTGGTGTCCCACAGTTCCGTGTAGTCCATCTCGCCGAGTCCCTTGTAGCGCTGGATGCCGTTGTCCTTGGGGATGCGGCGGCCGGCGGCCTGGCCGGAGAGCAGCCGGGCATCGCGTTCCCGGTCGCTGTACACATAGTCGTGCGGCGCGTTGGACCATTTGATCCGGTACAGCGGCGGCTGGGCGAGGTAGACGTAGCCGTTTTCGATCAGCGGACGCATGTAGCGGAACAGCAGCGTCATCAGGAGGGTGGTGATGTGCTGGCCATCGACGTCGGCGTCGGCCATCAGGATGATCTTGTGATAGCGCAGCTTGCTCAGGTCGAAGTCCTCGCCGATCCCCGTGCCGAACGCGGTAATCATGGACTGGACTTCCGCGTTGCCCAGCGCCTTGTCCAGCCGGGCCCGCTCCACGTTCAGGATCTTGCCGCGCAGCGGGAGGATGGCCTGGGTTTCGGGGTTGCGGCCGCGCTTGGCGGAACCGCCGGCGGAGTCACCCTCCACGATGTAGACCTCGCACTTTTCCGGGTTCTTCGAGGAGCAGTCCGAGAGTTTGCCGGGCATGCCGAAGGACTCCAGCGGGCTCTTGCGGCGCGCGTTGTCGCGGGCCTTACGCGCCGCCATCCGGGCCTGGGCCGCGGAAATGGCCTTGCGGATGACGTCGCGGGCGGGGCCGGGGTTGCGTTCGAGCCAGTCGCCAAGTCCGTCCGTGACGACCCGCTGGACGAAGCCCTTCACCTCGGAGTTGCCGAGCTTGGTCTTGGTCTGGCCCTCAAACTGCGGTTCCGCCAGTTTCACCGAGATAACGGCCGTCAGGCCTTCACGGATGTCGTCGCCGGTGAGGTTGTCGTCCTTTTCCTTGATGATGCTCTTTTCCCGCGCATAGCGGTTGATGAGCGAGGTCATCGCGGCGCGGAAACCCTCTTCGTGGGTGCCGCCCTCGTGGGTGTTGATGGTGTTGGCGTAGGTGTGGACACTTTCGGAGTACGCGTTGGTCCACTGCATCGCCATTTCGAGGGCAATGTGCCGTTCCGTGTCCTCGGTTTCGAAGGCGATGACGTCCTCGTGGACCACATCGACTTTCTTGCCGGAGTTCAGGTGCTGCACGTAGTCCAGCAGCCCGTTGTCGTACTGGTACACCACAGTGTGGAATTCCGCGGGGACTTCACCTTCGGTCGGGACGACGTCGAGATCCAGGTCCCCATCGTCGGACGGTTCCGCCGCCGCCTGCCTTTCATCGGTGAGCGTGATGCGCAGGCCCTTGTTCAGGAAGGCCATCTGCTGGAAGCGGGCGCGGAGCGTTTCGAAGTCGAAGTCCGTTACCTCGAAGATGCCGGCATCGGGGTAGAACGTCTGGGTGGTGCCGGTTTCGGTGGTTTCCTCACCCTTGACCAGGCTGCCCTGCGGCTTGCCGCCGTCGGCGAAGGACATCCGCCAGACGTGGCCCTGCCGGCGGACCTCGGTGTCGACCCGGCTCGAGAGCGCGTTGACCACGGAGATGCCCACGCCGTGCAGGCCGCCGGACACGGCGTAGCCGCCGCCGCCGAACTTGCCGCCGGCGTGCAGGATGGTCATCACGACCTCCACGGTGGGCTTGTGCTCCGTCGGGTGCATGTCGACCGGGATGCCGCGGCCGTTGTCGACCACCTTGACCCCGCCGTCGGCCTGCAGAACGATTTCGATGTGGGTGCAGTACCCGGCCAGGGCCTCATCGACCGAGTTGTCCACCACTTCATAGACCAGGTGGTGCAAACCACGCGGCCCGGTGGAGCCGATGTACATGCCGGGACGTTTCCGGACAGCTTCCAGGCCTTCGAGCACCGTAATGTCGCTGGCGCCGTAGCCGTGGGGAGTCGCGGCCTCCGGCGGTGTGTCCGCCGCTTCAGCCGCTGTTTCCACTGCCGGGATCTCTGCATTGTCGTTAGCCACAGGCGCTTTCGACTCCTCTTTTTCGTTAAAGGCCGGCCGTTGCCACTTCCCGGAGGAAACAGCGACTGCCAACGGGCACGTCACTGACGGCACCGGTTGTACAGCTGGCTCGAGGATCCGTCTACCGCACGCGGATATTGCGTCGGAAACGGACTCAGTCAACGTTTCACCGGCGCCCAGTTATCTTCCACGATTCTACCGTGTTATAGGGGCTAAACCCGCATTCTAGAGGCCCAAACGGGGAGGAAAGTGCCGCTGGGAGGCCGCAGACTCCACCTGCAAGGCTCCAGGGGTACCGGACTAGGGTTCCTATACGACTCCCGGGCGTCTAAGCGCCCTACACGCCGTTTGCCGATTTTTCAAGAGTTTTGCAAGGAGTGCTTCAGATCCGGGCCCCGGCAGCTGCCGGAGTTATGCGGAATCTACCCATAGGTGTCCCGCGGGCCGCGTCCGTTGACGGTCCGTCCACCTTTGCGCCAGCTGGGCGCCGCAGGGCCAAGGACCTGGATTTTGGTGACGACGCCGTCGCCGAGTTCGGTGCGGAACTTCTCGAGCAGGCTGATGCTGAGCAGGCGAAGCTGAGTGGCCCAGGCAGTGGAATCACAGCGGACGTGCAGGGTGGTGTCGGTAAAACTTTCGGGCGTGCAGTGGGCAGAAATCTCCGGTCCCACAAGCGTTGCCCACTCGGCCATCACCGAGCCGACTGCCACCGGGGAGCTCCAGCCGCGCTCCGCTACAAGGCGGCCAACTACCTTGCCTAGACCCATCGGGTCCCGGCCGGTGCCGTGGAATTGTCCGAAGCCACGGGTGCTGCCGGTACTGCGGCCGGGCTTCTGCGGGGTGGTGCCGGGGCGCGGCGGGGCCTTGCGCCGGATTTCGCCGCGGGACGCGGCCGCCTCACGCATTCTGTTCAGCGCCGACTGGGCAGCATCGATGTCGTCGGGATCGCGGCCCGGCTGCAGGCCGCCGTCGGTGTCCTTATTCATCGATCTTCCCGCTCATCGATCCCTCCGGGGATGACCTTCACCCGCCGCCCGGCCAGTTCCACCGGAATATCATCCTCGACGGCGGCAGTCACGAGCACCTGCTCGGCGCCGGATACTATTGCCGCCAGTTTACGCCGACGCTGGACGTCAAGCTCGGCAAAAACGTCGTCCAGGATCAGGATGGGGGCGGATCCGCCGGTGCGGGCATCATCGAGCATTACGTAGTACGAGGCCAGGCGAAGGGACAGGCACATGGACCAGGTTTCACCATGCGAGGCGTAACCTTTCGCGGGGGCCGTGCCAAGGATGAGTTCCAGTTCGTCGCGGTGTGGGCCGACGAGGGAGATCCCCCGTTCCAGTTCCTTGCGGCGTGACAATGCGAACGCCTGGACGTAGCGCTCGGTGAGGTCGTCAACGGAGAGCTGGCGTAGGTCCTCGGCCGGCCCAACGGCTTGACCTGACGGTCCGGCAGCGACCGCCGTCGCGGCGCCGTCGTCCTCCAACGCCCCCTGCAGTGTGGAACGGTAGATGGCCCCCGCTTCCTTGGACCCGTCGGTGAGCTGCGCGTATGCGTTGTTGAGGTGCGGGCGGAGCCGTTCCACCAGTTCAAGCCGTGCATGCAGCAGTTCGGCCCCGGCCCGCGCCATGTGCTGGTCCCAGACGTCCAGGGTGGCCTCGTGCCCGCTGGTGAATTTGCCGGCGCGGGCGGATTTCAGCAGCGCGTTGCGCTGTTTCAGCACCCGGTCATAGTCGCTGCGGGTGGCCGCGTGCCGGGGAACAAGGCTGACCAAGAGCTCATCTAGGAAGCGTCGCCGGCTGGACGGATCGCCTTTGACCAGGGCCAGGTCCTCCGGGGCAAACAGAACGGTCTGGCAGATGCCCAGGATGTCCCTGGCCCGGACCGGATTGCTGCGGTTGATCCGGGCGCGGTTGGCGCGTGAGCTGTTGACCTCGAGTTCAAGCACGGTCGATTGTTCGCCGCGGACCAGTTTGGCGCGGATCAGGGCCCGTTCGGTGCCGAAGCGCAGCAGCGGAGCGTCGGAGCTGACCCGGTGGGAGCTCAGCGTGGCCAGGTAGCCGATGGCTTCCATCAGGTTGGTCTTGCCGATGCCGTTTGAGCCGACCAGGACGGTAACGCCGGGTTCCAGGCCCAGCTCCACCTGTGCGTAACTGCGGAAATCTGTGAGCGAAAGTTGTTCTAGGTACACGCCGGGTTCAGGATTTCAGGGCAGGACTATTTGGCCGGACGGGTCGCATGCCCGCCGAACTGGTGGCGCAGCGCGGAGACCATCTTCATCGCCGGCGAGTTGTCCTCGCGGGAGGAGAAGCGGGCGAAAAGCGCCGCCGTAATGGCGGGGGCGGGCACGGCGTTGGCGATGGCCTCTTCGACGGTCCAGCGTCCCTCGCCGGAATCCTCGACGTAGTCGTCAATCGAGGCCAGCCCCGGATCCTCGTCCAAGGCCTTGACCATGAGGTCCAGGAGCCAGGACCGGACGACGGTTCCTTTTTGCCAGGCACGGAACGTGCCGGGCAGATCGGTGACGATGTCCTTGGCGGCGAGGAGTTCATAACCTTCCGCATAGGCCTGCATCAGTCCGTATTCGATGCCGTTGTGGACCATCTTGGCGTAGTGCCCTGCGCCGACACCGCCCACATGGACGAAGCTGTCCGCGCGGTCGCCCTCGGGACGGAGCGCATCGAAGACGGGCATGGCGCGTTCAATGTCGGCGGCATCCCCGCCGGCCATCAGGCCATAGCCGTTCTGCAGGCCCCAAACCCCGCCGGATACTCCGCAGTCGGCGAAGCGGATGTCCTTTTCAGCCAGCGCCGCGCCGTGCTTCTGGTCTTCGGTGAAACGGGAGTTGCCGCCGTCGATCACGAGGTCGCCGGCGTCGAGTTTGCCGCCGAGTTCGGTGATAACCGCGTCGGTGATGTCGCCGGAGGGGACCATCACCCAGATCAGGCGCGGCGCCGGCACGGTAGCAATCAATTCGTCCAGGCTCGCGACGTCGGTGATGTCCGGGTTGCGGTCAAAACCGGTGACTTCGATTCCACCCTTGCGCAGCCGTTCGCGCATGTTGAAACCCATTTTTCCAAGGCCGATCAGTCCAATGTGCATAGTGCGGGTTCTCTTTCTGCATTGGGTGTCGGTTGTCTTTTTGGGGCCCAGGACGACTACAACTGCCTGGGCCCACGCCGCCAGGGTTCCCTGGCCGAGCCTGCGAGGCGAGGGTGGCGGTGGGGACTAGTTGGGCAGCCGGACCGGCATGACCAGGTAGCGGTAATCGCCCTGGTCCTCGCCGTCGGCGTCGTTCTGTGCCGTGATCATGGCCGGTTTGGGCGCACTGGTGAAGGAGAAGCGCACGAACTTGGTCTCGATGACGCTCAGGCCCTCGATCAGGTAGTGCGGGTTGAAGGCGACGGTGATGTCCTCGCCCGTGAGCTGGGCCTCGAGCTCTTCGGACGCCTGGGCATCTTCGCCGGTGCCGGCGTCGAGGTGCAACTGGCCCTGGGTGAAGGCGAGCCGCACCGGGGTGTTGCGTTCGGCCACGAGCGACACGCGACGCACGGCCTCGACAAGTTCCGAGGTCTGCACGGTCGCATGGATCGGTGTGGACTCGGGAAACAGCGAGCGGATCTTGGGGTAGTCGCCGTCGACCAGGAGCGACGTCGTGGTGCGGCCGCCGCTTTCGAAGCCGATCAGCCGGCTGTCGTCATCGGCGAGGGCAAGGTTGATGTCACCGCTGCCGCCCAGGGTCTTGGCGACTTCGTTAAGCGTTTTGGCCTTGACCAGTGCGCTGGTGGAGATGCCCGGGGTGACGGGCTTCCAGGGGACTTCGCGCATCGCCAGACGGTACCGGTCGGTGGCCAGCAGCGTGATGAGGTCGTCCTCGATTTCCATCCGCACGCCGGTGAGGATGGGCAGGGTGTCGTCCTTGCTCGCTGCGATGATCACCTGGGAAACAGCCTGGGCGAAGGAATCTCCCTGCACGGTTCCGCTGATGGTGGGCAACGCAGGAAGCGGCGGGTATTCGGCTTCCGGCATGGTGGCCAGGTGAAAGCTGCTTCGGCGGCAGGTCAGGGTGACTTTGTTGCCGTCGGTCTCGATGTCGACCGGTGCGGAGGGCAGGCTGCGGCAGATGTCGGCAAGCAGGCGTCCGGAAACCAGGATGGTGCCCTCGGTGGTGATGTCAGCAGGGATTTCGAGCCTCGCGGAGGTCTCGTAGTCAAAGCTCGAGAGGCTGACGGTACCGGCTTCAGCCTTGAGAAGCAGGCCGGAAAGTACGGGTACTGGCGGCCGCGGAGACAACGACCGGGCGGTCCAGGTCACGGCTTCTGCCAGGACGTCCCGTTCGACTCTGAACTTCACGGAAGGGTGCCGCCTTTCATTGCTGCTGACATCGCTGGTGGCCGGGCCACCGGCCCGGCAGGGAATTCCAAAAGTGTCCGGGAGGGACACACTGCAGACAGCTTAGCCGCAAGAAGTGTGATTCTCCCATCCCCGGCTTACATCCGTGTGGTTCGGCCGGCCCCGCCGCGGGCCGCTTTCCGGCCGGGGCCGGGACGGTCCTGGGCTCTGTGCGGTGCGTGGAGGGAAGTTGTTATTTGAGGGAATTTCATTTTCTAGGGATTAGTAGTGTTAATAACTGCTGTGGATACTGTGGATAACCCTGTTTGGCGGTGCGATTCCGCGGTTAAGCCCTGTTCATGGGCTGTGGGTGGAGCAGGTTTTAAACAGGGTGTGGATGGGGATAACATTTTCGGCCGTTCCGCTGATCCACAGACGCCTTAAGGGTTTTAAGCCCATTAACCGCGGTTGTCCCCTTAACTATCCACAGGCTTGTCCACAGGTGCCTGTTAATAAGGTAAGAGTGCGCGGCGGCAGCTCAGGGATCAGCTCAGGAATGAGCTCAGGAATTGCGCTGCTGTTGCTTGATCCGGTTGGTCAGCTCGGTCACCTGGTTGTAGATCACGCGACGCTCGGCCATCAGCTCACGGATCTTGCGGTCCGCGTGGATGACCGTGGTGTGGTCGCGGCCACCGAGCTCCTGCCCGATCTTGGGAAGGGACATGTCCGTCAGCTCGCGGCACAGGTACATGGCGATCTGCCGGGCGGTCACCAGGGTCCGGGTCCGCGACTTGCTGCAGAGCTCTTCCATGCTGAGTTTGAAGTAGTCGGCAGTCTGGGTGAGGATCTGCGCGGACGTGATCTCCTGGGCCCCGTCATCGGTGATGAGGTCCTTGAGTACCATTTCGGCCAGGGCGACGTCGACCGGCTGGCGGTTGAGGCTGGCGAAGGCCGTGACACGGATCAGGGCGCCTTCGAGTTCGCGGATGTTGCTGGAGATCTTGGAAGCGATGTATTCCAGCGCGTCGTCCGGGGCGGACAGCCCCTCGCTGAGGGCCTTCTTCCGGAGGATCGCGATCCGGGTCTCGAGTTCCGGCGGCTGGATATCCGTCAGCAGGCCCCATTCGAACCGCGACTTCATCCGGTCCTCGAAGCCGGCGAGCAGCTTGGGCGGCTGATCTGAGGTGATGACCACCTGCTTGTTGTTGTTGTGCAGGGCGTTGAAGGTGTGGAAGAACTCTTCCAACGTCCGGTCCTTGCCGGCCAGGAACTGGATGTCATCGATCAGCAGGACGTCGACGTTGCGGTACGTCGTCTTGAAGCTGGTGCCCTCATCGTCACGGATGGAGTTGATGAAGTCGTTGGTGAATTCCTCGGAGTTCACGTAGCGGACCCGGATCCCGCTGTAGAGCCGGCGGGCGTAGTGGCCGATCGCATGGAGCAGGTGGGTTTTGCCCAGCCCCGAGTCCCCGTAGATGAACAGCGGGTTGTAGGCCTTGGCCGGCGCTTCGGCCACGGCCACGGCGGCGGCGTGGGCAAAGCGGTTGGATGAACCGATCACGAAGGTATCGAAGACATACTTCGGATTGAGGCGGCCAAATTCGTGGGAGGTGCTCGGCAGCATCGGCTGCGGCTTCAGTTCCACCGAAGGATCGGCCACCAGGGACAGTTCGACGGCGGGCTCCGGCTCCGTGTGAAGCGGCACCAGATCGGTGTCGACGTCGATCGCGCAGCGGATTTCGTCGGAGAAGACGTTCCGGAGGGCGTCGTCGAGGGCCTCCTTCACCTGCGTCTGCAGCACCTCGCGGGTGAGTTCATTCGGTACAGCCACGAGAAGGGTGGAACCGATGAGGCCCTGTGCCTGGGCGAGGATGACGAAGCCACGCTGCCGCGGTGATACGCGGTGGTCGTTTTCCAGCAGGCTCACAACCCGCCGCCAGGAACTTCCGACAGTGTTGGCTTGGTTGGCTTCGTCTACTGTCATCAATCAGTTCCTCAAACTTGCTTGCCTGCATTACGTGCAGCCACAAGTCCTGAACCAGTGCGCTGGCCCCGGCTTAATCCACAGGGTTATGCACAGTCCGTGGATAATCGGCTACTGGGACACTCTAGGGGATGAAAAGACCAGAAGATAGCTGGGATCTGTCCTGTGGATAATCACACCGTTGTAGTTCGGAATCGGGGCGGGTGACGCACTTCATCCACAGGCTGGGGCGGCAGTTAGCCACAGCTGGGGAAAGCCGGCGAAGCGACCCCCGGTTTGACTCAGCAGGGCGGCAAGCCCTAACGTTGTGAAGTCCCATGTGTACGCTTTTCGCCTCATTTGAACCTTTCCCGATGCCCCGCGTCGTGCGAGTCGAGGGAAGCGGCACATACAAAACTTAGCGTCGACCAGTTCTTCCCCTTGATCGGGTGGGCGCACCTTTGATCCCACTGGAGTAACTAACGTGAGCAAGCGGACTTTTCAGCCGAATAACCGCCGTCGAGCCAAGAAGCACGGCTTCCGCCTTCGTATGCGTACCCGTGCCGGCCGTGCCATCCTGGCAGCCCGTCGTGGCAAGGGCCGCACCGAGCTGTCGGCTTAAATAACTGACTCGTCGGTCCACATCCCTGTGCGAGTTTAAAGGTGCTGGCCACCCGTAACCGTCTGAGGACATCAACCGATTTTTCAACAACTGTACGTTCCGGTGTCCGCAATGGACGCCGGAACGTAGTGTTATATACGGCAGCTCTCGCTGCCGATGAACCAAGCCGGATCGGATTCATCGTTTCCAAGAGTGTCGGGAACGCTGTTGTCAGGAACCTCGTTAAGAGGAGACTGAGAGAAGTCGGCGCCTTGTCGTTGCAGAAATATGGCAGCGGGTTCGCGATCGTGGTCCGGGCCCTGCCCGCCTCGGCCGGTGCCAGCTTCGATCAGTTGCGATCAGACTATGACGCCGCACTGGAAAGCAACATGAAACGGCTGGGCAGCCGCCTTCCGAAGGCTGCTTCTTCAGTTTCTTACGAGACAACACAGGAAGGGACCCCGCGTGCGTAACTCCGCTGCCGCCGTCGTCCCTCCTGCAAGATCCGCAGCAGTTTGGTTGGGCCGGGCAGTCTGGAACTTGCCCCGCAATATCCTCATCCTGCTGCTCCTGGCGTACCGCAAAGTGATCTCACCGCTGTACGGCCAGGTTTGCCGCTTCTTCCCCAGCTGTTCCGCCTATGCGCTTGAGGCCATCACGGTCCATGGCGCCGTCAAAGGAAGCTGGCTGGCGGCCAGGCGTCTGTTGCGCTGCCATCCCTGGAATGCCGGTGGTGTGGACCATGTCCCCGCCGGAAAATGCGAGTGGCCCGCAGACCGCACCCCCACAATTGTTGTGCTGAACAACCCGGACAAGTACCTGGCTGCTCAGACTGATGGAGAAGGCCGCTCGGCGGCCTGACGAATAGGGATATCGTATGGACTTCTTTGAAACAATCATGTTTCCGTTCAAGTGGCTTGTGTCCGCCATTATGGTGGTCTTCCACGATGGCCTGAGCGCCATCGGCATGCCCCCTGCCAATGGCTGGACGTGGACCCTGTCCATCATCGGGCTGGTGCTGGTAATCCGCGCCGCACTGATTCCCGTCTTCGTCAAGCAGATCAAGGCCCAGCGCGGCATGCAGCTCCTGCAGCCGGATCTGAAAAAGCTTCAGGACAAGTACAAGGGCAAGACCGACCAGCTGTCCCGCCAGGCCATGGCGCAGGAACAGATGGCCATGTACAAGAAGCACGGCACCAACCCGTTCTCGGCCTGCCTCCCCATGCTGATCCAGATGCCGTTCTTCTTTGCCCTCTTCACGGTCCTCTCCGGCATCACGACGGCGGCCGACAGCGGCAAGGGCATCGGCGCCATGAGCCACGAGCAGGTGGTGCAGTTCGACGAGTCGAGCATCTTCGGCGCCCCGCTCTCCGCGACCCTGCTCCACGGCACCCCGCCCGGCGGCAACGTGGTTGCCGTGTGGATCCTCTCGATCGTGATGATCCTGGCCATGACGGCCTCGCAGTTCATCACGCAGAAGCAGATCATGGCCAAGAACATGTCCGAAGAGGCCATGGCCAGCCCGTTCATGAAGCAGCAGAAATTGATGCTCTATATCCTGCCGATCGTCTTCGGTGTGGGTGGCATCAACTTCCCCATCGGCGTGCTCATCTACTGGACCACCACCAACCTCTGGACCATGGCACAGCAGTTCTTTGTGATCCGCCGCATGCCGACGCCGGGATCCCCCGCCGCCAAGGCACTGGCCGAGCGCCGGGCCGCTAAGGGCCTCCCCGCCCTGCCCCTGACGGGTGCCAAGAAAGCCGAGGCCGAGGCCGCCGAAGCAGCTGCCGCTGCCGCACTGGTGGCAAAGAGCCAGCGCGTCCAGCCACAACGTAAGAACAGGAAGAGGAAGTAATGTCTGCCGAGAGCACCGAAAACGCTATTTCCGCCGAAGCCATCGAGGACGAGGCCTTGACCGCGGTCCAGGGCGACGACCAGAACCCTGAAGAAGGCTCCGAGGACACGGAGGGCAAGGGAACGTCAGCCAGCCGCCTGGAAGAGGAAGGCGACGTTGCTGCGGACTACCTCGAAGAACTTCTGGACATCGCCGACATCGACGGCGACATCGACATTGAAGTCCGCAACGGCCGCACCTATATCTCGATCGTCGCTGAGGAAGAGGCAGCCGGTCTGGAGAACCTGGTGGGCAAGGACGGCGAAGTCCTCGAAGCGCTCCAGGAACTGACCCGCCTTGCCGTGTTGTCCGCAACGGAAAACCGTTCCCGCCTGGTGCTGGACATCAACGGTTACCGCTCGGAGCGGGCCGGCGAGCTGCAGAAGATCGCGGAAGACGCCGTCGCTTCCGTCAAGGATTCGGGCGAGACCGTAGCACTGGCGCCGATGAGCGCCTACGAACGGAAGATCGTGCACGATGCTGTCGCTGACCTTGGACTCATCAGCGAGTCCGAAGGCGAAGGCGCAGACCGTCACATCGTCGTTTCCGCAGACTGAAGCCGCCGGACAGATTGATGGTTGAAATTACCGCGGCCGAACTGCAGGCAGCACAGACGATCTTTGGCGACCGTCTGGACCTGGCGAAGCGCTACGTAGAACACCTGGCCACTTCAGGAACGGAGCGGGGCCTCATTGGCCCCCGTGAAATCCCCCGGCTCTGGAGCCGCCACGTGCTGAACTGCGCCGTGATTGAGAGCCAGATTGCCGAGGGAAGCCACGTGGCCGACGTCGGCAGTGGAGCCGGTCTTCCCGGCCTGTGCCTGGCCATAGCCCGGCCGGACCTGGAACTGACCCTGATCGAACCGCTGGAACGGCGGGTCATCTGGCTTCAGGAAGTCGTGGACGACCTGGGCCTGGAGAATGTGACGATCATGCGCACCCGCGCTGAACTCGCGGTTGGTATGGTCGACGCCGACGTCGTCACGGCACGCGCCGTGTCGGCACTCTCCAACCTCGCCGGACTGACCATTCCGCTGCTGGCGGGCAAGGGTGAAGTCGTCGCAATTAAGGGACGCAGCGCGGGCGAGGAAATCGAAAAAGCCGCCAAGGTGATCCGCAAGCTTGGCGGCACCCAGACGTCTGTGGTTCTGGTGGGCGAGGACCTCCTCGAAGAACCCACCACCGTAGTCCGAATCGTTGTGAATAAGCCTCAAAAGATTGCCTAGCATCAGCCCGGTGCCCTCGGAGTCCAAGGGTAAGAGGTTAGGCTAGTAACCGGCAGCAAGAGCCGAACGAGAGTGAGTGTGTCACAGTGACCAGTAGCGAAGCCTCCACACAACGGATCCCCCCGTTTGTGTCCCTGGGGTCCGCACGGGCCTTCGTTGCGCCTGCAATCGCTCACGAATACTCCGGAAATCACACGGCTACGGTTGCGAAAGCCACTGGCGAGGCCAGCGTTTCACGTGAAACATCCGTTGCCTCCAGTGGAAACGTACTGGACTCCATCGACGACTCCAGCCCCATCGCCCGCGAGCTCGCACACGAGAATAAGCGCCGCGAACGGCTCCTGGGGCGCGAGCTGCCGAAGCCGGAGAAAACCCGCATCTTCACTGTCTCCAACCAGAAGGGCGGAGTCGGCAAGACAACCACAACGGTCAACATTGCCGCCGCCCTGGCTGCCGCCGGCCTGAACGTGCTGGTCATCGACATCGATCCGCAGGGCAATGCCTCGACGGCCCTAGGAATCGAACACCACGCCGATGTTGACAGTATCTATGACGTCCTCATCAACGACATTCCGTTGCAGGATGTCGTGGCTCCCTGCCCGGACATCGACAAGCTGATTTGCGCACCGGCCACCATCCACCTCGCCGGCGCGGAGATTGAACTCGTCAGCCTCGTGGCCCGCGAGCAGCGCCTCCGCCGTGCAATTGACGTGTACGCCAAAGAGCGCGCAAAGAACGGTGAAGAGCGGCTGGACTACATCTTCATCGACTGCCCGCCGAGCCTGGGTCTGCTGACCGTCAACGCGTTCTGCGCCGCCAACGAAGTGCTCATCCCGATCCAGTGCGAGTACTACGCGCTGGAGGGGTTGAGCCAGCTGCTCAAGAACATCGAAATGATCCAGAAGCACTTGAATGCTGATCTGGTCGTTTCCACCATTCTCCTGACCATGTACGATGGCCGCACCAACCTTGCCGCCCAGGTGGCCGCTGAGGTTCGGGAACATTTCCCGGAGCAGGTCCTCGGAGCTGTGGTTCCCCGTTCGGTACGCATTTCTGAAGCTCCCAGCTACCAGCAGACCGTAATGACCTACGATCCCTCATCCAGCGGGGCGCTGTCCTACCTGGAAGCCGCAGCCGAAATCGCGGAACGTTAGAATCTTTTCAAGAATTGCACTAGCTAGAGCCCGGTGATGCCCGGCTCTTCCAATGGAGGGATTTATCCATGAGCGATAAGCGACGCGGCCTCGGCCGTGGACTTGGGGCACTCATTCCAAGTTCCGCCGCGGCGTCCGGAAACGGTTCAGCGCCGTCCCGTCCCGTGGATCTGTTCTTCCCCGAAGCCCGGAAGCGGACGCCTGCCGCCGAGGTGCCTGAAAAGGTAGAGACCATTGCCGCTTCCGAGGAGGAGGCCGCAGCAGAGTCGCTGGCGCAGCCGGCGACGGATCCCGCAGCTGCAGCTTCCGACGCCCCGCAATCGAAGAGCGCCACTGGGACCAAGAAGGCTCCGGCGCGGAAGGCTCCCTCCGCCAAGGCCCCGGCGCCTGAGCCTGCCTCCGGACATTCGGCCGAGACGGAACCGGTGGACGTTCCCGACGCGGATGACCAGGGAGTGGAGCTCGTCGAGGTGCCGGGCGTCCGCTTTGCGGAAATCCTGGTCACGGACATCCACCCCAACCGTAAGCAGCCGCGGTCAGTCTTCGATGAGGACGACATGGCGGAGCTTGTCCACTCCGTTCGGGAAATAGGCGTCCTCCAGCCAATTGTTGTCCGTACTTCAACCGAAAAGGGTGGCGAACCCTACGAGCTCGTCATGGGCGAGCGTCGGTGGCGGGCAGTACAGGCCGCGGGCCTTGAAACTATCCCCGCAATTGTCCGTGACACGACCGATGATGACCTCCTCCGCGACGCCCTGCTGGAAAACCTGCACCGGAGTCAGCTGAATCCCCTCGAGGAGGCTGCCGCCTACCAGCAGCTCCTTGAGGACTTCGGCACCACCCACGAGCAACTGGCCGACCGCATCGGCCGTTCGCGCCCCCAGGTGTCCAACACGCTCCGTCTGCTCAAGCTTCCGCCGCTGGTCCAGCGCCGTGTGGCCGCCAGTGTCATCTCTGCGGGCCACGCCCGTGCGCTGCTGGCACTGCCGGACGCCGCTGCCATGGAACGCCTGGCCCAGAAGATCGTGGCGGAAGGAATGTCGGTGCGGGCCACTGAAGAGGCGGTAACGCTGTACCAGAACCCGGCCGCTACGCCGAAGAACAACATTCCCCGGCCCGGGGCCCGGCACGAACGCTTGGATTATCTGGCATCATCACTTTCTGACCGGCTCGACACCAACGTCAAAATTTCCCTGGGTGCGCGCAAGGGACGAGTGAGTATCGAGTTCGCCAGCGTGGAAGATCTCAATCGCATCATGGACGTGTTAACGCCCGGAGCTTCCAACTAACCACACCCGATCTCAGAAGGGGCCCGTTTCACGTGAAACGGGCCCCTTCTTTTGTTGGGGCCGTACCCCGGTATGCTGGGCATGCCTGCGGAAGCACCGGAAGGGCAGACGTTGCATCCAACGTCCGTGCTGCTGTGCTGTTGCGCAATTCAGGCAACCAACGGCGGATAGGCTTCCGGGCGCCGGCTCGAGGTGGTTCTGGGGCTTTTACCTATGATCCGCGGGTGGGAATGGCTGGACCGTAGTCAACGTGCCGCTGGAGGGACTCCGCCGCGGGAATCGGGTAGAAGGACCAGTAGCGGCTACCGGGTGGGCCGCGAGGAGGGCCAGCCGCGCCTGGCGCTGGGTTGTGGTCGGCTGAGCAGCGTATCCGCGCACTGGCCGGTGCGCTTTTAGACCCCCCACCTGATCTACCGAAAGAGTCCATAATGGAGGGTCTATACCGGAAGGTGTGGAGTGCCGCGGTAGCGTGCAAGGTACGCTCTAGAGCCTTCCGATCGCCGTCCGGGCCTCTTTAGACCGCCGATCCCCGGATTCCTCGGTGTACTCGGCTGTGCAACCCCATCGGGGAAGCACCTCGCCGGAGCGGAGAACTTTGACAGTCGTGTTTCACGTGAAACGTCCCCATGGGGCTTGAACCGACCGGGCAGCGGGCATCTTCGCATGCCCCTGCATGGGGAGCGGACGGATCTTTGTGGGCACGTTGATACCTTGGCCGATGCATCAGCTGGCGCTGGCGAACTATCCGCGTCCGGGCACGGGTGCCAGTACGCTACAGATACCACCGCTGGCCGGATCCTCGCGCTGTTGCGCTTGTTCCGCGTGGGCGTCCGCCGCTGCCGCTCTGGAGAAGCAGCTAGGCCGCCTCCTAGCAGTTCTGAATTTGCCACTTGAAAGCTGACTCATCATTCGATGGTGTTACCTGTGAGGCCGTCGCAGCGTTCGAAGCTGGTGATCCAAAGGGGCAGCCCGTTTCACGTGAAACGTGCTGTCCCTGGATCGATGTCTGCTGTCCCAGGGCCCCTGGACCCCGGTTTCCGGACCCAGGCTGCGGCGCCCCAGCCTGTGCTCCTAGGGCTGGCACAGCAGGCCGTAGCAAGACCCGCGGAAGCCCCTGCGGCACCTGAGTACAGATGGCCCCCTACCCGTGAAGCAGGACGGCTCGAACGTCTCCTCAAGCGCCGGCGACCGAATCTGACCCGGTGTCGCCCCTGGTGGCGGTTGTTGCCTACGGGGCTGGGTCTGCGACGCCAGTGCGCAGCTGCGGTGGGGATCATAAAATGTCAGCTCCGGGAGTAGGGCATCTGTCCGGCATCCAGAGGGCACGCGGAACTGTTGATGGACAGGCGCGGATTCGGGGTGGCCGCTGTCCCCCGGGCACTGCGGCGTCCGGCGGCGGCCGGAGCGGCGGGTACGCTGTGCGGGTAGGGGTGTGACTTCGCCGGCGATTGAATGGGTGTCAACGTTTCCGGGAAGCGATGAGACGGATCCTTCTTTCCAGGACCGACCGGAATCAGGGATTAGTGACATCGACAGTGGGACGGCGATGGTACATAGCGGACCGTCTTCCTGGCCAACTTTGCGCGCCACGACACGACACTTGGTGCAGGTCGCCGCTCCCGCTCATAGCCGTGGTGATTGCCCGAGTGGCCAATCCCGCCCGGAAGCCACCGTGGCTGTGAGCGCCCGTCGATAGAGAACGAGGGTGTGGTACCTGCCGGAGCAAAGACTGACTTGCTCTTGGTGTACAAGGCCAGCGTGGGAACTCTGAGTTTGTCTCTGTCCCTGGCGGGCGCTTGTTCGTAGTCCGACCTACTTCGCTGCACAGTCTTGTCACTGTTCGTCCGCTGGCACGCGGGTCGGCGTCGCCAAAGGGTCGGCCGAGGCAGTGGACAGGTCGGTGGATATCGCTGTGGATAACTTTGTGGATTAGTTTGTGGACGACCGCCTTGGGCGCCACTGACCTCAGTCGATGTCACCGCGTCGACGGTGGCGGCCCCCGGCGCCAATACGATCGCACCCATGCTGTTTCACGTGAAACAGATTCAGCGCTGGAAACGTGGACTGACGCACACCCGTCCGTGCTTCATAAATCCCCTGTTGCTGGTTAATTTTTCCTGAAACTCGGGGATTTTCGGCGGTCGCTGCTGCGGCGGGGTGGTCGCCGCAGTGGGTGGGCCGCAGCGCGGTCGGCGAAGAACCCGTTGGGATGTCCGGTGCAAGGCGGATGATTGGCTCTTCATCCGTCGACCGGCCAGCCAAGTCAGCTGTGAGAAATCCCTCATGCCTTGTGGATAACTGTGTGCATAAGTTCTGTGGAGAACGCTGTGGAAATTGGGATGATGGAGCCGGAAACTGAGCAATCCGGTTGGTGGACATGCGACCGCCGTCCTCCATGAGTGCTGCCGTAATAGGCCGCCTGATAGGAGCAGATCGGCGGACGAATTGTCGCACCCCTGGCCCGAACGTCGACTGGTCCATTTGACCGGCAGGTCCCACGGCTAGCCACACGCACCAACAGCCGGCCGTGGATCAGGCCGCCCTTCATCGGCCGGCCCATCATCGGTCGGCCCCTGGTTTGGCCATGCCGGTGACCAGCTGTCCGGGTATAACGACGCCCATGAAGTGGCTTAGGGCGTCCGAATAGACCGGCTACGCGATCTTCACGCCGCACAATTTTTTGCGGGCCTGGCAGCCTTCGCGCCGCCCAGTGTAGCCACCAGCAGCCTAGCGCCAGCCTGGCGGGTGAGAAGCTGCTCATGCTGTGCGAACAAGAGGTAGGAGGATTGCTCCATTGCGACCACAAGGCATCGCTATGTGTCGGCGGATCCATCGAGGAAGGCAAGGAGCTGTGCACAAAGGCCTGACCGCCACGCCCGCGCACGGGATGGTCTTTTCTCTACGGTGAGTTTTTTGCGGTGAGCCTTTGGTGCCGGGGGCATCGCGCAGGAAGCTTGGCGGAACAAACGGCGGACCCGGTCTCTGTGTCCCGTCGGTGGCACGGCTGCTGTTAACAGTCGCTAGGTCGCCGCTTGATTCCACAGAGCGTGGGCAAAGGTTTTGCCATCACGTGCCCAGTCGCGGGTCCCTGTACCGCTCGATCGATGGCCTGTGGGTGACGGGCTGCGCCATTCGGCGTTGTGGGGCAGCAGGGCCCGGGCTCACAGCAGGAGTACTTCCCAGGCCCCCTGAGGAAGGTCCGCCCGATGCGGGATGGACGCAGCCGGGCCCAGCTGAGGTTGAAGATCAGGTGCCGCCTCTCATGATGAGCGCGCTGACGCGGGGACTGGCCACGGGGCTTCCTAGAGCCCACATCATCAGTTTGCTGGCTACGCCGTTGCTGTCTCTAGTGAGTGTCACAGGGGGCAACAGGGCGCCTATCTCGGTGGGTTTTCGATACCCAGAGCTTGGTTCTCCCCCGCCGGCTCCATCCCTGCTCCCCGACCGGCCTCGGAAGGTGTTTCACGTGAAACACTCAACCGGTGTTGGCTGCTGCACCAACTTTGCCTGACGTAGGAGTGGCTGCGCGGAGGATTTATGCGGAGACCGCCCTTCCAGTGCCTGTCCAAGGGGCAGACACCCCGTAGTGACCACGTTGCTCGGGCCTGCCCGATTCGATAGTTAAATATCAAATAGTTGGGTTGCGCTCACAGCTCCCGGTCGGCTCAGTGGGTTGCAGCGTTGGTTCTGGGTCCGAGATGTTTCACGTGAAACAAGAGTTCCCTTGCCGCGGGTGTCCAGGCAGAGCATATCCCCCCAAAGAGCGAGCAGCTGGACCCGCCCGCCCGGCCTGTATGAACCAAGTACGCTTGACGACGACTGGGCGCGCATCTCTCCGCAGTATGGCCAGACTCTATTTGAGGCCGGCGAGTCCCGCGCTCCGAAGGTGGTGATTGTTTCACGTGAAACGGCGTGCCACCGCCTGCGCTCCCGCTGCCTGACTGCTGGCCCTAGCCCTGCGGCCGCGCCCAGTGCCTGACACGCCGACAACGCCCCGGTGTCGTGCTACGGAACCGCCCCGGTGATCCCGGCCAGATTCCGATTCAAGGAGCGAAGGCAGCAG